>NZ_JAVRHS010000004.1:0-221667 GCF_031846435.1 Croceicoccus esteveae
TGTCGTCATCTGCTATTCTCCCAAAGCAATGTGGCGCGGTAGAAATCCTGGTTGCTGCAATCGATCTTCAGAAACAGCGGCATCACACCCGTGCACATTTTCAGCCTAACTAATCTAAACATGCTGATAATTTTGTTACCATCGGCTTCAAATAAAGGAAATATAAATAATTGCGATTGTGAGGGCTTTGGCTTTGAATGAGCGGCTTGCCGTCAATCGTGCCGCCTGATCTGCTCACTCGGCGCTGCCAAGCAGCAAAAAGCGCGCCAACATGTCTTCGATCATATCCACCATCGACAGACGGCGCTATCGAACAGCATCATGCAACGGTAGCTGTGCTTTGATCCAGCAGGACCGGCCATCGCAATGAACTTGCGCCGGCGCGAAAGCTGCCAGATCTTGGCGCGCCGTTGCCGTTTTTCCGGTTCGACGACGGGTAAAGCGAATAGGGAACGCTGCCGACAACATCGAAAGGATCATTGCTGGCCGGCACCATACCGGCGGTTCTGAACGCGCCAAGACGCAGAGCTTCGTCAGCGGCCCGTGCGACCTGATTGTCGTTCCGGCGCCTGACGTCAGTAAAGCGGACGACGTCGAAAACGACTCGTAAATCGCGCGTGTTTGCCGACAATGTTGACGAAACGGCCAGCTTTGGTCGCATGGGCTGCTAGCCGTGTGGCGTGTTCATCATGGAAGCAGAACAGGAATCACCAGCCGACCTGCGCAGCGGAGGCGCGCGACGAGGACCTTGATCTGTTCGGTCAGCCCGCAGCGCGGCGTTCGAAGCATGGCACGATTGCTGCTATGGCTTCAGGCCGAGCCGATTGGCATCGTCGACCAGTTTGATCTGGCCGATCCATTTCCACAGAACCAGGTTGAGCGCATCAGGCGGCGCTGCGCGCGCGTAGCTGGGCACGAGAATTCCGGCGAACCCTCTTGCCAGAGCTGCTTCGGCAAGGTCATGCGATGGAACGGACTGGCGCGAGAGCATGCGGTCTCGCCACGCAGGATCATCCAGCAGCGTGGGTGTCATGCCGAAGGGCACGAGGGCTTTCGCCTCGCGGCCATCAAGCAGGGGTCCGACATCGGCTTGATAAGCGACAAGCGTGGTGGGTTGCAGCGTTCCAACCTGATTGGCTTCGCGCAGCGCGGTTTCAGGCGCGAGCGAGGTGTAGAGCGCAGCACGTCCGATCCTGTTGAACCTGCCTCCGTAACGGGCTGCTCCCGCTCCTGAAAGCGGATCGCGTGCGTAGACCGGGTTGAGAGCCCGGTAGAGCAGTCCGGCAAAATGCATCGCAACTAGGCGTGAATGCCGGCGTCGACCGCATCGATATACGCAAGGACATCGTCGGTCCGGTTGGCCTGCACCAGCTGCATGGCTGTTTGCCCGGAAAATCCAGCCAGCGGTTCCGCCCGGTACCAGGCGTATGCAAGCAGCGGCGATCCGAAGCGCGGCTCCACCTTGCTCAAGACTTCGGCCATCTGGCGTAGCCTGCGCTGGGTACGTGCAGAAGCGATGCGATCCTTGCGCTGGATTGCATCCTTGCCCAACCCCAGCGACCGCGCGAGTTCGTCGCTGGTGGTGCGCAGCACCGCGATCATCTTGCGCGGCGCGAACTCGCCTCGTTCGGCGTAGGCAGGGATAGTCATGACAAGCTCCGAATAGATTGACCCTATATGGCGTCAGACAGGCTGGCAATCAATCCTGCTGTGCGGTGAGGTCATTTGCCAACCTGGCGTCATCCAGCCATAAGCAGACCAGCATGCGTTCATATGATGATTGCCGCAGTTCTCTTTCAATCGTTCAATGGATTACCTCGCGCAACTGGCGCCCGTCGCTGTCTGCAGACGAGGTCACCGCTTTCCAGCCTGAGCACCTTGGACCGCATACCGGGATCGCAATCTGCGACAGCGGTGGACCATCGAGGCAAATCCGGAGCTTGCGCCAGATCTTGGGTGTCCAGCGCGTATCGATATCCTTCTGGCGCGCTTTATCTGGCTTGCCACGCCAGATCTGCTTGCGACGGGCGTTCACTTTCACCTCGCTAGCCATCCTTATGATGCCGGGCCAATCGGGTCGGGCCGGACACCCAAGCAAGGCCTTCCGGTAGCCGAAACCGAAGTCGGTAATCGCAGCAATGATGCCGGGACCTGCACCGGTTCCAAGCAAGCTGACCGCAAGCAGCGCCACGGCGGTTACTTGCCTGCACGATTGGTGCGGGTGCCATAATTGATCGCGGCAAGCGTCACGCCCTGCGCTGTCTGACCGGTAAAAGTGCCGATCGCCATCAACGACGGCGCCGGGAAGCCTTCGGCATCAAAGGTGCGGCCACTGAATGCAGGCCGTTAAGGAAGGTGGTATAGAGGACAATTCTCAAATGAATATCTGCAAAGCCCGCACACATCAGCCAGCCGGACAGTCAACCACCGCAAACCGTTCCGGCAGTTCCGCCTGCCAGCATGACCACCAATATGAGGTGCCACCTCATTGGGAGTCATGCTGCAAGATCGAACAAGGAGGGTGTGAGATCACAGCGGAGCGCCATTCGCCAGCAAGGCGATCAGGCCAAGCGTTTCAGCACAGCGCCCTGCCTGGCCCACTGAAGATTGTGGTGACGGTTCTTTCAACTGCCGATCCTCCTGCCGGTATTACCGGCTGCGTTCATGCCGCGAGAAGTTCATCGGCAGGTCCGAAGAATTCGTAGTGGATACGGCTGGCCGGGACTCCTGCCAATGAGAGCGTCGTCACTGCTGCCCTGAGGAATGGTCGCGGACCGCAGATGAAATAATCGGCCGCATCTGTCGGAGTGTTCGCGGTAAGCCATTCGCCCGTGATGATGCCGGCATGGTCATAATCTGTGCCCGCAGTTTCATCCGCAAGCGGTGTCTGGTGAAAATCAACGATGCTCAGGGCGGGGTTTGTCGCCGCAAT
The DNA here is from genome assembly GCF_031846435.1 of Croceicoccus esteveae. NCBI lineage: Bacteria > Pseudomonadati > Pseudomonadota > Alphaproteobacteria > Sphingomonadales > Erythrobacteraceae > Croceicoccus > Croceicoccus esteveae. Next base: position 2,933 of record NZ_JAVRHS010000004.1, read on the forward strand.
CTGCCGCACCTGATCACGCATCGCATGGGTGTTGCTGTCGTGCGTGCCGTGAATATATTGAACAGGCGCGGTGTCCTTGCTTGCTGCCAATGTCTCGAGCATGGGGATCATGGGTGTAAGGCCCACGCCTCCCGACAACAGAACCACCGGACGTTCAGAAGCGCCGGACAGGAAGAACTCGCCGGCAGGCGGTGCCACCTTGAGAATGGTTCCTGCCTCCACATCATCGTGCAACCATTGTGAAACCAGACCTTGAGGCTCGCGCTTCACAGATATCCGGTAGGTTTCGCCATCCGCGGCCGACGAAATGGAATAATTGCGCTTCGTGGCTGGATGGCCCGGTATGTCAAACGCAAAGGTGAGGTATTGGCCCGGCTTGTGCCGCAGCACACTTTTGCCATCTACAGGACGCAGCAGAAAGGATTTGATGACACTGCTTTCCTCCGTCACCGTTTCCACGCGAAAATCCCTCCAGCCGTTCCAGCCGCCATCTGCCTCACGCTGCTGCTGGTAAACCGTGCTTTCGCGGGCAATCAGGATGTCGGCCAAAAACCCATAGGCTTCGGCCCATGCTTCGAGGATCTCCGGGGTCGCCGCATCACCAAGCACGGTCTTGATGGCACCCAGCAGGGCCTCTCCGACATGCGGGTAATGTTCAGGCAGGATCTGCAGCCCGACATGCTTTTGCGCAATGCGCTCCACAGCAGGCGCGAGTGCGGCAAGGTTTTCTATATTGCTGGCATAGGCCAGGATCGCTCCGGTCAAGGCGCGGGGCTGGGAACCTGCATCCCCGTGATGCGACTGGTTGAACATGGCGCGTATTTCATCGTTCTCGAACATGCGGTCATACATTTCGCGCACGATATCAAGGCCATGGGCTTCCAAGGCTGGAACGGTGGCCTTGACAAGGGTAATGGTGGTTTGGCTGAGCGTCCTCGACATGGAGGTTTCCTTTAGACAGAAGTGACAGAGGGATTGTGGTTAAATCGACAGGTTTCAGCCCGGCGGCGGTTCCTTGTAGAAGTCGACCTGCATCTGCATTGCGCCGATCGGCGTGACAAAATGCGGCTGGCAGGGGAGCACCACACCGGGGCTGCCGGGTTCGACGATGATTTCCTCCAGATGCGCAGAGCCTGCCGGATCGAGGATCGTCAGCTTGAGCTGACCTTCAATCACACGGATGTGGCCCCACACGCCTTCCTTGGTGTCGTGCCTGTTGCGTAAAGCGTCGGGCAGCGATGTTTCGTCGAAAATCGGTGTCGAACTGTATGGAACAGGGTCGGCTTCACCCTTGTGCGTGTTGCTCATCAAATCGTATCCTTCTTCATAATTGCTGCTGCATCGACCTTGAAGAAAAGCGCCAGCTGGAGGCTCTGGGCGATACGCTGCGCCTTGTCCTGCAGGTCCCTGGCAGCGCCAGGCTCCATCATCGCGTCGGTCGTGTCGGCCCACAGGGCGAGCCAGCGCGCAAACAGCTCAGGCGTGATCCGGGCCTTGTGCTTCATGTGGGCGGGCACCGGCTGTCCCTTGTAGCGCCCGCTGGTCAGCATGACCGAAGACCAGAACGCCGTCAGCCGATCGAGATGTTCCGGCCAGTCGGTGATGGCATCGTTGAAGATCGACCCCAGATGCTCGTCTGTACGAATCCGGGCGTAAAAGGCCGTCACCAGAGTGTGCAAGCTGTCTTCATCCACTTTCAACAGCGGCATTGTTTCCGACCTCGTTAAACATATATCGGGAATGCATCTATGACGATGCGCTAAAACATGCAATAGGAATGCTTGTTTGAAAGGCACCAGCGATGCGGCTCACCCGCTACACAGATTTTGCGATGCGCGTGCTGTTGTATCTGGCTGCACGACCGGAACGTCTGTGCCCGATCGCCGAGATCGCGGCTTCCTATGCAATCTCGCAAAATCACCTGATGAAAGTGGTGAACGACCTTGTGAATGCAGGCTATCTGGAGAGCGTCAGAGGTCGTTCGGGCGGTATCCGGCTTGCCAGACCTGCCGATGAAATCAACGTCGGCCGGCTGATCCGGCACACAGAGGAAGATTTCGACCTGGTCGAATGCGGCGCCTGCATCATTGCGCCTGCCTGCGGCCTTACCAGCATTCTGGATGAAGCGCTGGTTGCCTTTCTCGACGTGCTCGACAGCTATTCGCTTGCTGACGTACTCGCCCGCAAGGGGGACTTCACCCATCTTCTGCATATCTGGAAGCGGGAACGCACACCGACGGTGGGCATTGCAAAACCCCGTCGGGAAAAGCCCGGTTCTGCCATTGGCGAAACGATGCCGCCGGACAGTGACGGCTATCTGGAAGGTGAGGAGCAGCGGTAAGGGGCTGCGTGCAACTGCCGCTGCTGGATGAGCATGCTCGCAGCATGGGGCCAAGCCCCCCCGGCGGCCTTGTCGAGGGCGGCAAGTGGGGGCGCTGTGTCAGATCATCCCCTGAGTAAAAGCACGCGGGGCCGCGCATGAAGGCTTGGCAGGCGTGCCGCATGAACCCTGAGGCGACCGTTGCCATGGCGTGCAAGCGGTGAGAAAGTCCTGCATCTGCTGGATGGCTGCCTGGTAGCAGCAGCGACCTTGTCACGCAGCCGGCCAGCAGGAAGAGACCTGCACTCACGATTGCTGCTGCGCGTTAGGATGGGGGGCGCCTCTCCTGTTGCCCATGACCGGTTCGCGCTGGGCTGATGCCGGACTGCGCCCGCCCTGTTCATGCAGCGCCCTGGTCATGCAGCAGTGTGCGCCGATGTGCGTCTTTCTGCCCGTTATTCGTGAGTGTCCGGGACTGCAAACCAGATCGTGTGCGTTGGCCCCTTGCCGTTGGTCCTTGCCTTTACCTGCACCTCATCGACGGTGAAGCCCGCCTTCTTCAACAGCCGGGTGAAAGCAGGATCGGGACGGGCCGACCAGATGGCAAGGATGCCGCCGGGGCGAAGCGCGGCGCGTGCACTCGCCAACCCGCGCGAGGTGTAGAGATTGTCGTTCTCCTGCCGCGTCAGGCCATCAGGGCCATTGTCCACGTCAAGGCAGATCGCGTCATAGCGACCGGTGCCGGCCCTGATCAATTCTGCCACATCGGCGATCTGCACCGTCACTCGCGGATCATCGAGGCAGCCTTGCGACAATGCCTGCATCGGCCCCTTGGCCCAGGCGACGATCTGCGGCACCAGCTCGGCTACGACCACCGTCGCATCGGCGGCCGCCACGTCGAGCACGGCACGCAAGGTGTATCCCATGCCATATCCGCCGATGAGGATGCGGACCGCGGCCCTGCTGCCCAGGCGCTCGCAGGTCATTCGGCCAAGCGCCTGTTCAGAGCCGCTCATCCGGCTGCTCATCAATTCATTGCGGTCGAGCGTGATCATGAAATCGCCGTCGTGCCGGAACAGATGGAGCGGCGAGCCGCCCGGCACTTCGGCGATGTCAAGCAGCTCGCGCTGGATCAACGCTTGCGAGCCTTGCGCGCGGCATAGCGGGCATCGCGCGCGGCTTTCAACTGCGCTTCGTCCGGCTTGGCGCGTTCCCGTGCTTCCGCTTCGGCGGCAAGCCGGGCGATTTCCGCTTCCTTGGCCGCTATCTTGTCAGCTTTTTCCTGTTCAGCGGCTCGTTGCTTGGCAGCGCGCCGTTCGGCTGCCGCTGCTTCGCGCGCTGCCTGCGCTGCCTGTTTCTGCGCAATCACTTCGGGATCGGGCGCAGGTTTGTTGCGCAGCTTTTCAAGCGCGTTCTGCCGCGCGGCGCGTGCCATGTCCGCGCGTTCATTGAAATCGGGGTTCTTGAAGCCTGCCATGTGTATCCTGTTGCAATCCTGACATTCCGGCATCGCGCCGGGCTGGGGTTTAATCTTCGCTACCGCATTAGCCGGTCCTGTCTTGTGCAACCCTGTCCATCACAAGGATCACAACCGGTTCGACATCGTGCGCGACTGGCCGCGTTAAATCCACATGTAGCCCAGCGTGTCAACCGGATGCGGCATGAAGCGAGCCGCGGATCATCGTCAGCTGGCGGGATGAAATGCCGTCGCTTGCCTGCACCAGCGCGCCTTCGACGCCGGCAATCTGGATGCCTGCAGTGTCCATCATTTGCCATGCAGCATCGGTAATGGCAAGCAGAGCGTGCATGCCCGAAGGACCAGAGCGGAGCCTGCGCCGGGCGCAATCCACCAGCATTAGCGCTGCTAATGGAGCGCCATCAGTGCCATGTTGCGCTCTTGAACGGCCGCATCCTGATCTGGCGAAATCGGAAAACCAACTTTGGAAAATGGAAATGCTGCCCACGGCAATCAGGGAGCGATGCAAGATCGAGGACAAGGGGAGCATCGTTGATATCCGGTCAGGGCAATTGACCTGCAGGCGCGGCAAACAGCCGGTTCACTTCCCCTCTGCTCGGGAATTGGCGCCTCCCTCAGCTGTGGCAGGCCCTTGCGCGCGCCTTGTACACCCAGCTGCTACAGCTCCCTGATCAGCGGGATGGTGCCGAGGCTGTTCGTGACGCTTGCGGTAACGAATGTGCTCAGACGCTGTTTGCCGGGTCAGGCCATCAAGGCTGTGTCTGACACCACAACCGCCTTGTCAGAAGCAGGCGATTGAAGAAGCATCATACCTTCAGAGCTGCGTTTTGATAGCGGAGCCCGCAATCCCGCCGCGCCGGCCTGCGTTGTGGTTCCTGATGCCGATCCTGCCAGCGCTTATGAACCGGTCCTCGCAAGCAGAATACAGGCCTGGCGCGGCTTATTCAGCTTCCTCGACAGAAAAAAGGCAAGGCACGGCAACGTCAGCGACCGGCGCACCGGTCCAGCAGCCAGGCGGTAAACTGGTCCTGCGTCGCAGTTGCGCAAAAATGCTGTTCTGCAACTGCAATGGCCTTGAGCCCAAGTTTCTCGCGCAATGCCCTGTCCTTTGCCAGCGACACCACCGCAGCGGCGAATTGGGCCGCATCGTCCGCCTGGCAGACGGCGGGTCCTGCAATTTCCTCCACCCCTTGCAGAGTAACGGAAGTGGCCACGATCGCCTTGCCCAGCGCCATTGCTTCCACAAGCTTGATCTTCAGCCCGGAGCCGAAGGTAAGCGGCGATATGACCACGCCGGCACGGCTGTAAAGCGGGTCGAGATCCGCAACCATGCCCAGCAATCTTGCTCCTGCGGGCACGCCATATCCCGCCAGTCCTGTTGCCACGGTTCCTGCAATCTGCAGCGTTGCTTCGGGCAGCGCGTTACGGATCGTGGGCCAGCAGTTTTCGCAGAACCATTTAAGGCCAGCAATGTTCGGTTCTGTATTGCTGCCGACAAACAGGATCTGGTCAGCCTCACCGGGCTGCGCCGTCGCTATGGCTGCAAACGACATCGGCACGGTCATCACCGGCTGTTGTGGCAGGTTTTCGGCAACGAAATCCGCTTCGGCCTGCTGGATCGCGATGACCAGATCCGCACGGGCAAGCAAGTCCAGCTCATCCTTTCTGCTTACCGCCACGACAGAATCGCTTGCTCCTGTTGCGGCGACCAGTTCGGCGCGGCGGTGGAACAGATCGTGCATGATGGTGGCTGTGGCACGTGGTTTTCTGCCAAGGCTTGCAAACGCCTCTGTCTGGAAGATGTAATCGGCAATGACGATCGCGCCATCGGGCACATGCCGCGCGCCATACGTCCTGTCGGCGTCAGTCCAGGGCACGGCAATGCTGTAAGGTGCTTTGCGGTCCTTCAGCCAGTGCATGTTCAATCCCGCGCGGCGCGTAGTCCTTGCCAGCACGCCGCGGGCCGCCGACAGCCATACCGCCGGGTCGAGCGCAACCAGAAGCCGGCCCAGCCGAACGGCGCCACGCGCATGATGACGGGTAAACACCTCCATGTCGCTGGTGAGCCGCAGCACCGGCATGCGCCCGAAAAACGAGGGGGAGGGCTGCACCAGAATGCAGGCAAGCCCGGCACGTCTTGCCGCTGCAGCAAGGTCGAGAAGATAGGCGGAGCTGCCGTTGGTCCGGCCAACCAGGCGTTGCCGGCTGACAAAGACGACATCACAGGGTCGGTGCACAAGTTTCTCCGGATGCAAGGTGGCGCAGCTGTGCGTCTGCTCCTTGCATGGTGGATTGCATGTGGCGCAGGACGGCTGCGTCTAGACAGCATAGCGGCTGCCCTGTCAAAGCTGGCCTGTCAAAGCTGCCCTGTCAAAGCTGGCACTCCTGAAGCTGGAGCTGGCGAAGCTGGCGCTGCCCACGCCTGCGCCATTCTCGACAATGGCAATGAACCGGCCCTGTCTGTATCGCCCACGCGCAACCAGCATCTGGCGTGCCAGCATGTGGCTTGGAGGAAGCTGCCTTACTGCGGCGCGTCAAAATCCGTGGATACGCTCAGCGTCCTGTGCCGTTCCATGGCCGTTCTGATCTCGTCTGTTCGGGCGATGATGGCGGCGTAGGCATCCGGCCCCGCTACAAGCTGACGGGGAGGATCGTCCATGTCGGCTAGCGCCATGACCATGGCGGCCAGCTTGCGTGGATCGCCCGGCTGGCGTCCGTCGGCCGATCGCACCAGTTCGATACGCTGATGCACGGTGTCGGCGTAATCCCCGATGGGATTGTTTCCGCTCTTGAGTGATCGGCCAGAAAACTCGGATCGAAACATGCCGGGGGCTACGGCGCATACGCGGATGCCGAACGGCTCCACCTCACGCGAGGCAGCTTCGCTCATCGCTTCGAGTGCATGCTTGGACGATGCGTAGAACCCCGTTGCCGGGTTGGCGATCCGCCCGGCAAGCGATGAAATGTTGACGATCAGGCCGGAGTGTTGCGCGCGCATGTGGGGGAGCACGGCCTGCATCATGCGCAATGCGCCAAACAGATTGGTATCGAACATGGCCTGGATGGAGCCGATCTCTCCCTCCTCGATGGAAGAAACATAGCCGTAGCCGGCATTGTTCACCAGCGCATCGACCGTGCCGAACCGCGCGATCGTCGCAGCAATGGCATCGCGCACCTGCTCGTCGCGCGTGACATCAAGGGCGATTGCCAGCGCCTGGTCGGGATAGCGCGTTTCAAGATCGGCGACATCGGTGATCTTGCGTGCGGTCACCGCGACCCGGTGTCCTTCTTCCAGCAGATATTCGGCAATTGCGCGCCCGATGCCGGTGGAACAGCCGGTGACAATCCACACCCGGCTCATTGTGCTATTCTCCACAGATAGGATTGCGCGCGTTCGTCGCGCTGGCGGGCCCGCTCGGCCGGCGTGATGCGGTGCGTGTCGGCCGGCAGGGCATCGTCAAGTTCGGACAGTTTCACGATGCGGCTGTGCGCGCCAAAGCCGGGACCCGGCCGCCCATCTGCAAATTCTGCCCAGCGCAGCGTCAGCAATCCTTGTGGCATGTCGCAAGGATCAAGCCAGTTCCAGACACCGGGATCTGTTACACTCACCACGAAGGTAAGCTTGTCCGCGCTGTTGCGCCTGGCCTGCGTAAGGTTCAGGCTGGAGGTGCGATCGACGATGTTGTTGGTCGTGCCCCAGATGTTGGTAATGGGGGCAAGGAAATAATCCGCGCCGCCAAGACCGACATCGATCACCAGCGCCTCGTCGTCCTGCAGATCGAAGTGGCTCATGATGTAAAGCTGGTTGCGCAACGCGCCGTCGCTGTCCCTGTCGATGGTAAAATCGAAGCTGTTGGCTTCCTTGTCCATCGCCTGCGCGTTCCAGCGCATGGTGTTGTCGACATTGCGGATGAGCATCGCCTGGGCGTCTGCCACCTGTTCATCGAAGCTGCGCTGCGGCGTTGCAGCCGGGCTGCCCAGTCGCTCTATCGTCAGCGTGTTGGGACGCTCGGCTGCCCAGTCGGCGAGCACATCGCGGATGTAGAACTCGACCGCTTCGGGTGAGGAGCGAATGTGATTTGCCCGCTCGCCCGCTTCGTCGGCATCGACGGAGATCTCGAACCTGCCTTCGTCGTCAAGCTGCAGACCCTTGCCGTCCAGCACGTCGACCGTGCCCATATGTGCATTCCACAAGGTGAAATAATTCTCCGTGAGGCGGGGATGATGAACCTGTCCGCGGATCACGTAACGCTCCGAACCGCTGATGGGGATCACCCGGTAGACGCTGTCGGGGTTGTCCAGCCCCCAGCGCGATCCCGGCACGGCTGTCCCGTCAAGCTGGTGGGGAATGCGCGATATGGTGACGATCCCTGGCCGCATCGGATCGCTGTTGAGCGACCAGATGATGGCGCCGAACACCACCTCGGGGTAGGCTGTGTCGAAAGCCTTGCGCATCGCGGGTCTTGGCCGTGCCTTGTCGAGCCAGTAAGCGCGCCGGTCCTCGATGGTCTGCTGCATGCGCGGATCGGCGAGCACGGCAAGCGCGGCATGTTCGAACCGTGCCTGTTCGGCCGTGGCGATCGGGTTGTTCATGGCGTCTTCTCCAATTGCTGGAGGTTGAGCTTATCAACCCGCGAGATCCCGGCAACGAAGGCGCCATTGGCGGTTGTGCCCGATGTCTGCTAAAGTGACGTGAACATGCAGCGATGGTTGCCAGCGATGCCCGGGGCAAGCAGATGCAGGATGACAAAGGGGAGGGCACATGCAGCAGCCTGCGCAGGCAAAATATCACACCATGGGGTGCAGGCAGGCAGGCGCATTCCAGTTCGAACACATCAGACAGGATGGTCGCGGACCTTTTGAACAGACACATCGTCTTGACAGGCCTTCTGTCGTCTATCTGCGTAACGGGAGCAATCATCCGGCTTTAGGGTGCCTTGGGCAGCCTACGTCCCATCGCTCGTTCACCCCGTTCGGCGTGGCGGCGCTCATTCCGGCCAATCTCACGCTGCATGTCCGGTCGCCCGAATTCCAGTACCGGGAAATGATCATCATGCGGTTTGACGAGGCGCAGCTTGGCACCATGTCACCTGCCAACGGCAACGCCCCGTTCGACGAGCTTGTCGCCTGCATCGACCTTCATGGCGCCGATCTCATCCAGGCGCTTGACCGGCTTGCCCGCGAACTGGTCGCGCCGCGCCATGCGAGCGACACGATCCTGCAGGGACTTGGCCTTCTCATTACCGGCGAGCTTGCCCGCTGCCTCGCGGAGCTGCGGCACGCACGACTGGGCCGCCGCGGCATGCTGGCCCCCTGGCAGATTGCCCGCATCGAGGATCATCTGACCGGACTCATCGATACCAGCGGCGCCACGGCGGCGGATTGCAGCGTCGATGAACTTGCCCGGCTGTGCGGGATCGGCAGGCGTCATCTGATGCGGGCCTACAAGGCGACCACCGGCATCACCGTGATGGAGCAGGTGACCCGCCGGCGTTTCGATGCCGCGGTGCGGATGCTGGAGCACAGCGATGCACCGCTCAAGACCATCGCCTGGCAGCTGGGCTTCTCCAGCCAGGGCAACTTTTCCACCGCTTTCAGGCGCAGGTTCGGGCAAAGCCCCGGACAGTGGCGGGCGCAGCGCCGGACCGCGTAGGAGGCGCGCGTTCAGTCCGGCTGGTCCAGCTTGCGTGCGCGCGTTTCAGGCAAACCAATCCAGACAAGCGGCACGGCAAGGTAGGCGACAAAGCCAAGGACTGTCGCGGCTGCACCGATGCTGCCCAGCGGCGCGACCAGAGCGCCCAGGATCCATGGCGCGGTTACTACGCCCCATCGACCGAGCAGATTGTGACACCAGCCATTGGCCGCGCCGCGCAAGGCCGTTGGAAACAGCTCCGAATTGATGGTGTATGCCGCCACCCACACTCCCATCATGGCCTGCAAACCCACGAAGGAGCCTGCGATCGCCCACCAGCTTTGCGCATTGTAACAAAACTGCGTCAGCGCGCCCAACATGACCATGAAGACGGTGATGGTCCATCGTCGGCCGATCAGATCCATTGCAAACCCGGCGAGCAGAAATCCGGACGACGTGCCGGCAAGACCGAGCACTGCCAGCGCGGTAAAATCCGCCGGCACCCAGCCACGCTCTGTCACCGCATATTGCGTGAAGAACAGCGCCGACACCGAAGTGGCAAAATTGATGATCAGCCACAGGAGGCTCATCGTGATGGTGGAGCTGCGCAGTTCCGGCCGCAGGAGCAGACGCAGTTCAGCCAGAATGGAACTGTGTTGCCAGTTCGCCTTCCCGGCTTTCCAGATCGGCGTTTCCGACAGCCAGATGATCAGGAGCGGCGTTGCCAGGAGGGGAATAGCCCCGACCACGAACAGCAGCCGCCACCCCCATGCCGTTGCCAACGCCGGTTCGAGCAGCAGGAACGGCAGCGCTGCACCAAAGCTGCCACAGGCGCCAAGCAAGCCATTGGCGCGCCCGCGCAGCCGTGGCGGAATGGTTTCGCTGACCATGATGTAGGCAAGCGCAACCTGCGTCACCATCAGCAGGCGTGCGACAAACTGGATCGCGGTATAGCTGGCGACGCTGTCGCTCAAAACGGTGGCAAGCGATCCCAGCGAGAAACCGGCAGCGGCAAAGATCAGCACAGGTTTGCGCCCGAAGCGGTCGGACAGGCGGATCGTCAGAAAAGCCAGGATGGCGCCGATTGCGATAATCCCGAGCGCGCGGCCCAGCGCCGCCGGTGTCGCGCCGAACTCCTCGCCCAGATAAGGCAGCACGACACTCGTCGTGCTGATGTCAAATCCTTCGAACATTACCACAAATGCCAGCAGACCAATCATCACGACATGCGATCTGGTCAGCTTTTCATTCGAATCCGGCATGTGCGGGCGGTCGGCACCTGCCGTCATGCAGCACCACAGGTTTCAAAGACGCTGACAGGTGTCTGGACTACCCCTGCGTCCCTGGCGTAGCGCTCCCATGCTTCTACCAGGCTTGCAAGGATGTCCGGATGTTTGCTGGCCAGATCGTGGATCTCGCCCGGATCTGATTGCAAATCGTAAAGCTGCCATGCGGCATTGCCTTCAGGAGCACGCAACCAGACGGCTTTCCAGAAGCCGCGACGGATGGCCCTGCGACCGAACAATTCCCACCCGAACTCGGCATCGGCAGGGTGCACGCGATCTGCCGCGGCGGCCAGATGGTGGCGCATCGACTTGCCTTTCAATGGCTCCACGCTGCGCCCTTCGAACGAAGCGCTTGGCGTGACACCGGCCATGTCCAGCATGGTGGCCGGCACATCCATGGCAGTGGCAAAGGCATGGCTGATCGCGCCTTGTCCAGCTATGCCTGGCCCACAGGCGAAGAATGGCACGCGGATGCCACCCTGGGTCGTGAACGCCTTGTGCAGCCGGGATGGCGCGGTTGCTGCCTGGGCCCAATGCGGACCATACCAGCAGCAGCTGGTCGCCCGCCCGAGATTTTCCAGGCTATTGTCGAAATGTTCTGCGATGCGTGCCTCGATGATGGGACCCACGATGGGCAATGCTTCGACCATCGCCCCTTCGGCGCCATTGTCGGACAGGAACATGACGACGGTATCTTCAAGGTCGCCGCTTGCCCGCAGCGTGTCGATCACCCGCCCTACATTGCGATCCATGCATTCGACCATGGCGGCATAGACCTCCATCGTGCGTGCCGACCAGGAGCGTTCATCGTCATCAAGCTGCGACCAATCCGGAGCACCGACAAATGAATGTGCCGCAGCATTGCGGGGGCACAAGCCCGTCTGCTTCATTTGCTCCATGCGCTGCGCACGCAGCACGTCGGGTCCGGCGTCGTAGCGTCCTTTGTAGCGCGAGATATCGGCGTCATGCGCCTGCAACGGCCAGTGCGGCGCGCTGAAGGGAAGGAACGCAAGAAAGGGTCGGTCACGCGGGCGTTCATCGAGATATTCAATCAACCGCGTGGCGAAATAATCGGAAGAATAGAAATCGTCCGGAAGGCTGGAGACAGGAACGCCGTCTTCTTCATAGGCTGTGCTCACGACCGAGAACCGGTCCGCGCCTTGGCCGGAAAAGTGGCTTGCGCCGGCTGGCAGAAGCGCAAAGGAGCGGTCGAACCCCCGGGCTGCCGGCCGACTTCCTGCTGTGTCCCCCAGGTGCCATTTGCCGGCCATGACGCAATGATAAGGCTTGGCATCATCGCCTGCTCGCAGGCGTTGCGCCACTGTTACCACGCGATCGTTGAGATGACCTTCGTAACCTGGCGCGCCTTCGAACCCGGCATGCGCCATCTCCAGCATCGTGCCGATCCCTGCCAGATGCGGATCGGTGCCGGTCATCAGCATTGCTCTGGTGGGCGAACACGCAGGAGCGGAATGGAAATCGGTAAAACGGGTGCCGCTCATCGCCAGCGCGTCGAGGTGCGGTGTCGATATCTCTCCTCCGAATGCCCCCAGGTCCGAATAGCCGAGGTCGTCCGCCACGATCAGGAGGAAGTGCGGCCGTTTCAAGAAGTGATCCTGAAGGTGACGCCATAGGTTCTGGGGTCGCCCAGTATTGCTGTCGATTGCCCGGTGTTGAAAGCAGATGGATTGATGATGGAGACATATTCGCTGTCGAACAGATTGCGGGCAAACAGCGACAGATCCCAGCCCTGCCGTTCGTCACGCACGCCGATCCGGGCATTGGTGACATGATAGCCATCTGCAAGCGAGTCCGCCGCCAGATTGTAGGTGGTGTAGAAATCGGACCGATAGGAATGATCGGCCTGCACATAGAACATCCGATCCTCGTCAAGCCGGGCAGAAAATTTCCCGCCCATGGCTGCCGAATATTTCGACACGCCAGGCAGCCGCCGCCCGGAAAGGTCGCAGGTCAGCTGCAGGCCGACGTATTCGACAGGGCAGGGCGCGTTCAGGAAGTCGCGGTACGAAGCATCGGTATATGCGCCCGATGCAAACAGGCGCAGCGACCGGGAAAGTTGCAGGTTTGCATCTGCCTCCACCCCGCGCGAACGAACGCTGCCGACATTCGCGATGTAGGCAGTCTGTGCAACGGCGGTGTCGATCTGCTGGCTCTGGTAATTGTCGATGTCCTGCGTGAACGCGGCAAGATTGATCGTCAAACGCTGGTCAAGCAGCCCGGCCTTGATGCCCAGCTCGTAAGCCTCGACCTTTTCGGGTTCGATGACGCGCGGCGCGGTGGTCGCATTTAGGTTGAGCCCGCCCGACTTGAACCCACGTGCATAGGTTGCATAGACCAGCAGATCGTCGCTTGGATTGACGGCAATCGTGGCGCGCCCGGTCAGATTGTCTTCGCTGCTGTCCACATCATAGGCGATCGCAGGCGCAAAGGCATTGCGGATCGCCTGCGCGCCGAACAGCACTTCGGTCGCGGAAAGTTCAGGGCCGCGCTGCACTTGGGCAAACGAGCCGGTCTTGTCCTCCTTGGTGTACCGCAGGCCACCGGTCACATCGACGAGTTCGCCGATGTGGTACGTGGCCTCTCCGAAGATCGCATAGCTGTTGGTGCTTGCGCGCGCCGCGCCATCCGCGAACAGGCCATTGAGCGCTGCCTGTCCGCCGATCGACGCCGCCGATGAACCGGGCGCCGGACCAAGGATCCACAATGCTGCATCCTCGCCGTATTTGACAAAGATGTCGTCGTCGATCCGCTGCCAGAAGTAATACAGCCCGGCGACGTAATCGAGCGTGCGCACCCCGTTGGAAGCGATGCGCAGTTCCTGGCTGAACTGTTCCTGATCCTCGTCTATTCCGGCATCGACGAAGATATCGAGGCCGGTGAGATCGCCATCGGTGCTCGGCCGGTATTGCAATTTGCGCCAGCCGGTCACCGAAGTGACTGTTGCTGCACCAAGGTCGAGGTCGGCGATTGCTGCTGCGCCATAGGTCTTGATGGTGTTATCGAACGGCCGGTTGGTTTCAAGCCTGCGTGCAAACGGGTCGACCGGCAGTGTTTCATAACCAAACCTGGCAATGCGATCGAGGAAGTTGTTCGGCAGCGCTGATCCGTCGATGCGCGTGGTGCGGATCGTGGTGGTGGGGCCTTGGCAGCAATCCTGTTCAAAGCTGCTGTAATCGCCGGTCAGCCGCAGCCGAAAAGCGTCACCCGGTTCAAACAGGACCTGCCCGCGCAGGCTGAGGCTGTAAAGGTCGTGCACCCGCTTGCCTGTGCTGGCAACGGTCTGAAATCCCTTGTCTCGTACCGTGTCGCTCATGCTGAGCCGCACCGCGACAGTGTCGGTCAGCGGCGCCGTTGCGGTGGCGCGGGCCTGGATGGAACGATAATTGCCAAGGCTGATCTCGGCCCGGCCGGAAGGGGTAAAGGACGGCTCCTGCGTGACGATGTTGATGGCGCCTGCGGTCGTATTCTTGCCGAACAAGGTGCCTTGCGGCCCGCGCAGCACCTCGACCCGTTCCAGATCGTAAAGGTCGAACGCGGCCTGCGTCGGCCGGCTGTAATAGACCTGATCGACATAGACGCCGACGCCATATTCAAGGCCGAGGCTGGCAAAGGCAGGAGTCGCGCCAAGCCCGCGAATATTGATGTTGGTCTGACGCGGGTTGGTGGCGGTCAGTTGCAGGCTGGGCGCAAGCTGCGCCACTTGCGTGAGCCCGATCGTGCCGGGCTGCGTCACCTGCGCACCGCTCAGTACGGTGAGCGCAATGGGAACATCCTGCGCGGTCTCGACCCGCCGCCGGGCGGTCACGATGATCGGATCGGTGGCAAAGACATTGCGATCTGCGCCTTGCTGTTCGTCCGCAGGCGGCTGTTCCTGCGCCGACGCGGTGCTGACACAGGCAAGCATGATGGCAAGCGCAGAGCCGCCAAGCCAGATGTTGCCCGAAATCCTTGCAATCATTGCAAAATGCCCCTGCCCTGCATGTCTGCCGCAAGATCGGCAGAAGCAAATTGTGGCACAAACGACGGCGATTGTGACGGATTTCACTTGTGCGGAAAAGTCGCTTTTTTGAGAAAGCGACATGTTTGGCAACGCCGCGACACCGCGACACGAAGACGCAGGTCAGCACGCCCGACGCGGCCTGATCCCCGCGCTCCTGACAAAAAGACCCGCGCTCCTGGTGCGAACGGCCTGCAAAACCCATCCCCACCATGATCAGCACCACGCTCCTTGCAAGCAGCCAACGCGGCAGGCCATTCGTTGCGACGAGGCTTCCAGTCCCGAACGGCAATAACCAGCGTTGGCAGAATATCAGGATCAGCGGGAAAGACACGAGCAGCGGCGTCATGACGTCGGTGGCGCTGTCGATGACCCGATTGGCTGCAGCGGTCATTTCCGGCGCTGATCCAAGGCAGCATGAACATAAGTATGGCGACCGATGCCGGCAGTGCCCGTTTTGCACTTGCCGAACCGATGAACAGGTTGAGCGCCCGTGTAGCCAGCACGATCAGCCCGGCAATTTTGGCGTAGGAAGCGACAGGTGCCGCAGTCCGTCTGCACCTGGTGCAATGATCAAGTCGACATTGCGCCGTTCATCCGTGGGTCCTCGTTCATTGTGCTGGACCTGCATATCGCCATCATCGTTCATGCCATGCGCGAGGCGCAGGACCATGAAAGCCACCGCGCATGCGACAACATCATGCATGAGGTGCGTAGCTTGCGCGTCGGGACTGCCGCATGGCAGAAACCACGCCCACCAGCGACGTGACCACAGCTGGCGGCTTACGGCCGGTGCGGCGTTCTGCACGGGCAAGGCACCACCTTGCGACCTGTCGCGGTGCCGCAATACGCGGCGCAATCAGATCGATGCGATCGAGTGTCCGCCGTCCACCACGATGACAGAGCCGGTCATGTAGCTTGAAGCATCGCAGGCCAGCAAAAGCAGCGGCGCGTCAAGCTCCTGCGGTTGGCCCACGCGTCGCTGGGGAATGCGCTGCATCATCGCCTTGCCCGCCTGTGTATCCCAGAAGCCCTCGTTCATCGCTGTTTCGACATAACCGGGCGCAATGGCGTTCACCCGGATCTTATAACGCGCCCATTCCAGCGCCAGCACCTTTGTCATCTGCACGACGCCTGCCTTTGATATCGCGTAGGCAGAAACGTGCATCGCCTGTCGCGTGGCGAGGATCGACGCAATGTTGATGATCGACCCGCCATTTTCCCGCATCACCAGAGCGGCCTGTTGCGCAACCAGAAAGGCACCACGCAGATTGACATCGAGAATGCTGTCGAAATCTGCCGCTTCGTAGGCAATGGCGGGCTTTATATCGGTGATGCCGGCGTTGTTGACCACCACATCAAGGCCGCCCCATTCCTGCTGCACGGCGGCTATGCACTGGCTGATCGATTGCGGGTCTGCCACATCCAGGGGGATGCAGATAACCTGCCCGCCAGCCGCCCCGATTTCATCGGCAAGCGCGGCAAGCTTGTCTGTGCGACGCGCGGCAAGGGCGACCCGCGCGCCTGACCTTGCCAAAGTGCGGGCAAATTGCGCACCCAGGCCGCTGGATGCACCGGTGATCAGCGTGCGTTTGCCTGATACATCAAGTTCCATGTCGTTCCCTGTTCAAAGAAGCGTTGGCAGACCGTGCGCGTGCGGATCTGCCGCTTTCAGGTTCAGCATCACCCTTGCGCAAAATAGCCAAGCGGCGCCAGCGCGATACCTGTCTGGTGTTCCAATTGTCTGTTGCAGGCGCGGTAGGTCTCCAACGCCAGCCGGGACATGTCCGGGTTGAGCGTGACATGTCCGCAGCGCCGCACAAGCACGTTGCGCAACCGGGCAAGCGGCGGAGGCTGGCGCAGCTGCCAGCGGTCCTTGCCGATGCGACGGACGTTTTCCTGGTCGGCACTGCTGAGCGCAAACGACTGTTCCTCCCGGTCGAGAAACATGGCAAGCTGCCGTCCTATTCTCCGTGAGTCCGTGCGCAGCCATTCCATCGGGAGAAAGACCCGGTCCTCGTCCGCAACGACCTGTGAAACAGCGGTAAGGATTGCCGCATAATCGAGCAGCGCGCCAAAAGTGAACCGGTTCTGTCGAGGGTCGCACGTCCGGCGAATGAAGGCATCGGCGTCCGCCTGACCTGCATGCCGGTTGCGGTCCGACATCTGGACGTAATGCGACATCAACCAATGATCCTGCCGCCGGAACAGACACAGGATCTTCATCTGTTCAATGCCGCGCCGGTGCAAAGCATCTTGCATGGCGACAAGGTGCGCAGCAAACAGGCCCTGCCGGGAGGCCTGCCGCCCAATTGCTTCATCAGACAGCAGAATATCGCGCTCATCCTCCTGCCAGCCCGAGCCGAGCAGATGGTCAAGGAGGCGGTCGGGTTCGTGTTGCCAGACGGTATCGCTGCGCCGGAAAATGGAGCCTAGCAGCCGGTTGCCTGAGTTCGCGGTGCTCGAGCCATCATGGAAATAGCTGTCGGACGGCATGGAAACCACTTTCATGTCGTTCAGCTTTGAAAATAATTGCTGCTGAAGGAAAGTGGAGCCAGTTTTGGGCAAGCCGATGTGAAGATAGAGAGTGCGGGCAATCATGGCGATCAGATTGCCTGTTGCAGCAGCAATGTCCATGGTCCGTTTTCGCGACGTGCCGCGCTGGCATGGGATACCCCCAGCGTTGAAGCGACAATGCTAAATACCCTGATCACCCGGGTTCAGAAGGCATCTTATTGGGAGATCACCCCAGATCTTGGTGACATGCTCATCTATCCATCTGCCGGATATTTGCCCGCTGTTCGGACCAAAGCGGGTGGAGTATTGCCCGTCCTTCAGATCCACTCTTGGTTGATCCATATCAGGATATCGCATCATGATTGGCCGTTGGTCAGACCCTTCCAGATAAAGCAGATCAACGGTGTAATCCGGGGTATGCACGCCCAAATCTACTATAGGCGGCAGATCTTTTGCCAGCAGAGAACGTGCAACTTCGTAAGCACCCCCGTCTTTGCCGGAGAGCCTGCAAACCACCAGATCATCATCTTTGTAGTAAAGGTAGAAAAACGGACCTCGGCCGACCAGGATGTGGTCTTCGAAACGCTGTGCTACCCAACCGCAGACGAGGATCCGGTCAAGCAGTTCCAAAGTCTTGCCGTTCCAGATTGCTATTTGGAAGCCTCCACCCCAGCCATTTTCCAGGCCATAGCCGGAATGTGCCTGCTGCAGCATCATTGTTCCCATGAAACTCAAGATCTCGGCTAGGGTAGATCCTGCCCCTCCTGAACCTAACATCTTCTCTGCATACCAGTAAAAATCGCCCGTGCCCGTGCCAAGCGCCCACAACTTTCCCAATTTTCCGACTGGATATGGCACAGTGTTTATGTCGAAGCTTCCGGTGCAGTTCTCCAATGCCAGAGTGAGAAAGGCTGTGACTTTTCTGAGATCATTTTCAGGATATTCGTTAATGATTTGATTGGTTAAATTCAGATCCGCTTTTGCGTCACCCAGTCTCTTTTTAAGGTATTTGGCGAATGATAAGGCTTCAAACTCGGAGCCCGCCTATCCGAGTACATGATAATCATTTATCTTGCATAGCTTTTGAGTAAGGCCAACTGCTTGCTTCGTGCAGTCATTTTTGTATTCGAAAGCTGTTTCTCTTGTGGCGGGTATATAAGGAACTATGTCTGGGCGGCCCGACACAAGCAGGTCCGACATCATCACAAGATGATCATTGCCTTCATACATAATGCACAAGGTCACATGCGGCCCTCTTTATCGCAGATTCTGTAGTCCTCTATTGCAGCAGATCGTTTGCAAAGGACTTTTCTTCGCAAACCAATTTGGCTTCAGCAATGCTATGCTATCTGTGATAGACTCGGCGCGTCAACTCCAGTTGACTGCAAGCGATACGCTGTTGAATGAAGACAAGCAGTCAACGCAGGATGGCATCACGACAGCAAAGGACGCGTTAAATGCAACTGCTTCACTGTCTTGGCGTGGGCAGGTGGCCACCATCGATATAGATCGTCTGTCCCGAAATCCACGCGCCCTGTTCGCTGCACAGAAAGGTGACGAGATGCGCAATATCCTCGCCGGTGCCGGCGCGGCCAAGCGCGATATAGTTGCCGACGAGATCATCCCACACCTTGCCGCGCGGCACGTCATCGAGGCGGCTGGTCTCGACAATGCCGGGTGCGACTGCGTTCACCCGGATCTGTTCGGGGCCAAGTTCGCGCGCCATGATGGTGGTGAGCCCGTTTATGGCGACTTTCGATGCGGCATAAGCGCTGGTCTGCGGCGCCAGTAATTCTGCCGCCACCGATGACACATTGATGATCGCGCCGCCATTCCCCTGTTCGCGCATCTGTCTGGCAAAAGCGCGCGACATGTAGAACGTGCCGTTCAGATTGACATCCATCACCTTTTGCCATTTCTCGATCGCCAGATCGCCAGATCGCCAGATCGCCAGATCGGCAGCAGGCACCCGGTCTCCTGCACGCGCCGCGCCGGCATTGTTGATGACGAAATCCACCCTGCCGAACGCATCGACGGTCTTTGCAACCAGCAGATCGACAGCGGCGGGGTCGCTCACATCGGCGACCACGGGCAGAGCGCGTCTGCCAAGCGCGCGCACTTCCTGCGCTACAGAATCGATGTCACACCATCCTGCGTCGCGTTCGTCCTGCGGGTAGCTGTCCCGGTTGCGCCCCGTGCCGGTCAGCACGACATCGCACCCGGCTTGCGCCAGCGCCACAGCAACTGGCCTTCCGATGCTGCGCATGCGCCCGGCGCCTGTCACCACCGCCACCTTGCCGTCAAACCCTGTCAGACTATACGCCATGTCAGCTTCCCTGCCTCGTGCATTGCGCCGCCAGATGCATCCCATTGCACCACGCGCATTGTCAAGCCGGGGCCGGTCGGGGCAATGCCAGCGGCGGTATTTGCCAGATCGGGGCGTTGCTCCTCTGCGGTCATGGGCGGACCAGCGGGCTGTTCTGCACGATCTGGCCTACTTGCCCATTCATGCCGGTTTGTGGAATATGCCGTTCAAGGTCGCAAGAAGACGATCTGCCAGAAACCTCGAGGGGAGCATGCGTGTCCAATATCCTGCGAACACCCGATGATCGCTTTGCCGATCTGCCTGATTTTCCGTTCGATCCGCACTACCTCACCATCGAGGATCCGCAGCTTGGTGCGTTGCGGATGCACTATCTCGATGAGGGCATCGCGGATCATGGCACCGTGCTGATGCTGCACGGAGAACCGAGCTGGAGCTATCTTTACCGCAAGCTTGTCGGTCCTGTCGCCGCGGCCGGGTGGCGCGTCATCGCGCCCGATCACATCGGGTTCGGCCGATCCGACAAGCCGGCGGACCGCGGCGTTTTCAGCTATGACAGATATGTCGGATGGATGCGGCAGTTCATCGACCGGCTGGGGCTCGACCGCATGGTGCTGGTCGCGCAGGACTGGGGCGGGCCGATCGGCCTGCGGGTACTTGCCGATGCTCCGGAGAGATATTTGGGCGTGTTTGCCACCAACACGCTGCTGCCAAACGCAGAACCGCCGCCGCGTGGCGTCGATGACTGGCCTGGCCCGATTGTGCGGCCGTGGATCGAACACTGCCGCAGCAGCGACGACCTGGCCGTAAGCGAGGTCATTGCCGCGACCTTTGTGCAGCGCCCCGGTGAGGACGTGCTGGCCGCCTATGACGCTCCGTTTCCCGACGCAAGTTACAAGGCCGCGGCGCTGGCGCTCACCACGCTGATCCCCGCGGAGGCTGACAGCCCCGGCATTGCCGAAAATCGCGCCGCGTGGAAAGTTCTGGAAAGCTTTGAACAGCCGTTTGCCACCGCGTTCAGCGACAACGATCCTTCTACCGCTGCGTGGGAGGGAGTGTTTCGCGCGCGCATCCCCGGTGCAGCCAGGGCGCCGCACAGCCGGATCGATAATGCGGGACATTTCGTGCAGGAAGAACAGGGGGACGCGCTGGCGAAGGATCTGGTCAAGTTCCTCGCAACGCTGGGGAAGGCATAATCAGGCAAGGCAGCAGGCAGCAGGTAGCAGGCAGTAGGGCAGCGGCGTCAGTAAAGATCGTCCCCGTCCGACGCGCCTGTTCCTGCACATCGTTGAGAGCCGATGCCGCCATGCCCGGCTGCCGGCCTGCCGCGCGCGACTTCCTGCTCAAGGAAATGACACAGCTGCATTCCCATTTCCGCAATCCCTGCCTGCGGATCGATGTCCCAGCGACGGATTGCCAGGAAGTAGCAGGCGTGATCGATCTGCGACAGCGCGAGCGCAGCACGCGTGCGCGCCGCTTCGTCGTGCGCCAGATGGTCAAGCCCCATCCGGCCCTGGGCCAGTTCGTCGATCAGCCGGTCCTGCGCAGCCGCAAGCTGCCAGTACAAGCTGCGCTCGATGGCGGCTGCCTGCGTGAGAATGATGCACACGGCCTGATGTTCGCGATAAAGCTGCACATGATCGCCGCACCAGCGGGTCAGCGGTTCCAGCAAAGGGCGGTCAAATGCGCATAGCTGCGCATAAAGCGGCTGCCACACGGGTGCAAATCGGTCAGCAATGGCACCTGCCACCGCCCCCTTGCCGGCGAAATGCGCGTAGAACGATGCCCTGCTGACGCCTGCGCTTTGCAGGATGTCGGCAGTGGTGGTGTCAGCATAGCCGCGGCTCGAAAACACCGCGATGGCCCCGTCGATCAGCCGTTCACGCGTCCGGAGGCGCTGCGCTTTCTGGCGCTGGTTCGCCAGATTACGGCGTTCGGGCGCTGCTGCGGCAGCTCTGGGATCGGTCGCAACAGGCTGGCTTGACATACAGTCTGTATAGTCAGAATGTCCACCCATTGAAAGAGCAATGGGCAACAAAGGAATGACTGTGGCGCACCGGCAGGATATCCATTTCGATTTTTCCGGCAAGAAAGTGCTGGTGACAGGCGGCACGAGCGGGCTGGGCGCAGGCATTGCCAATGCCTTTGCCAATAGCGGCGCACATGTCACCATTACCGGCACCAGAGCGCAGGCAGCCGATTACGATGCAGATCTGGACCGGTTCGATTACCGGCAACTCGATGTCGAGGACAACGCCAGCATCGATGCGCTGGCCGATGGCATTCCGGCGCTTGACGTGCTGGTCAACAATGCAGGCAATTCGTTCTTTGCCGCAGGGCTGGACGAACATGATCCCGATGTATTCGCCCGTGCGGTGCAGGTGCACCTGAACGCGCCGTTCCGGCTGGTACAACGGCTCGCCGACCAACTTGCCGACAGCACGCAATCGGGCGGCGGCGCAGTGATCGGGATCGGCTCTGTCACCAGCTTCATGGGCATGGCGGTGACGCTTGGCTACGGCGCCGGCAAGACTGGCCTTCTTGGCATGACGCGTGGCTTGGCGGTGGACCTTGGGCCGCGCAATATCAGAGTCAATGTCGTTGCCGCCGGCGTCACGCGCAGCCGGATGACTGCCAATGTCTTTGCCGAAAAAGCGTGGTCCGAGCCCACCCTTGCCCGCACGCCGCTAGGCCGCATGGGCGAGCCTGAGGATATCGCCGGCCCGGTGCTGTTCCTTGCCAGCTCTGCTGCCAGCTGGATCACCGGCACCACGATCATGGTCGATGGCGGCTATACGGTGTCAGGCTGATGGCGGCTGAGCGGATCTGTATCGACGACCTTGCCGCGCCGCGTGCGAATCCCGCGATCAAGGCTGCCATTGCCGCAACGCCGGAAGTGACGCTTACCACGCGGGCTGTAATCGAAGCGGCCCGCGCTGCCACCGGGCTCGAGGATTATGGCTCGCCTGACTTCCTGCCCCGGCTGGCGATCTGGTTGCGCTCCTTCGATGAAGATGCCGGATTGAACCGGGTGGGTCGCGCCAATGGTTTTGCCGATTGCGTGCGGCAGGTCGCCACGCGCCTGCGCTTCGAGGAGCGGTGGAACGCCTACCCCGACATTGCGGATGTCGTGATCGACCGCCCCATCGTGATTGCCGGCCTGCCGCGTTCGGGAACGACCAATCTGGTCAATCTGCTGGCGGCCGATGCGCGCCTGCGTTCCATGCCCCTGTGGGAAACGATGGAGCCGGTTGCCCGGCATGAACCGCCGCCAGCGCCGCAGGATGATCCGCGCCGCCATGACTGTCAGGCCATGTGGAGCCAGTTCGAAGCGCTGCTGCCGCTGATGCCGGCCATGCATGAGATGGACCCTGACGCCATCCACGAGGATCTGGAACTGCTTGGCCCCGATTTTGCCTGCTATGTTCCCGAATGGGTGTGCCGGGCGTATCGTCTGCGCGATTTCCTTGGCGCGCATGACCAGACGCCGCACTACCGTTACGGCAAGCGCCTGCTCCAGTACATGACCTGGTCGCGCGGGCCGAACCGCTGGGTGCTGAAATCTCCGTCGCATATGGAGAACCTTGCCGCGCTGCACACTGTCTATCCCGATGCCTGTGTCGTTCTTACGCATCGCGATCCCTTGGCGGTCATCCAGTCCGCCATCACCATGATCGCTTATGGCGACCGGCTGCGGCGTCAGCGGATCGATCTGCCTGAGCTGGCGGATTACTGGATCAGCAGGGTCGAACAGATGCTGCACCGCTGCGTTGCAGAGCGTGATCTGCTGCCCCAGGCAATCGACGTGCGGTTTCAGGACTGCATGGCCGACCAGATGGGCACGATTGCCCGCATCTACGAAGTAGCAGGCCTGGAGCTGACCGATGCGGCGCGCGCCGGTATTTCCGCTTATGAACAGGCCAACCCGCGTGGCAAGCACGGGCAGGTGCACTACGATCTGGCCGGTGATTTCGGCGTCGATGTGCCGGCGCTGCGCAGAAGGTTCCGGTTCTACACGGATCGGTTCGATATCAAGCCGGAGGTTGGAACATGAGCGAGAAATCGGCGCAGCGCCTTATGACGGGCGAAGCATGGGAAGATTTTTGCGAACAGCTGAAGCAGGCTGGCCGCATCATCGATCGCTTCGGCCCGGATGAGATCGACGATCAGGACCGGGCCGAATGGTTCCGCTTCATGGGCCGGGTGGTGCGCAACGGGCTGGAGCGGTTCGGCGAAAACTGTGAACCTGAACGGCCGCGCCTGCGCGACACGCCATGGCGGCAGGCGATCAATTTCCAGTCTCCCGATCAGGACCATTTTCTGACGGAATTCGTGGATGGATCGCATGATTACATCGTGCGCGGCAACCGCGGTGGCCTGCCGTATTTCGTGCTCGCCTCATGGACCGCGCCGCAACCCGTTCATCCCGGCGAACAAAGCTGGGCAGAGGCGGGGCTGGACGCGCTTGACCGGTTCGACCCCAGCAATCTTGCGACGACCGGCTTCATCAACTCCGACACCATCCGGTTCGATGACCATGGAAATTTCGAGATTACCGTGAGCCAGAACGATCCGGGTGACGGGCGCGACTGGTTGCCCATGACACCCGATTGCGTCGGTCTGCTGCTGCGCACGCTTTACCATGATCGCGCAACGACCGAGCCGCCCCGGTTCACTATCATGCGGGCGGACGATCCCGAGCCGCAGCCGGTGTCGTCAGGAGAGGTCAGCGATGCGCTCGCCAAAGCGGGGCAGACCGTGCTCGGCTATGGCGAGCTGGTGCGCCGGTGGTGGCAGGACAATCTGGCGCAGCGGCCCAACCGCATCCGTTTCAGCCGGGCAGTGTATCTGTCGAACGGCGGCGTTCCCGACCGGCATCACGGGTTCGGCACCTGGGAATGCGCTGCGGATGAGGCGCTGGTGATCGATTTTGTCCCCAGCCCCGCCCAGTACTGGATCTTCCAGCTGTGCAATATCTGGCAGGAAAACCTCGACAGCTATGAAGATGGCGATGGCTATGTCACCAAATTCCACCACACGCCCGCCGCCGACGGATCGGTCAGGATCATTGTCAGCGAAGAACCGACCCGTCTTGCCGGCAATGCGATCGGCACCTTCGGACACCGGCACGGCGGCATGAGCCTGCGCTTCATCGGGCTTGATGAGAACAGCACCCCGCCGCAGGTCAGCCTGCGCCGGATCAAGCTGCAGGCAATCGACGAACAGGGCGAGGCGGCTGTCGATGCGGCAACGCCTGTCATCAGCGGGGAGTTGTCGGAGTGAGCGACGCTTCAATCACTCCGTCGGGAAATCTGCAGAACGGGCTGCAGTTGCGCGAACGGGTTCTTTATGCCGGCAGCTGCCAGTCCATTGCGCCTGCCGACAGGTTTGTTGCTGCACATGCCGCCGGATTTACCGCCGTGACGTTGTTCACGTCGGACGTGATGCGCGCGGCCGCAGACGGGCTGGAGCCGGAGGCGCTGCGCGCTGCGATGGATGATGCCGGCCTGAAGCTTGAAAGCTACGAGATCGTCGGCAACTGGATCGCGGGACAGGATCGTGCAGCCAAGAACCTGCCCGGTGAAATCGCTGCCATGCTGCTCAGCAAAACTCCGCAGGACATCTGCCGGACAGCAACGACGCTTGGCGCGCGCAGCGTTACACTGGCCGATCTGTTCGGTGTGCCGTTCGACCTGGAAAAGGTGGGCGCAGCGCTGCGCGAAGTATGTATCGTCGCGGCGGATCACGGCCTCGGTGTTGCCGTGGAACTGATTCCCGGCAGCTGCATCGGGAATGTTGCACAGGCTGCACAGGTGCTTGGGCAAGCGGATTGCACGAACGCAGGCCTGCTGATCGACAGCTGGCATTTCTTCCGCTCCGGCTCGAAGATCGAGGATGTGGCCAGCCTGCCACCGGAATGGATCATGGCTTGGCAGATGAACGATGCTTCGCTTACCCCGATGCGGGCCGATCCTTATGAAGACATGATGACCCGGCTGATGCCTGGCGAAGGCGCGTTCGATCTTGCCGCACTGATGCAGGCAATCGCCGCGACGGGGGCACGAGCGGCCGGGGGCATCGAGGTGTTCTCACCGTCCCCTGCCACTCCGTCGGCCAGCGAAATCGCCAGCAGATCGGCCACGGCACTCGATTATTGCATCAGCCTTGCAGGAGCGACACGATGAACACAACACAACCTCGCGCAGTGGTCGTGGGCACCGGGTTCGGGTTGTTTACCCATGTGCGCGCCTTGCGCGACGCCGGTTTCGAGGTCGCAGCGATCGTCGGGCGGGATCATGCCCGCACGGCCGAACGTGCCGCGCCGCTGCAGATCCCGCTTGCCAGCGACAGCCTGTCGCAAGTGCTGCGCGATGATACCATCCGGTTGGTCACCGTGGCGACCCCGCCACACGCCCACGTCGATGCGGTGATGACGGCGATCGAGGCCGGCCGCAATGTCGTGTGCGAAAAGCCGTTCGCCCGTGATGCAGCGCAGGCACAGAAAATGCGCGATGCGGCGCATGACGCGGGCATCCTGCATATGATGGGTGCCGAATTCCGGTTCGAGACCGTGCAGGCGCTGCTGCGGCGAGTCGTGATTGGCGGCACGATCGGAACGCCGCTTCATTATCTGCGCATCTATCATCAGCCCGGCAACGATGACCCGGATGAACCGCTGGCTCCCTGGTGGGAAGATGCGGATCAGGGCGGCGGGTTTCTGGGTGCATTCGGCTCGCACATGTTCGATCAGGCCGAATACATGCTGGGCCGGTTTGCCAGCGTCAGCGGGGTTTTGCAGACCATCGCCCGGGGCCGGCCGCACCGGACTGCCGACGATGCCTACAGCGTGCAGTTTCGCACCCACGCAGGAACGGCTGGAACGATCATCGCGGCGCAGGATGCGCCCGGGCCGCTGATCATGGGGACGAAGATCACCGGCAGCAAAGGCAGCGCCTGGGTGCAGAGCGGCGCCAATTATGGCGATCCGGAAGAAGTGTGGGTGCAGGACGCCGCCGGCGCGAGGCAGATGCCCGTTCCCGACGATCTGGTGAACCCGCCGCCGACGCCGTTTCCCATTGGCGCGCTGATCCAGACCGAGATGGATCGCTGGCACACCAGCGGCTATGACGTGCCGCCTTATGCGCGTTTGTTTGGCGAGATGCGCGACCGCATGGCAGGCCGCGAGCCTGATTTGCCCGAACGTGCCGCGACTTTCGATGACGCGGTGCAAAGCCAGAAGGTGCTCGATGCGGTTCGAGAATCTTCAAGATCGAAACAGTGGATCGACATCGGCTGATCCGCTTTCCGAGCGTCCGGAGCTGCCGCCGTCACACGCCGAAGCCGCGTGCAACGAAATCCAGCAGATGATCCAGCAGCCGCTGCTGGTCATCTGGCCGGCATGCTCCATCTGACAGGACGATCAGCCGTTCATAATCACCGGGCTGATTGTGATGCAATGCACCCAGGGCAAAGTGAAACCGCCACAGCAGTTCTTCATGCGGCATCTGCGGCAGCGCATTGGCAAGAGCATCGACAAACCGATAAAGGTGCCGGACGTCGGTACGAATGGTTTCACGCACCTCTAGCGGACCTTCCCTCCTTGCACGATTAAGAAAGCGCAGCGCCAGGCGGCGTTCCTCGCTGTTCCACAGGATCGTTGGCTGGAACAGCGCGTGCATGATGGCTCGCACATCGTCAGGTCGCTTGTCGATGACACGGGCAAGCAGCGTTGCGCGTTCCCGGTTCAGTTCAGCCGCTCTTGTCGCGAATATTTCCAGCAACAGGCTTTGCTTCGACCCGAAATAATAATTTACTGCAGCAATATTGACCTGCGCGCGCGCTACTATGTCCCGCGTCGAGACTGCGTCGAAACCTTGCTCTGCCACCAGTTGCTCGGCCGCGGCAAGGATGCGTAGCTTGGCTGGCGGAGGTTCCCTTGTCACTGATCCAGGTGTGTTTTGTTCCCCGCAGTTCATCGCCACCTTCAAGGTCTGATACTAGGACAAAGCTATTGACACTGTAGCTGCGGATGTCAAACAGGTGTTTGAAACAAACGTCAGGATTATCGATGCAGGCTTTGCTGTGCACATCGTTCGCGCCGGTGACCGGACTTACCGTGGACAGGATCGACCCGCCTGTTGCGCAGGCAGGCAAGGTCATCATTGCGGTGCATGCAGCAGGCGTGAACTTTCCCGATGTGCTGATCGTGCAGGGCAAATATCAGACCAGACCGGCGTTGCCCTTTGTCCCCGGCAGCGAGGCAGCCGGCGTGATCCTGTCCACAGGCAAGGGCGTTACCCGTTTCAAGGCTGGCGACAGGGTGGTCGCCTTCACCGGCACCGGCGCCTTTGCCGAGCAGGTGTCGGTAAACGAGGATCAGGTCTTCACGCTGCCAGAACAGATCGATTTTGTCACCGGCGCGGGTGTCCTGATCACGTATGGCACGGCCTATCACGCCTTGAAGGACCGGGGGAGGCTGGATCCCGGTGAAACCCTGCTGGTGCTGGGCGCGGCAGGCGGGGTGGGGCTTGCCGCAGTGGAGATCGGCGCAAGCATGGGCGCGCGGGTGATCGCCTGTGCATCGACCCCGCAGAAGCTTGCTCTGGCAGCGGAGCACGGCGCGGTCGCGGGCATCAATTATGCACAGGAAGATCTGCGCAGCCGGGCAGGCGAGCTGACCGGCGGCAAGGGTCCCGACGTCGTGTTCGATCCGGTTGGCGGCGATCTCAACCTTGCGGCGCTGAAGTCGATCGGGTGGGGTGGGCGCCTGCTGGTGGTGGGCTTTGCCGGCGGCGACATCCAGTCGATCCCTGCCAATCTGCTGCTGCTGAGAAATGCGGCGGCGGTAGGGCTGCTGTGGGGCAATTCATTGCGCGCGGACCCCAGGCCACACGCTGAAAATCTTGAACAGATCATGGCGTGGATCGCGCAGGGCAGAATTCGTCCCGAAGTCGAAAATGTCTATCCTCTCGACGAGGCGACACAGGCGCTGCAGCATCTGGAAGCGCGGCGGGCCAGGGGCAAACTCATCCTCAAGATCAAGTAGATATCGCAGTCATCTGCCGGAGAGTGTATTGAAAAGGCAAGTAACATACAGGCGCGATGGCAATATTGCCGAGGCGCTGATCGACAACAGCGCGGCAGGTGCAAACGTGCAGCAGATCAGCGGCAGCCTGGCCGAAGCGCTGCGGACGTTCGACAAGGACATGCAGGCAGAAGCGCTGATTATCCGGTGTTTGGGACGATCATTTGTTGGTGATGCGGATGTGGACGCGTTTGGCAAGGCCCAGCCGCGGGTCGGCGAAGTGTTCAGCGCGATGGACCGGATCGGCAAGCCCATTGTCGCAGTGGTGCATGGCAAGGTGCTGGGGGCAGGATTGGAACTGGCGCTGAGCGCGCATTACCGCATCGCGGATGAGGGGGCGGTCTTCGGCTTTCCGGAGGTGAAGCAGGGCCGCATTCCTGCAAATGGCGGCACGCAGCGGACGCCGCGGCTGGCCGGGCTCGACCTCGCCATCAGGTTGGTGGCGCAAGGCGAAAAGATCGATGCAGGCGCGGCGAAGGCAGCAGGGCTCATTGACGAGATCGCGCGCGGTGATCTTGCCCGGGCTGCCCGCGACTTTGCCAATATGCTTCTGGATCAGGACGCTGGGCCGCGCAGTGCCGGAGACTTGCCCATGCCGGCTGACGATCCTGCGCTGTTTTCTGCCGCACGCAAGTTTCTGGGACGCAGGATGCGTGGACATGAAGCGCCGCTGATCGCGCTTGACGCCCTGTGTCTCGGTTACGAAACCGATTTTGCCGACGCGCTGGATCGCGAGCATGCGATGGGCAAGGTGGCAGTGGCGGGACCGCAGGCCAGGGCGCTGCGCCATGTGCACGCAGCCGAGCGCATGGTCGCGCATGTTCCCGGCCTTGGGGCAGACATTGCGCCGCGCCGCATCGATACAGCCGGGGTTGTGGGGCTCGGCACGATGGGGCGCGGGATCGTCATGGCCATCGCCGCAGCGGGCATACCCGTTGTTGCCGTGGCGCAGAACGAGGCGCAAGTGGCAGCCGCGCAAAAGGCGGTCGGCACAATGTGGTCGAAGTCGGTCGCCAGAGGAAGCCTCACGCAACACGCCATGGACGAGCAGATGGCACGGGTCACATGGTCGGCCGACATGGCAACGCTGGACGCAGCGCAGCTGGTGATCGAGGCCGTGACAGAGGACCCTGACATAAAGGCCGACGTTTTTCAGGAACTGGGTCGCATGGCACGTTCAGGAACGATCCTCGCCAGCAACACGTCTTTCCTCGACCTTGCGATGCTGGCCGATGCCTCTGGCCGGCCTGCCGAAGTTGCCGGCATGCATTTCTTCAACCCCGCACATGTCATGCGACTGCTTGAGAATGTGCGCACGCAACGAACAGCACCCGACGTGGTGGCAACGATCATGGCGTTCGGCCGGAAAATCGGTAAGCTGCCGGTTCTTTCGGGGGCCTGCGACGGTTTCATCGTCAACCGGATGCTGGCCAAAAGATCGCGTGAAGGGTTTTTCCTTATCGAGGAAGGCGCAACGCCGCAGGCAATTGACGAAGCGATGACCGAATTCGGCTTCCCGATGGGTCCGCTCGCGCTGGGCGACCTTGCCGGGCTGGATGTGCAGGCAGCCGCGCGCAAGGCAAGACGCTCCACGATGACCGAACGCGAATTGCGCGCCGATTTTCCCGAGCAAATGGTCGCTGCAGGACGCCTGGGCCAAAAGACCGGTGCTGGCTGGTACGCTTACGACGACAAACGCAAGGCCAGCGACGATCCTTATACCCGTGCGATGATCGTGGCCCATGCCGCGCGCCATGCAATTCCCTTGCGTGACATCGACCGGCAGGAAATTGTCGAGCGGCTCATCCTGGCGATGGTGAATGAAGGCGCCAGGCTGCTGGGCGAGGGCATCGTGCCACGGCCGCACGAGATTGACGTGGCAATGATCAACGGTATCGGCTTTCCCGCGTTTACCGGCGGTCCGATGTTCTGGGCCGACCAGCGCGGGCTTCAAACAGTGCTGGCCACCATCGAGCGCTTCGCTGCCGAACAAGGCGCGCAATATTGGACACCGGCACCGCTGCTGGTGGAGCGTGCAGCGCAGGACAAGGGGTTCTACAGCTGATGCCCGGTTTCGATCACAATGAACGTACGGCCGCTTTGCTGGCACGGCTGCGCAGCTTCATGCAGGAACATATCTACCCCAACGAAGCGCTGTATCACCGGCAGGTCGACGAAGGCGGTCGCTGGACCCGGGTGCCGCTGGTAGAGGAACTCAAGACAAAGGCGAAAGCGGCAGGGTTGTGGAACCTGTTCCTGCCGCACAGCGATCGCGGTGCCGGGCTGTCGAACCTTGAATACGCGCCCTTGTGCGAGGAAATGGGCCGGGTTCATTTTTCCTCCACCGTGTTCAATTGCGCCGCGCCCGATACCGGCAACATGGAAACGCTGGAACGATTCGGCACCGAGGAACACAAGCGCCGCTGGCTGCAACCGTTGCTGGATGGCAAGATCCGCTCCGCCTTTGCGATGACCGAGCCGGCGGTTGCATCGTGCGATGCCACCAATATCGAGAGTTCCATCGTGCGCGATGGCGACGATTACGTCATCAACGGGCGCAAATGGTGGATTTCGGGCGTTGGCGAACCCGATTGCGCGCTCCTCATCTTCATGGGCAAGACCGATCCTGCCGCCGACCGGCACAAGCAGCAATCGATGATCCTGATCCCGCGCGATACGCCGGGGATCACCGTCGTGCGCCCCATGACCGTGTTCGGGTATGACGATGCGCCGCATGGTCATATGGAAATCGTGTTCGACAATGTGCGGGTGCCGGCGACAAACCTGCTGCTGGGTGAGGGGCGGGGGTTCGAAATCGCGCAGGCGCGGCTCGGGCCTGGCCGCATTCACCATTGCATGCGGGTGATCGGCATGGCCGAACGCGCGCTCGAAGACATGTGCAGCCGTGTGAAAACCCGCGTCGCATTCGGTAAGCCGCTGGCAGAACAGGGCGTCATCATCGAGCGGATCGCCAATTCGCGCATCATGATCGACCAGGCCCGCCTGCTGACCCTGCAGGCAGCGCACCGCATGGATCAGGTCGGCAACAAGGAAGCACGCGCCGAAATCGCGATGATCAAAGTGGCGGCTCCCAATATGGCTTGCCAGGTGATCGACTGGGCGATGCAGGCTCATGGCGCGGCCGGGATCGGACAGGATTTCGTGCTTGCCAAGCACTACGCCAATGCACGCAAGATCCGGTTTGCGGACGGTCCCGACGAAGTGCATCGCCACCAGCTTGGCCGGATGGAGCTGGCGCGTCATGGTTGATCGCGCGCATGGATGATGCTGCCGCCCCGCACCGGCTCGACATCGTGAGATTGCGCAACTGGCTGCACGCCTTTGTACCCGATGCGGCCGGCGCGATCGAGCTGGAAAAGTTTGCAGGCGGACAATCCAACCCGACCTACGCCATCCGGGTGGATGGAGCGGTGCGTTTCGTTTTGCGCAAGAAGCCGCCGGGCACGCTCCTGCCGTCGGCCCATGCCGTCGAACGGGAATTTCGCATCACGCACGTTCTGGCGGGCACGTCCGTTCCGGTCGCACGTCCCCTGGCCCTGTGCGAGGATGCATCGGTGATCGGCACGCCATTTTTCGTAATGGAGCATGTCGCAGGGCGCAATTTCTGGGATCCAGCGCTGCCCGGACTGACGCGAGGGGAACGCGGCGGCATATACAGGGAAATGATCCGCGTGCTCGCCGCGCTCCACATGCTCGATCCTGCAGCGCTGGGGCTGAGCGATTTCGGAAGGCAGGGCGATTATATCGCGCGGCAGGTAAGCCGCTGGTCGCGGCAGCACCGGGCGTGCGAAACGCAGCACATTGCCGAAATGGAGCACCTTGTCGCATGGTTGCAGGCAAACAATCCGGGTCGCATGCACAGCTGCATCGTTCATGGTGATTACCGCAATGACAACATCATCTTTGCAAGCGACGCACCTTCGATCGAGGCGGTGATCGACTGGGAACTTGCCACGCTTGGCGATCCGCTTGCCGACCTTGCGCAGCATGTGCTCGCCTGGCGGTTGCCTCACGAAGATTACCGGGGTCTTGCCGACGTTGATCGTGCAAGTTTGGGCATACCCGATGAGGCAGCTTACATACAGCAGTACTGGCATGCGATGGACATGCGTGAGCCTCCACCTGCGGTCTGGTCCTTTGCGCTGGCGTTTGCTGCCTTTCGCAATGCGGCGATAAGGCAAGGCGTATTCCGCCGGGCCTTGGACGGCAACGCCTCGAGCGATGTCGCGGCGGTACACGGCGTCAGGGCAAGGCAGATCGCAACGCTGGGTTGGCGCATCGCCAGCGGCGAGCATGACGCGGTGCTGGCACCATGAAGCTGACGCAGAGCCAGGCGTTTGCGGGTAAGGATCTTTGAGGAGAGCGCCAATGCGCGAGGAACGGATCGAAGCAGGCGGGGTATCGATCAACGCAGTTGTCGCGGGCGAGGGGCCGGTGGTCCTGATGATCCACGGGTTTCCGGGACTGGCCTGGTCATGGCGGCACCAGATGGCGCCCTTGGCACAAGCAGGGTTCAAGGCAGTGGCTGTCGACTCGCTCGGCTACGGCAAGAGCGACCGTCCCGCCGACCCGCGGCTTTACGCTTCGGATTGCATGCAGCGTTATCTGCTGGCCATTCTCGATCATTTCGGGGCGCAGACCGCCTTTGTCGTGGGGCAGGATTTCGGCGCGCAATACGCCTGGAATCTTGCCGTGCGCGCGCCTCATCGGGTCCGTGCGCTGGTGACCACCATTCCCTATGATTATGACCTTGCCGGACGTGCCATGCTGGGGGCGGCACCCACTCTGCCGCCCGGTACGGCACCGCAGCCAGTCATGGCATCGCCCGACCACCCGCCGTCCGCGCGCTTTGCCGCCATGGCCGAACGGCATTTCCTGCACTTCCATTATTTTCAGCCCATCGGTCCTGCCGATCGCGAGTTGGGCGACAATCTTGCCGAATTCCTGAAGCGGGACTTCTTCGCTTTGTCTGCACAAGGAAACCTCTGGAACTGGCTCGATGTGCCATCTGCTGGAAGCGGTTATCTCGATGCTCTCCCGCCGGCGCCCGATCTGCCCTGGGCCTGGCTCAGCCGGGATGAATTTGCCAAGTTCGTCGAAGGATACATGGATCCCGATGTGTCAAAACGCACCATCGGCGGGCTGAACTCCTACCGCACTGCCGACATCAACTGGGAGATCGGCCGGGCTTGGGCCGACCATGACGTTCACGTGCCGACGCTGTTCATCCACGGCGCAAAGGACCCTTCGTTCGGCTTCTTTCCCGACTGGCGCGAACGCATGGAACGGCGGGTACCGGGGCTGAAGGACGTAGTGCAGATTGCCGATGCGGGCCATTTCATCCAGCAGGAACAGCCTGCTGCTTTCAACCGTGCTTTCCTTGCTTTTCTGCGCGACCATTGAGCTGGACCCTGCCTTACGCCGCGCATCTCGGCATGCGCGGACCGGCGCTGCCGCTGTTTCGCCATTCTGCCCGCTCAACAGAACCTTTCGATCAGATCGACTTCATCGCCGACTTGGGCTTTACCGGGGTGCAGGACAATTATGCAGCCCTGCGCCCCGCTCAGGAACAGACAAGGGTTGCGCAGCACGCGGCGCGGCGGGGGTTGAGAATGGGCTCTTTTGTTCATGATCCACGTGGCTGGCACTTGCCGCGGTGGAGCGCGCCGGACGCAGACAGCCGCGCTGCGCTGATGGCGCAACTCGACCGGTCGTTTGAAACTGCCCGGCGGATCGGCGGCAGCATCCTGACCTGTGTAACGGGATTTGATGCCAAACTGGATCGCCAGCGTCAGCTTGCCGCGATGGCGGACAATCTTCGCCGGGCTGGCGATCTTGCAGCGGCAGCAGGCGTTGTGTGCTGTGTAGAGATGACGTCACCGCGCTGGCTGCCGGCGATGCTGGTCGAAACTTTCGACGATGCCATCGCGCTTGTTCGAACGGCCGATCATCCGGCGGTAAAGCTGATGTTCGACGTGGGTCACCTGGCGCTGAACGGGCATGATCTGCTTGCCACTTTTCAAAAGGTGCACGATCTGGTCGCCGCGGTGCAGCTTGCCGATGTTCCGGCAGGCGCTGAACCCGGGCGGATCGACGTCGGCGCAGGTTTGATTGTCTGGACCCCCTTGCTGCGAGCAATCTGTGCTTCGGGATACGCCGGGCTTTACGAGATCGAACTCGAGGCCAAGGGCGCAGGACTGGCAGGCGAACGGCAGATGCTCGAGACCCTGCGCAGCGTCGACACTGCGCTTTGAATCTCGTACCGCCGGTCAGAAGGTGAAGGCGACGTCGATGCCGTAAGTGGCGGGATCGCCGTAGGATATCGCCTGG
Organism: Croceicoccus esteveae; assembly: GCF_031846435.1. Lineage (NCBI taxonomy): Bacteria > Pseudomonadati > Pseudomonadota > Alphaproteobacteria > Sphingomonadales > Erythrobacteraceae > Croceicoccus > Croceicoccus esteveae. The sequence continues at coordinate 37,942 of NZ_JAVRHS010000004.1, forward strand.
TTGGGATAGCCTTCGATGATGGATCCGGCGCCGATCACGAAGCCGGGATACCGGTTGTCGAGGATGTTCTTGCCCCATGCCGCGACCGATACGGTCCTGTCGCCGGCAACATCGAAACTGTAGGACAGTCGCGCATCGAGCAGCCCGTAGCTGTCGTTCACCGGTGCATCCCGGCCCATCGGCACCGATGGTCCCGCGCCCGCGGTCGTGTAGACCTTGTCCTTCCACGTGTAATCCGCATGTGCGGCAAGCGCGCCGTTGCCCGTTTCAAAGATTGTCCAGTCGCCCGACAGCCGCACGCTGTGATCGGGCGTGAACGGCAGGACGAAATAGCCGGAAATGTCATCGCCCACGTTCACCGGCGATGCGGGATTGATGACCGGATCGAAGATGGAGCCGGCAGGTGCGGCAACATCGGTGATCTTGGAGGTGGTGTAGGCATAGCTTGCCTGCAGCGTGACATTGTCGATTGGTACAGCGGTGATGTCGGCCTCGATGCCCTTGACCGTTGCCCGTCCCACATTGAAGGTGTCGGCAAGCGACAGATCAACAGGATCGGCGGAAATGTCGAGTTGCAGATCCTTGTATTTGGCGATGAACGCGGCGACATTGACGCGCAGGCGGCGGTCGAGAAGGTCGCTCTTGACGCCCACTTCATAGCTGGTGACGGTTTCGGGACCAACGGTTCGCGTGAAAGTCGGCGAGGCTTCGTTCGAGCCCCCTGCCTTGTAGCCGGTTACCACTTTGCCGTAAATCGTCAGGTCGCGGCTGGGCCGGAAGTTCAGCACACCCGATGGATTGAACCTCGTGTTCTTGACGCTCGTCTCGCCGACCACGTAGCTGAGCGGGATGATTGTTCCCGCCCCGTTGAAGCGGCGTGCAACAAGCGGTGAGACGTCCCCGAGAAAGAGATTGGAAGCGCGCACCCGGTCTGCATCGCGTTCATCCCGGGTAAGCCGTCCGCCGACTGTGATGTCGAGCATGTCGCGCGTGAAGTCGGGCGTCCAGGTAATCTGTCCGTACAAAGCCTTGGAGATTGAACTCGCATTCGTCAGACGGTCTGTCTGAACCTGCTGCCCGGCGGCGCCCGTTCCGATATCGGCTTGCAGCCGATGGCTCGCATCTTCGTTGAAGTAGTAGATGCCGACCACATACTCGAAAGAATTGAAATCGCCGACCGCCTGGAATTCCTGTGTGTAGGTCTGCGACTGCACGTCATCGAAGGCCCAGAACGGCGTGAGCAGGGCCTCGACGTAATCCTGCCGCGTATTGACATCTATGTCACGGAAGGAACTGAGCGATCGCAGCGTCAGGTCGTCGTTCGGCTGCCACTCTGCAATGAGGTTCACGCCTTTTGATTTTACATAGCTGTAGGGCAGGTAGACCGGTCGGTAGGTCCGCTCCGGATCCGAATCGTAGCCCGCGAACAGCACTGGCGCGAAGGCATTCTGCGTCACATAGCGCGGCGGCGTGGTTCGTTGGTTGCTGTAATCGACGGAATAATCGACCGTCACATCGGGATCGGGCTCCCACCGGACTGCCGCGCGCCCGGCATATTTGCGGTCGCTCTGAAAATCATTGGCATCAGGAACGCCAGCGGTATCCTCGGCATTTTTCGCCCAGCCATCGCGATTGCTGAACAAGCCGGTCAGCTTCACCATCAGATTGCCGGCCCGTGGCAAATCCACATTCACCAGCGCCCGCTTGTAATCGTAATTGCCGAGCGAAAGCAGCCCGTCGACTTCCATCTCGCCGGTCGGTTTCTGCGTGATGATGTTCACCGCGCCGCCGGTGGTGTTGCGGCCGTAAAGCGTCCCTTGCGGGCCGCGCAGCACCTCCACCCGTTCCACATCGGCAAGGTCGAACGTGGCCGCCTGCGGACGCGACTGGTAGATGCCGTCGACATAGAGGCCGACTCCGCCATCCTTGGTGATGATGTTGGGGTCGCCAATGCCCTGTCCGCGCATGAACAGCACCAGGGTCGTCGAAGAACTGGGATAAGGCGCGAAATACAGGCTGGGCGACGCCTGCACGACGCCCTTCAAATCGGTAATGCCTTGCCGTTGCAGCGCGTCAGCCGTAATTGCAGTGATGGCAATCGGCGTTTGCTGGAGGTTTTCGGCACGCCGCTGCGCCGTCACCACGATTTCCTCCACGCCACCTTGCTGAACAGGCGCTGCGAGCGGCGTGTCGGCTGCGGAAGGCATCTGCTGCTGCGCTGTGACCTCCTGAGCCACGGCGCCTTGCGTGAAAGCTGCAACAAGAACGAGCGCCGACATGCTGCCACTCAGCACTGCCGAAGCGTGACGCCGCTGCCGAAGTCGGCCCATAATATTCTTCCCTCATCCCGAATCCGCAACATTCATGCGTCATTATCGCGGCCGTGACAACAAGCTTGTGAACAGATCCACTGGAGTAATCTTGCAGGTGAGATGCTCTGTTTCAGCAGACATGGTCAGGATCAGCCATGTTCATGCTGCTTTCACGCTCATCCGGCTGTTCCATGGCTCTGGCAGGCTGCCGTACCCCACGAGGCAGGCTGTTCGGACGGCGCAGCCCCGCTGAAGATTGCGACACGGCGGGGGCACCGCCGGCAGGTATTCTGTTCCAGCTTGCTTGACGCGTGCGGATCATGCTGCGCAAACGGTTGGCATGCTGAAGCGCGGCCCATTTTGCGCGTCGCTGCGGCAGGAGCAGGAGCAGATCACATGGCGGGACATTTCGAACCCTTCACGCAGATGATGACCGAACCCGAGGAAGTTATCAGGGCGTTCCTGCCTGAACTCAGCCTGCCGCCGTTGATCGCTTGTGTGGTGCATCTTACAGGTGAGACTTCCATCCTGTCCCGCTTGCACCCGCCACGCCTCGTCAATGTCGTGGAAAGCGCCGAAAGTGGGCAGGACCTGATGGAGGGCGGCTATACCCCTGCAGAAGCGCAGATGATCCACGACGAACTGATGCAGGCAATCGCCGGTTTTCGTTCCGGCGATGGGAAATTACCGCAGCTCAGCACGCAGGTCACGCAGGAACTGCTCCGCTTCATGTCGGGCGGGAATGTCAAAGAGGATTATCTTGAGTTCATCAGCGAGGAGGTCGCGCTCGACGGCGTCGACCGCCGCGCAGTGGAGCTTGACACCGACGCGCTGAAAGCGGCCGCAAAGGAGTTTCCGGTAATCATCATCGGCGCCGGACTGGGCGGCGTGCTGGCCGCGATCCGTCTTGATGAAATGGGCATCCCCTACACGATCATCGAGAAGAACCCCGGCATCGGCGGCACCTGGTTCGAAAACAAATACCCCGGTTGTCGCGTCGATGTTTCGGGACACAGCTACAGCTATTCGTTCCGGCCCAACCACCAGTGGACATCATATTATCCGCTCGCCGACGAGATCCGTCAGTATTTTGACCAGTCGGCCGAGGAATACGGGGTCAAGCAGCACATCCGCTTCAACACCGAGGTAAGCCAGGCGATCTACCATGAAGATGGCGGTATCTGGCAGGTCGACATTGTCGGCACGGACGGCCAGCGCGAGACGTTGAAGGCAAAGGCGGTCATCAGCGCGGTCGGTCAGCTTAATCGGCCCAAGATGCCTGAAATCAAGGGTCTCGACAGCTTCACGGGCGCGGTGTTCCATTCCGCGCAATGGCCCGATGGCTTCGACCCCGCCGGCAAGCGCATGGCGGTCATCGGTTCGGGTGCAAGCGCGTTCCAGATCATCCCGGAAATGGCGCAATGCGCGTCGCACCTGACCGTGTTCCAGCGTTCCCCGGTATGGATGTTCCCCAACCCTGCCTATCATACGCCGGTCGGCAAGGGGCAAAGCTGGGCGCTGCACAAGCTGCCGTTCTACAGCAAATGGTACCGGTTCTGGCTGTTCCATGTCGCGACCGAAGGCGTGTACGACAAGACACTGGTCGATCCTGACTGGAACAAGCCGGGTTCGGTCAGCGCGTCGAACGAGGAATTGCGCCGCCAACTGACAGCCTGGATGGAATCGCAGGTCCGCTCGCCCGATCTGCTGGAAAAGATCCTGCCGGATTATCCGCCGTTCGGGAAACGCATCTTGCAGGACAATGGCACCTACCTGACTGCCCTGCAGCAGCCCAATGTGGAACTGGTGACCAGCGGCATCGTGGAGATCGTGGAAAATGGCGTGCGCACCGCCGATGGCCAGTTGCACGAGGTCGATGCGATCGCCTGCGCCACCGGGTTTCACGCCGACCGGTTCCTGTTCCCGATGCATGTCGAAGGGCGCGACGGTATCGTGCTCAACGAACAATGGTCGGACAACAATGGCCGCGCTTATCTTGGCATCACCATTCCGAATTTCCCGAACCTGTTTTGCATTTATGGGCCCAACACGAACCTGGTGGTCGCCGGCAGCATCGCGCATAACGCAGAATCACAGGTCAATTATGCGTTGCGGTGCATCCGCATGTTGCTGGAAAGCGGCCATGACAGCATGGCTTGCCGCCAGGACGTGCACGACAGATACAACGATCGCGTGGACGAGGTGAACGCCGGCACCGCCTGGGGGTTCAGCGGGGTTGAAAACTGGTACAAGAACAGCGAGGGACGCGTGACAGCCAACCTCCCGTTCCGGATCATCGACTACTGGAAAATGACTCGCAAGCCAGACCCGGCGGACTTTGTCTTTGACTAAATCGCGTGGTGCAGGTGTGGTGCAAAAGACCGCAACACCTGCGCGCGGTAGAGCCAGACATTGTCACGGCGGCGCACGTTTGTTGAGCGCCGGAGATGCGTGGCCTCACCATCAATTTTCTTGCCCAACGGGCAGAGGCGATCCCCTGTTTCGCGGTGAACTTGCGCCATTCTAGCCACCAGCGATGCACTGATTTTCAAGCCGTGACGCAGGACTGCTGCGGCCCTGAACTTCCCCACCGGCCCGATGATAAGGCAGGTGATGGTTCAGCGTGGACGCGGCGGCATGCGCCGTGCGACCTCGCCTGCGTGGTGGAGAAATCATGCCGCAGTCTGCTCTTGCTGGCTGGCTTGACCGGGCAATTGTCTGCAAAGGTTGTTCATCGGGCGCGATGCTGGTGCATCGCGATGGGGGCAGGGCAGTCAGGCCTGGCTTCGTGCGGCAGTGCAATGCCAGTGCCCTGCATCTGGCAAAAACTTCTGGGGCACTGCGCCGAAGCAATTTGCGTCACGTGGGCAATGCAACACCCCTCACAGACCGCGGCGCGCTTGAAGCAACAGGTGGAGCGGTCCGTCTGCGCGCTGGCATGGTGCCGGCGCGGGACTGCGCGACTTGCGTGGCTGACGCCTGCTCTGCACATTAGGCGCCAGTCTTTGCAACGCAGCCTTTCACTTTGTGCATGCGCTCGGCCCCTTGCCGGTAGTGCATCAGCCCGTCATTTTCCGGTGTCTGTCATCGGCCAAGCACCATGCCGGCAACGGCCAATGACAGACACCGGATGGCTCATCGGCGCGGCGCGGATCTGGTCTTGCCCCGACAATCCTGGCGCTGTTTCAGACAGCGAAGTGCACTTGAGGAAGGGCATTGATCGCCGGTCGGGCAAAGAAGTACCCCTGGCAAAGGTCAATCCCCAGCGCTCGTACTGTTTGCACTTCCTCTTGCGTTTCCAGCCCTTCGGCAAGGCAGACGACGCCGAGCGCTTCTGCCATCTGCGCGACGCTGCGCACGATGATCTGTCGCGAGCTGGAACTTTCGATATTCCTTATCAGGCTCATGTCGAGCTTGATCACATCGGGCACAAGATCAGCAAGCAAAGTGAGGCCAGCGTGCCCCGCGCCAAAGTCATCGATCGCAGTGGTAAAGCCGAACTTTCGGTAAGCATCCACGATAAGCCGCACATGCGCGACATCGCGCATCTGCTCATCCTCGGTGAATTCGAACATCAGTTGCGAACGGTCGAAGTGGGTATTGCGCGCCGCGTTCAGCGTGGCCCTGATGCAGGCGGCCGGCTCGTAGACCGCGTTCGGCTTGAAGTTGATCGACAGCTTTGTCCTGCCATCGCGCGGCAGCAGCGGGGCGGCCAGTTCGATCGCCTTGATCCGGCAAGCCTGATCGAATGCATAAACCGATTGCTCGTCGACCTGCTCAAGGATGGAAGCCGCCGATTGTCCATCCGGCCCGCGCACCAGCGCTTCGTAGCCCCAGATCGCGTGCGCTGCCAGATCGACAATAGGCTGAAAGGCCATGGTGAAGCTGAAGCCAAGCTGGGTGCCATCCCGGCATCCGGCGCACCTGTCTTTTACCTGCGGAAGCGATGCCTCGCCTGAGGAGATGTTCCGAACTTGCGCCACTTCGCTCACCTTGAATTTTGCGTTGCTGAAACCAGCGTCATGAACCCGGAATATTTCCAATTCGCTAAACACATCAACACGTTGTTCCGATATACAGGACATCGGCATAAATGAACAGCCATGCCAGAAGGCGGGCAATACCGGGAAAGCCGAACACGAAAGCAGGCCAACCAACCCGGCCCCGCAAGGCGCAGTGGTGATATGCAAGCCATCTGCACCTTGTTGGCAGCGCTTGGAACCGGTCGCGCTGCGTCGCGACAAGGCTGCGACCAGCTTGAACTTCATTTCTGGCGAGACAGAACAAGAATCGTGCTGCGGGTGTGAGCCAAGGCTGGCAACCCGGATGGAAAGCGGTGATGCACAGCACGGGCGTCAGTTCACCTGGCAATACGGCGCAGGAACAGTGCACGAAGCGCCAGACAGACAGGGGCTCGTTCGATCAGCGGATCACGACGCACGGTGCGGGTTTGCAGGCAATCGATTGCGCAGGCCCGCAATGAAACGTGAACCACTCGCGCGTTCGACCGTTGCAGCCTGGTGCAGCAGAAAACTGACAGTTCTGGAAAATGGCTTGAAAATTCGGGTGAGCTTCGGTCTGCGTCCGCTTCTACGCGGGCGTGGCGGCCGCGCCGCGTGTTCATCACCCGTTCGGCACGCGAGTTTGCCCAAGGTCGCCGCATGGTCGAGCGTGCCGCTGCAATGGGAGTGGAAATCGTCGAACTGCCCGGCGATCGGCTGAAGCTTGACTTGCCTGATGACCAGCGCCGTGCTTACGCTGAGGCGAAGGGCACGCTGGCAATTGTCGTCGCGCCGCCATCCAGGCTGCGTCTCCAGCCCATTGCGCCGAGCGCGGATTGGCGGATCGACCTTGCGCAGGGATGCCCCGCGCATTGCAGCTATTGCTATCTTGCCGGCTCCCTGAAAGGCCCGCCGATCACCCGTGCCTATGCCAACCTGGAGGAAATTCTGGGGGTGGCACCCGATTATGCCGGCGTGGGTACCGTCACCTCGCGCAGTGTCGCCCGCGCACAGGAAGGCACCACCTACGAAGCTTCCTGCTACACCGATCCGCTTGTTCTAGAGCCTGTCACCGGTTCGCTTTCGGCTGCGATCGCCTGGTTCGGCCAGTGGCAGGCGGATGTGCAATTGCGCTTCACCACGAAATTTGCCGATGTCACGCCACTGCTCGGCATCGATCATGGTGGCCGCACGCGTATGCGGGCTTCTGTCAATCCGGCTGCCTACGCGCGGTTCGAAGGCGGCACAGCGCCGGTGGCGGACCGGCTTGCTGCCTTGCGGGCCATGGCCGAAGCAGGCTATCCCGTCGGCCTTACCATCGCGCCGATCATCGCGGCAGAGGGCTGGCAGGAAGCTTATGGCAGGCTCATCGAGGATGCAGCCGTCGCGCTTGCCGGTTTGGCGCAGCTTGACCTTACCGTCGAGCTTATCACGCACCGGTTTACCGACGGGTCCAAGGCCACGCTGGATAGCTGGTATCCTGGCTCCGCGCTGGACATGGGCGAGGAAGGCCGCGCGATCAAACGCACCAAGTTCGGAACGCAGAAACATGTGTATGACGCCAATCTGATGCGCGATCTGCGCATCTTTTTCGAGGAGCGGATCGCACAGACACTGCCTGCTGCGCGCGTTCTCTACTGGACCTGATCGTCGGCGGTTTGGCCGCTTGCGCTTGACCGGGCTGCACTGTTTTCAGCCCATGCAACCCGGTCCTTCCTCATCATGTGGGCGCAAGGGGGCATGTGCCGATGCATCGTCCCATGTGCCGGACTGCACGTCGACGGTACGGGCAAGGAACTCGGCATGGCGATAGAACAGGCCGGTGCCGCATGCGCCGCGGAATTGGCGGCGGCCATGCTCGCTCGACTGGCAGGCAAGCGGCGTGCCAGAGAGCTGGAGGTCACCTGCCTGAAACCGCGATGCAGGCTGCGAAGGGCGTTCCTGACCAACGCTGGCAATCACCGGCACAGCGCGTGCTGCTGCTGCTGCTGCTGCTGCTGCTGCTGCTAGGTTGCGGCGTAGCTGATCTTGGCGCAACGGCATTAGTCAGTGATCGTCGCCAGCGATTTGCTCGCCGAGCGTTCTCACACAACCGATCGCCGGCTGATTGGCCCGCACAACGACGACGGTTCAGCCGGCTTCCGGTCCGATTTCCTGCAACACCATGGCGCGCACGTCCACGCGGGCCCTGAGACGCGCAGCCAGCAGCGCAGTGCCGCTGATCTTGCGTTGCACAAACAATACGTCGGCAGGAGGCAGGTGCCAGCTGGTCTTGTCCGCTGCCACTTCCATTCCCTGATCGCGCAACGCTGCCACAAAGCTGCGATCGCCGAAGTCGAACGGTCCGGCATGGTTCATCTCGCGCAGGATCACGTCGATCATCGGGTCGATCCGTTCCTGATGACGCGCGACCGCTTCTGCACCAAGAAAGCCGGCGGCCACCGCTGCTGCGCGTACGGCATCGCGGTCCTGCGCCAGACCTGCTTTCAGCAGACGCCGATAATCGCCCGCCGTGCGCTCACCAACCGGCCGCGTTGCGCCAAAATCGAGCAGGACAAGCCGCCCGGTTTCTGGCTGCACCCGATAATTGGCGAAGTTGGGATCGGTCTGCATCACGCCGAAGTGGAACAGTTCACGCAGCACCAGCGCGATCAGCGTGTGCATTGCGGCATCGCGCTGCTCCTGCGACGCTGTCTCGAGGCTTTCAATCGGCCGCCCCTCGACAAAGCTCATCGCCAGAATGTTGCGCGTCGTCAGCGTGGTGTCGAGCTGTGGCACCACGACCGCGTCATCATCGGCCAGCAATTGGCCGAACATCGTCATCTGCTCGCCTTCACGCAGATAATCGGCTTCGTCTGCCAGCTGACGCTTGGCCTCCGCGAGCAGCGGCGCTATTTCCAGACCACGCGGAAGCAGGTTCGACACCCGCAACAACGCGGCGACATTGTCCACATCGGCATCGATGCTTTCACGTATGCCGGGGTATTGCACCTTGATGGCAAGCTCGCGCCCGTCGCGGGTCAAGGCACGGTGCACCTGGCCGATGGATGCGGCAGCAACCGGGCGCGGATCGAAGCGACGAAACTGCGTACGCCAGTCCCGGCCCCATTCGCGCGCCAGCACCTGATCCAGCTGCGCCTGGGGCATATGGTGGGCATTTTCTCGCAGCCGGGCCATGATCTCGGACAATTCGGGCGGCAGCACGTCGCCCGCGTCCATCGATACCATCTGGCCCAGCTTCATCGCTGCGCCGCGAAGATTGGACAGGCGGTCAGCGACCTTGCCGACATTGGCAGGAGTGAGCAGCATCTCGCGCATGCGCGGCCGTTCGCCATCGGCAAGCTTGCGCGCGCCTTCGGCCACCATGCCGGCTGCCACTCCGCCAGCCAGCCGGCCAAACTGGCCAAACCGCGACAAACGTCCGCTGGGCACTGCGCGCTGGCGCGGATCTGCGCGATCCTTGCTCATCTTTTTACCATCCCTGGCTGCCCGGGACGCCTTTGAACGGCCCGGCATATTTGCTGGTGATCCAGCCTCCATAGAAGCCACCCGGTTGCGCAATCACCGTTTCTCCATCGACACTGCACCTGTCGAAGGGCGCGGCATAGAACGCCACATGATCGCGCAGCATTGCAAAGGCAGCGGTGGGATCGGGATAGCTCCATCCGACCCGGGGCAGCACGATGTCGCCCACAACGACGTCCCAATAGACTGCCGCGCCTTTCCACTCGCAGAACGAACTGCCGCTGGCTTGCCGCAGCACGCCGGGTGCGATGTCCGCAGGCGGAATGTAATAGCTGGGCGGGTGGCTCGTCTCCAGCGTGCGAACGCTGGCGTGCGTGTCGGCAATGCGCTGCCCGACATGTTCGATGATGACATGCGCGGGGCAAGGCTGTGCAATGGCCGGTCGGGGCAGATCCCATACGCTGATCTGGCCGGGTTCGATCGGATCGGGAGTGGGCTTCATCGACATCCTTCAAACTGCCTCGTCCGGTCTGGACAGATGACCAGCCACCAGGGGGCGACCGTTTGGCAAATAAGGTGCGACCGCGATGATTACCACCGGAGGTCGCGATGCTGACGCCGGATCGGCGCGCCTCATTACTTGTCCAGCCTTGCGCCAGCGGGACCGGCGCAGATCGACTGCGCCTCAGCTGCAATGAGCTGCACAAGGCGCTTTCGCTTCCATGCTGCCGCGGCTAGGCTCCGGCTCTGAAGCTTGATCGACTTGTTCCGGGGGTTCTCGATGCGCAACATTACACTTCGTGCCACGGTTTGCGCATGGGCGCTTTCCATTTCCGCCGTTACGACACCGGCGTTTGCAGAAACGACGGAATACCGCGTTTACATGCAGGATCGCGACATCGGTCACCTGATCGTTGACCAGGAAGATGGCAAGGCGCGCGTCGATTATGATTACAAGCAGAACGGGCGGGGCCCTTCCATCAAGGAGGAAATCACGCTTGACCCCGATGGCGCGCCGCTGGACTGGAAAATCACGGGGCGCACCACTTTTGGCAATGCGGTCGAGGAAAGCTTTGCACGATCCGCAGGCGAGCTGCGCTGGACCGATCTTGCCGGACCGGGATCACTGAAAGGCGCGGATCTGCCGTCCTATTACGTCGCGCAGAACGGCTCCCCGTTCGATATGGCAATGCTGGCCAAGGCCTTGCTGAACGATGCTGACCGCACGATGACCATTGCGCCTGCCGGCACGGCGCAGCTGGCAGAGCGGGACCGGCGGACAGTAACCGGCACGGATGGCCCGGTCGAACTCGTCACTTACGAACTGTCGGGGCTGGCAACGACCCCAAGCTACATTACGCTCGACGGCAATGGCGATCTTGTGGCGCTGCCGTCGCCGGGCTTCATCATCCTGCGCAAGGATCTGGGCGCTGAACCATCCAGGGCGTTGCAGGATCTGTCGGAGCAGCTTGCTTCGGACCGGCTGGTCCAGTTGCAGAACCAGTTCGCGCATCGGTACGAAGGCCCCGTGCGGGTGCGCAATGTGCGCGTCTTCGAGCCTGACACAAGGGTGATGAGCCCGTTGCGTGACGTGGTCTTTGCCGGCGACCGGATTACAGAAATCCTGCCGGCGGGCAGTGCTGCCACCGAGGGCGAGACGCAGATTGACGGCGGCGGCGGTTCGCTCATCCCCGGCCTTTATGAAATGCATGCGCATCTGGGTCAGGAAGATGCCCTGATGAACGTGCTGGCCGGCGTAACCTCCGTGCGCGACATGGGGAACAACGACGAAGTGCTGACGCAGCTGATCGGCCGGATCGAAAAGGGTGAAGTTGCCGGTCCGCGGGTGCTGCGCAGCGGCTTCATCGAAGGCGACAGCGCGTTCAGTTCGGCCAACGGCCGCCTGGCACGCTCGGCCGAAGAAGCGATGGATCACGTCCGCTGGTATGCGGCGCGCGGCTTCTGGCAGGCCAAGCTTTATAATTCGATGCAGCCGGAATGGGCGCCGGCCGTGGTTGCCGAAGCCCATCGCCTGGGCATGCGCGTTGCCGGCCATGTGCCGGCATTTTCCGACGCCGATGCCATGATTGCGGCGGGTTTCGACGAGATCACGCATGTCAATCAGCTCATGCTGGGCTGGGTGCTGAACCCGGGAGAGGATACGCGTACCCTGTTCCGGTTCAAGGCGATGCAGCGTTTTCGCGACCTTGACGTGCGTTCGGCCAAGGTGACCCGGACGCTGGATGCCATGGTTGCCAACAATGTCGCGCATGAACCGACGCTTGGCATTCACGAACTCGGACTGACCGCGATCGATGGCGTGCGCAACCCGGGCTCGCTCGACTATTTCGACAATTTGCCGCCTACTGAACAGCGCCAGATGATGCAGGCGCTGTTCGGCGCGGATACGGCGGAGGAACGCGCGCTTTATATCGCTGCGCAGGCCAAGATCGTGGAGACGCTGACCGAGATGCACCGCCGCGGCATTCTCCTGATCCCCGGCACCGATACAGGTGGCGCCTTCACGCTCCATCGCGAGCTGGAACTGTTCACCACGCTGGGCATGAGCAATGGCGAAGTGCTTGCCCGCGGCACGCTCGACATGGCGCGCTACCTTGGTCAGGATCAGCTGCTTGGTTCGATCGAGCGCGGCAAGCTTGCCGATTTCCTGCTGGTGCCGGCTGATCCTGTGAAGGACATCAAGGCGATCAAATCTGTCGCGATGGTGGTAAAGGGCGGCGTCGTCTATTACCCGGACGAGGTTTACACCGCGATCGGCATCCGCCCCTTCACGACTCCGCCAAGGATCACGCCGGCCGCACCGATGCCGGCGTTGTGAGCCGCAGGTGATGCTGTTGCCGATTGGCCGAAGCGGGGGATTGGTCTGGTGCCGGGGCAGGGCGCAGGTCACTGCGCTGTGAGCGACCCGGGTTCGGGGCGGTTTGCATGGTGGCAGGCAGGCGTCATCTACCAGATCTACCCGCGCTCCTTTGCCGACAGCAACAATGACGGGATCGGCGATCTTGCCGGGATCGAGGCCCGACTTGACCATGTTGCTGCCCTGGGTGTCCATGCGGTGTGGCTGTCGCCGGTGTTTCCGTCGCCGATGGCTGACTTTGGTTATGACGTAGCCGATTATTGCGATATCGATCCAATCTTCGGCGACCTTGCTGCCTTCGACCGCCTGCTGGCCAAGGCGCATGCGTGTGGCCTCAAAGTGCTGCTCGATTTCGTGCCCAACCACAGTTCCGATCAACACCCGTGGTTCCTGGCGAGCCGCAAGTCGCGCGACGATCCCAGGCGGGACTGGTACATCTGGCGCGACGGTGCAACAGACGGTGGCCCGCCCAACAACTGGATCAGCGATTTCGGCGGCTCTGCCTGGAAGTGGGACGCAAGGACCGGTCAATATTACCTGCACGCCTTCCTGAAGGAGCAGCCGGACCTCAACTGGCGCAACGAAGGTGTGCGCGCAGCCATGCTTGATGTGATGCGCTTCTGGCTGGACCGCGGGGTGGACGGGTTTCGCATCGATGTCCTGTGGCACATCGTCAAGGCGGCTGATCTTGCGGACAATCCGGCCAATCCCGACTGGACCGCAGATCGCACGGAACGCGACCGCGTGCTTCAGACACATTCGACCGATCAGCCAGAAGCGCATGAAATTGCTGCACAAATGCGGCAGCTGGCAGACACTTATGACGACCGGGTGCTGATCGGCGAAATCTGCCTGCCGCCGGCGCGGCTTGCTTCTTGGCATGGCACGCCCGAACGCCCGCAAGTGCATCTGGCGTTCAACTTCGGGCTTCTCGATTGCGCGTGGGATGCAGCAACGCTGGCGCGCATCATTGTGGATTATGAAGCTTCATTGCCAGCGCATGGCTGGCCGAACTGGGTGCTGGGCAGCCATGATGCGCCGCGCGTCGCCGCAAGGCTGGGACAGGCGCAGGCGCGCGTGGCGGTCATGCTGCTGCTGACCTTGCGCGGCACGCCGACGCTGTACCAGGGCGACGAGCTTGGCATTGGCAAGGTCGCTATCCCACCTGACCGGATCCGGGACCCGCAGCACCTGCGTCAGCCCGGCCTCGACATCGGCCGCGACCCGTCACGAACCCCCATGCCGTGGAATGCCTGCGCGCATGCCGGGTTCAGCACGGTGGAGCCATGGCTGCCGCTGAACCCCGATTGGCTCACCCGCAATGTCGCCGCGCAGGAGCATGATCCAGACTCCATGCTGTCGCTGACCCGTGCGTTGCTGCGCATCAGGCGCCGGTTCTCAGCTTTAAATACCGGGCGCATTCACAAGGTAAGCGCGCATGGTGGCAATCTCCTCTCCTTTGAACGACAGGATGATGACGCAGCGTTTCTCATTCTCCTCAACCTCGGCAGTGGGGATGCACAGGTGTCGCTTGACCGCGCGGCAACGATGCTGCTGTCCACTTGCCGGACGTTTGCACCGCATGATGTTGCGGCCGGTGTCATAAAGCTGTTGCCCGATGAGGGCGTCATCCTGCGTTATGCGGAGCTGCCCTGATGAGGATTGCGATGCTCGCGCCGATCGCCTGGCGCACGCCTCCACGCCAGTATGGGCCTTGGGAACTGGTCACAAGCCTCTTGACAGAAGCGCTGGTGGCACGCGGCATCCACGTCACTCTGTTCGCCACCAGGGACAGCGTGACGAGCGCCACGCTCGATGCGATCGTGCCGGCATCCTATGGCGAGGATCCGTCGATCGATGCAAAGGTGTGGGAATATCGGCATCTTGCGCATCTGTTCGCGCAAGCCAGTCAGTTCGACCTTATTCACAACCAGGCCGATTTTCCGGCCCATGCCTTTGCTCCGTTGGTCGCCACGCCGGTGGTGACGACAGTTCACGGCTTTTCATCCGAGCGTATTCTGCCGATGTACAAGCCGTTCGAAGATCGCGTGCATTTCGTCGCGATCAGCGCGGCGGACCGGCACCCAAAGCTGCGTTATGCCGCCACGATCCATCACGGGATCGATGTCGACAGTTTCCTGTTCGATCCGGCCGGCAGTGAACGGCTGCTGTTCTTTGGCCGGATTCATCCCGACAAGGGCGCGGCCGAAGCGATTGCAGCAGCCCGTTCCGCGCGCTGCGGACTGGACATGTTCGGCCTCGTTCAGGACCATGATTACCACGCGCAACGGATCGTTCCGCAGCTTGATGCAACGCAGATCCGCTTTCATGGTCTGGTGGGTGGTGAACAGCGTCTGCGTGCGCTTGGGTCGGCGCGCGCCCTCCTCCACCTCATCAATTTTGCAGAGCCGTTCGGACTGTCGGTGGTAGAGGCGATGGCATCGGGCACTCCTGTCATTGCAACGAGGCGCGGCTCCATGCCGGAGCTGATCGAGGACGGGCTGAACGGCTTTCTGGTCGACACGCCCGCAGAGGCGGCAGCGGCGGTGGAGCGTGCAGGGGAGCTGGACCGGGCCGCTGTCCGCCAGTCGGTCGCACGAAAATTCAGCGTCGAGCGGATGGCGGATGATTATGTGGCACTCTATCGTTCGATCCTGGCGGCATAGCGGCTTGTGAAGGGACCCTGATGGAAGTAAGCAGCCATCCTTGCGGCTTTCCGGCGCATGTGCAGGGAACGCTCGGCAGGTCAAGAGCGCTCGAAAACTGATGGAATCATCCCGCCCCGCTGCCCGCATCAACGCCATTGCCACAGCCGTTCCCGACAGCGATGTGCAGGCTACCTATCGCGAATGGGCCAGACGCCAGATTGCCGATCCGCGGGAGGCAAAGCTGTTCGAACGCATGTGCGACCGCGCCGGGATCGAGCACCGATGGTCGATCCTGTCTGCTGCCGACGCGCGGCTAGAGCCCGGCAGCTTCTATGCCCGCGCGACGCCGCCCGGCACGGCGGAACGGATGCGCATCTATGCAACAGAGGCGCCGGCGCTGGCGATCCGGGCAATTGATCGGCTGTTCGCGGCGCAGGGCGCAAGCGGATGCGCAGACGGCATCACCCATCTGGTCGTGGCAAGCTGCACCGGGTTTGTCGCGCCCGGCATCGATCAGATCATCGCGCGCAAATGCGGCCTGTCCGATCGGGTGGAGCGGGTTCTGATCGGTTTCATGGGCTGCTATGCCGGCGCCGTTGCCCTGCGCACGGCGCGCCATATCGCGCAGTCTGACGCGGCGGCCCGGGTTCTGGTGGTGACAGTGGAGCTGAGCAGCCTGCATCTGCAACCTGCCGCCAGTCTGGAGCCGCTGCTTGCCATGCTGCAGTTCGGCGACGGAGCAGCAGCAGCGCTGGTGAGCACGGCGGGCGAAGGGCTGCTGCTGGGCGAAGGACTGTCGCTGGCGCTTGAGCACAGCGATGCGATGATCACCTGGACAATCGGCGATTCAGGCTTTGCCATGCATCTGTCCGGCGAAGTGCCTGCCCGCCTGGCGCAGGCATTGGCAGATCCTGCGGTTGCTGCCCGGATTGGCGGCAAGGGCGGGATCGCGGCAATCGATGCCTGGGCAGTGCATGCGGGCGGGCGCTCCATTCTCGATGCCGTGCAGCGCGCGCTCGACCTGCCGGCAGGCGCACTGGACCTGTCACGCGACGTGCTGCGCGATTATGGCAACATGTCGTCGGGCACGCTCCTGTTTGCGTTGCAGGGCACGATGGCGCGCCGCCCTGCCAATGGCGTTGCACTGGCGTTCGGGCCAGGGCTTGCCATGGAAGGCTTCCGCTTTGGCTGGAGCGAAGAAGGCGACGACGGCCATGTTGCATGAACGGCTGATCGCGGACGAGTTGATGGACGATCCCGCGCTGGACGCTCATGTTTATGGCGCGGTGCTGGCGGATCTGGAAAAGGTCAACCGCGCCACCTTTGCCTATCGCCCGACGCTCGGCTTCCTTGCGCGCGCCCTGCAGGGTCGCAAGCGGCTGAAGCTGCTGGACGTGGGGTTCGGCAACGGCGACATGTTGCGTCGGATCGCCGCCTGGGCGCAGCGGCGCGGCATTGCTGCCGATCTCGTCGGTGTCGATCTCAATCCGCGCAGCGAGGCGGCGGCCCGTCGCCTTACATCAGGCAGTGCCCCGATCAGCTATGTTACCGGCGATTATGCAGATCTGCGCGGGCAGGGCTGGGACTGCATCGTCTCGAGCCTGGTTGCCCACCACATGACCCAGGAGCAGTTGGTGGCCTTCCTCCGGTTTCAGCATCAGGAGGCACGACTTGGCTGGTTTATCAATGATCTGCATCGTCACGGCTTTGCGCATGCCGCCTACCCGCTGCTGGCGCGGCTGATGGGCTGGCATCCGATGGTGAGGCTGGATGGTCGCACGTCCATCGCGCGCAGTTACCGCCCGGCCGAATGGTATCCCTTGCTGGCGCAGGCCGGCATCGAGGGCGCAATGGTGCGCCGCCAGTTTCCATTCCGGTTGTGCGTCGAATGGATCCGCTGATCCTTGGCGCAGGGCCGGGGGGGTGCGCTGCTGCGATCGTCCTGGCGCAAGGTGGCGCGGCGCCTGTCCTGATCGACCGAGCGGCACAGGTGGATGATCCGCTGTGCGGCGGCTTCCTGAGCTGGCAGACGCTGCGCAGCCTTTCCGAACTTGGTGTGCCAGTCTTGCAGCTTGGCGGACATCGCGTGCACCGGCTGCGGCTGTTTTCCCGCACCAGGCAGGTGTCGGTGCCGCTGCCCCATCCCGCAACGGGGCTGTCGCGGCACGCACTGGATCAAGCGCTGCGCCATCGGGCGCTGGAGCTTGGCGCCCGGCTTGAGGTCGACGTGATCCGGTCTGTCGAAGGCGACAGGCTGATCGGACGCAGCCGCGACTGGCGCTCATCCGCTATTTTCCTGGCATCAGGCAAACATGACGTGCGGGGCGAGCGCCGGCCGCGACGCGACGCTGATCCGGCGCTTGGTTTGCGGCTGCGGCTCCCGTTCGATCAGCAGGTGTCGCAGCGTGTATCCGGCAGCATCGAGCTTCACCTGTTTCACGGCGGCTATGCCGGGATCGTCATGCAGGAAGGCGGCAGCCTCAATATCTGCCTGGCGTTGAAGAAATCGCTGCTGGCGTCTGCAGGCAGCGAGCCGCAGGTGCTGGTGGAACGGCTGGCGCAAGCCTACCCCGCCTTTGCGGATCGGCTTGCTGCAGGCTGGGAGGACCATCGGGTAGAGACGATCGGCTCTGTACCCTATGGCTGGATCGCGCAGTCGACGCGAACGGGTCTGTTCAGGCTCGGCGATCAGGCAGCAGTCATCCCGTCGCTGGCAGGCGAGGGCAATTCGATTGCGCTCGCAAGCGGGATGATGGCCGCGCGCTACTGGCTCGCTGGCGGTGCAGAGGCAGCGCCGGCATATCAGCGGGCCTTTGCCAGGCGGGCGAAGCGACCGGTGATGCTGGCCCGGGCGGCTCGTGCAATTGCCGAACGCGACGCGCTGGCCGACTGGGGAGTGACGCTGGCGCGGCTGCTGCCTTTCGTGGTGAACACGACCATGGAACTCACCCGCATCGATGTGCGCAAACAGTCAGGCCCAGGCGCGTTGCAGCGTCTGTCGCTGTGACGTCACGAAACCAAAGCGCACATACAGCGTTCCAGGACGAAACATTTGTCGGAAAGATTTTTGCATGGCCAAGAAAGCGCTTCTTCTGGGATCCATCGGCGCAATTGCCGAAACGTCGGACATTCAGCGCAGGGCGTATAATCAGGCGCTGCGCGAGCATGATGTCGAATGGCAGTGGGACAAGGATACCTATGCGCAACTGCTTGGCCAGGCAGGTGGCAAGGAACGACTGACGCTCCTCGCCAAGGCAACCGGTGCAAATCTGTCCGAGGACAAGATCGACGCCATTCACAAGCGCAAGACCGAAATCGCATGTGAGGAGGTGCGTTCCAGTAGCGATGTCATTCGTCCCGGCGTTGCCGCACTGGTGCGCAAAGCCAAGGAAGAGGGCATGAAGCTGGGGTTTGTCACGACGACTTACCGGCCCAATGTCGATGCTGTGCTTGCTTCGGCAAACGGCGCGATCAGTGCCGATGATTTTGACGTCATCGTGGTGCGCGACGATGTCGAGAGTGGCAAACCCGCGCCCGATGCCTATGAAAAGGCGCTGCGTGCGCTCGGCGTAAAACCTGAAGAAGCCATCGCGATTGAAGATACCGAAAACAGCGTCGCTGCTGCCCGCCGTGCGGGTGTTGAGGTCGTTGCCACCAGAGGCGCGTTTACCGCCGATCAGGACGTTTCACAGGCCGATCTGGTGCTGCAAAGCCTTGACAATGGTTCCGGGCTTGATCCGCAATTGCTTGACCGGATCGCCTGAACGCTATGCGGGCGCAGCATCTGCGACCCTTTGGCCTTGAAGTGCGTGATCTTGCGCTGAACCGCCTTGATACGCACAGCATCAAGGCGGTGCGGGAGTTGATCTGCAGGCATCGGGTGGTGGTGTTTCGTAATCAGCAGATGGACGCCACAGGCTTTGCAGATGTGCTCATGCTGCTTGGCGAGATGATGTTTACCGATGGCGAGATCGCGGTGGACGGGGAGCCTCGACTCAATCTGGTGACGAATGTCGGACGCACCCGGCCGCCACGCAGTGTATTTCACACCGACACCAGCTATGTCGCGCGTCCGCCAGCGTTTACCGCGCTGCAGGCGGTGCATGTCCCGCAGAAAGGTGGCGCAACGCTGTTCAGCGATCAGGTGCGGGTTGCAGCAAAATTGCCGGCGGCGACGCGCGCCTGGCTGGCATTGCGTAGCATTCGCCATGCCTGGCTTCAGCCTGACGGCACCATGGCAAAGACGTGGCACCCTGCCTTGCGGCGCCATGCCGAAACAGGCGAGACCGCCCTGTTCCTGTCGACGCCGGAACGCTGCGACCGCATCAGCGATACCGACGATGCAACGGGCGCACGTGTCATTGCCGCACTTTATCAGCGCAGCATCCGCGCGAGCGAACTTTACCGCCATCACTGGTGCGCCGGGGACATTGTCGTGTGGGATGACAGGTTGACCATGCACCGGGCGGATCATAGCGCGGTGGAAGGGGAGCGGGTATTCTACCGCGGGATGGTCCTGGGCGAACACCCCGTTCCCGCGCAGGGTTCCTGTGCTGACAAGCAGCGTAACCATGTGCCGGAATTGATCACGACAGGAATGATGCATTGAACGACCAGCCCGCGCTCCGCCCGGTGACGCCGCTCGGCCTTGCGGCGCAGGAGCTTCGAGAGCTTGCGAGACTTGCTGCTAAAGATACTGATAGGTCTGAAGATTTTGGTGAGCGTCTGCGTCGCGTTGCAGCACTTGTCGGCGGGCTCGACCCTTATGTCGAGCAGATGACATCGCCTGCTTCTCCAGCGCTGGAGGCGATTGACCGCCGCACTGCCCAGGAACCCTGGCCGCAGCGGTTCTCCTCCGGCAATTCGCAAGTGGCGCTGGAAGCGGAAATGCTGTCCGGGCATGTCGAAGGTCAGTTCCTGCGTATGCTCGTTTCGGCAACCCGCGCGCGCAGGATCCTCGAAATCGGGCTGTTCACCGGATATTCGGCGCTCGCCATGGCAGAAGCGCTGCCTGAAGACGGGGTGCTGGTGGCACTCGAGCTGGACAGCTTTGCCGCCGATTTCGCGCGGCGCGGGTTCGACCACGCGGCAGGTCGCAAGATCGAGGTGCGGGTCGGACCGGCGTCGCAGTCGCTCCGGGAGATGGCGGACAAAACACCGTTTGACCTGATCTTCATTGATGCCGACAAAAGTGGTTACATCGGCTATCTCGACATCATTCTGAAGCTGGACCTGCTTTCTCCGGGCGGGCTGATCTGCGTCGACAACACCTTGATGCAGGGGCAGGCCTATTTGCCGCACACGGCGAGCGACAACGGCCGCGCCATTGCCGCTTTCAACCGCAGGGTAGCCGATGATCCGTCACTGCGGCAGGTCCTGGTGCCAATGCGTGATGGTGTCACGCTGATCCAGCGCGCCTGATGGCAAGTGCAGCGCTGCCCTCACCCACAAGAGTGCAACGGCGCCCCATTGCGGTCCCTCCGCGGGTAAAGACCCTTGCGATTTTGTGCGGGCTTGCACTTGTCCTGCCGGCCTGTGCAGCGGTTGTGTCCCTAGCCATGATCGCCATTACCTTTGTGCCGGCACGCCGGACGAAGCTGGCGCTCGAGGAGCGCAGGACCGTTCTCATCAGCGGCGGCAAGATGACGAAAGCCTTGCAGCTTGCCCGATCGTTTCACGCCGCCGGGCACCGTGTCATTCTTGCCGAGACTTACAAATACAGGGTTACCGGGCACCGGTTTTCCAATGCAGTAGACCAGTTTGTCACTGTGCCCGAACCGCAGTCGCCCGATTATGTGGCGGCGCTGCGCGAAATCGTGCGAAGCCATGGCGTGGATGTTTACGTGCCGGTGTGCAGCCCGGTGTCCAGCCATTATGACAGCCTTGCCATACCCGCCTTGCGCGACTTTTGCGAGATTATCCACCTTGCACCTGACCAGATTGATCGTGTGGACGACAAGTTTCGCTTTGCACAGGCTGCCCGCAAGAAGGGGCTTGCTGCGCCACGTTCGTTTCGCATTACCGATCCTGCCGAGGTGGAACAGTTCGACTTTTCCTCAGAGACACGCCCGTACATCTTGAAAAGTATCGCTTATGATGCGGTGCGGCGGCTCGATCTTACCTTTTTGCCACGCCCGACCGCAGCACAGACGAGCGCTTATGCACGTTCCCTGCCCATTTCGCCTTCGAACCCATGGATCATGCAGGAGTTCATCGCTGGCGACGAATATTGCACGCATGGGACGGTGCGGGACGGGCGGCTTACCGTGCACTGCGCCTGCGCATCCTCTCCTTTTCAGATCAACTATGCCGCGCTGGACCGGCCAGACATCCGAAACTGGGTCGAACGGTTCGTGGCCGATCCGCCCCTGACAGGACAGGTTTCGTTCGACTTCATCGAGGCCGATGACGACGGGCAGCTTTATGCCATCGAGTGCAATCCGCGCACCCATTCAGCCATTACCCTGTTCGGCGGCGAAACGGGCCTTCCGGCGGCTTACCTGGGCCATCGTGCAGAGCGCGACGGGCCGCTTGAGCCTGCGCTCGGCGCCCGCGCCACCTATTGGCTGTACCATGAGATCTGGCGCCTGGCGCAGGCAGCGGCACGTGGGCAGGGCGTGTTGGACCGGATGCGCATCCTGCTGCACGGGCGCGATGCGGTGTTCGACTGGCGCGACCCGTTGCCGTTCCTGATGCTGCATCATTGGCATATTCCAGCACTGCTGCTCACCGATCTTCGGGAGGGGCGGGGCTGGCTCCGGATCGATTTCAACATCGGCAAGCTGGTGCAGGATGGCGGAGACTGAGCGATGAACGCAGTCGACATCCTGTGCCTGTTCGGCTCTCCCACCAACCGGGAAATGGCTGAGCTTTCGCTGGTCTATACCAGGGGCTGCATCGACGCATTGCAGGCAGACGAAAGATTTCGCTTTGTCTTGCTGCATGTCGCGCCCGGCGGTGTCTGGTCCATGCCTGATGCGGCGCAAACCACGGCTATTCAACGTGCGCCAGCGCTGTCCTTTGCCCAGGCTGTCGCGGCGATAGCGAAACTGCCGGTTGCAGTCGGTCTGCCGCAGATGTTCTGCCATGCCGGGATGACCAGCCTGCGCGGGCTGTTTGATCTGCTCGGCATACCCTATATCGGCAATCCGCCTGTGCAGATGGGGTTGGCGGCGGACAAGCGTCTGGCTCGTGCCGTGGTGGCCGCCGCCGAAGTAAACGTGCCTTCCGGCATTGTCGTTCATGCTGATGGACCTGTTCCTGCTGTGGCTTTGCCGGCAATCGTGAAGCCTGCAGTTGCGGACAATTCCGATGGGGTCAGCCTTGTGCGCGCGCAAGAAGAACTGCGTGAGGCACTTTTGACAGCGTGGCGTTTTGGCGACGTGGCTCTTGTCGAGGACTTCATCGAGCCGGGACGTGAGTTGCGCTGCGGCATCATCGACCGGGCTGGCGAACGGGTCTGCCTGCTTCCGCAGGAATATCCGGTCGACGCCGATGTGCGCCCGATCCGCACCCGCAGCGACAAGCTGGCGCCGACTGCCGATGGCGGGCTGAGGCTTGTGGCAAAGGACGCCGCATCAACCTGGATTGTTGCACCAGATGACCCTGTCGTGCCGGTGTTACACGAGGCGGCATTGCGTTGCTATCGCGCGCTCGGCTGCCGGCAGTATGGATTGTTCGATTTTCGCATCGACAGGCAGAACCGCGCCTGGTTTCTCGAGGCGGGGCCTTATTGCTCTTTTTCTCCGCAATCAGTCATCGTTGTCATGGCAGAAGCGGCGGGCATTTCGCTTCCCGACCTGTTTGCAGGGATGGTCGATGATGCCAGGCAAGAGTTTGCGAATACGCAGGATATTGTGCTGCACTGACGCTGGAAAGATCTGAATATGACGAGCCTTGTAGAAACGCTGACCCATTTTGCCGCCTCCACTCCTGCGCCCGACACCAGCGTGCGGGTCAAGGAGGAACTTGACCGGCTTGCAATGGCGCCTGCATTTCAGGAATTGCTCGAGACGATGATTGCCGCTCCGGTATTTTCTCCTGCGTTCGGGCGTGATTTTGCCGCGCGTGATGCGGTTGACGCGATTGCTGCCTGCCGGATGCTGCGCGGTGCGCTCAACCTGCCGGTGGCGCAGGTGTTTCATCATCTGGCGCAGGCACTCGCTGCCCTTGGCGAGGGTGGCGAGCGATGGCATGCATTCGCAACGCTGCTTGACAGGGACAGCAGCCTTGGTTCGGTCAAGCTGCGGGAATATGTCGTGGACATGGTCCCCGATCCTGCAACGCAGCAGCATTTCAGCGCATTATGCGCGCGGCTTGTCACCGAAAATCCACATGCGCTGTATCCCACGTCGCCTTACCGGATATCGGATGGCACGGTGGAAAGCAGCGCCGATGAACGCACTGTCGAAGCGGTGATGAGCGTCAGCACATTTGCATCGATCAAGGTGGTGGACGATGTGCTCGACCCTGCCAACCGGACGTTGCGCGATATCTATCACCCGCTGGGCCGCTGCGTGTGCTTCATCGATCACAATGTCGAGGAGCATTACGGCGATCGGCTGAGCAGCTATTTCGCGGCGCAGGACATCCCGCTTGAAAAGATGGTCTTTCGGGCGATGGAGATCGACAAGGGGATAGCCACGGTCGAAAAGATGCTCGGCGAGCTGAAGCGCGTGGGCATTGCCCGGCACGAGCCGGTGCTGATCATGGGTGGCGGCGTGCTTGCCGATACAGGCGGTCTTGCGTGCGCGCTGTATGGACGCAACACCCCTTATGTGATGCTGTCCACATCCATTGTCACCGGCATCGATGCCGGGCCCAGCCCGCGGACCTGCTGCGACGGATTTGGTTACAAGAATCTGCTGGGAGCATATCACCCGCCGGTCGTTTCGCTTACGGATCGGTTCTTTTTTGGCAGCCTGCGCGAAGGTTGGGTCCGGCATGGCATTGCCGAAATCATCAAGATGGCCGTGGTCAAGAACGCGGTGCTGTTCGCCGATCTGGAAGATGGCATGTCTCGCCTGGTGGAAACCCGCTTCGGCACGGTGAACTGCACGCCTGACGATCCGATCCATGCCTTGTCGCAGAAGGTCCTGGCAGGAGCGCTCAAATCCTACATCGAGGCCGAGTACGACAATCTTTACGAAACGCATCAATGCCGCCCGCACGCATATGGTCACACATGGTCGCCGGGCTTTGAGATAAGGGTAGGGCTGCTCCATGGTCATGCAGTGGCGATCGGCATGGGTCTGGGTGCATTCCTGTCCATGCGAACCGGCTGGATCACGCAGGAGGAAATGCACCGCATCCTGGCGCTTATCAGTGGCTACGGGCTGAGCTTGTGGCACGACATCCTGGAAAACGAGACAGTGATGCGCGAAAGCCATCGCAAGATCGTGCAGAAGCGCGGTGGCAATCTGGTCGCTCCGGTGCCGAGCGGCGGCATCGGACAGTGCGGCTACCTCAATGACCTCACCGAGGATGAACTGCTTGAGGCTATTGGCGAATACCGGACGCTGTGTCAGGGTTATCCCAGAGACGGCGTCGGCATGGAGCCGATGTGCAGTGACGTCGGGCTTGAGGATCCTTCGGTAAACAGTCCGCCGTTGGTGGAGGCATGATTCCGAGGTGCAGAGTTCGACAATGTTCGGTTGAAGAACATCGCGCTGGTCGTCCGCCGCCGGTGTCCAGTGAACAGTTTTCCGGAGCGTAGCATTCCATGCACAAATTGATCCTGTCCGCCGCGATGCTCATTGGCTGTGCATCTGCTGTGCCGGCGCATGGCGCAGAGCCGATTACCGGGCGGTGGACCACGCAAGATGGCAAGGCTGTCATCACCATCGCGCAATGCGGTGAGGGAATATGCGGACGCGTGTCGAAAATTCTCAAGGGGCCACCCGGCGGTCCGCCGCTGGACCGCAACAATCCCGACGAAGGCTTGCGCAAGCGGCCCGTGTTAGGGATCAAGGTCCTGAGCGGGTTTACCGATGAAGGCAAGGACTGGCGCGGCCGCATCTACGATCCCGAAGGCGGCAAATGGTACAAATCCATTGTTGAACGCGATGGCAACATCCTGAAAGCCAAGGGATGCGTGTTGTTTGTCTGCCGCACGCAGCGCTGGACATCAGCCAATTAGGATCGAGGCAGCAGCGACGCGACAGCTCTGCCCGATGGCGCTTCAGGACCTTTGAGCCGTAATCGCGCACGGCTCGTCCTGCCGGCAATCTGCCGTTCATCGCTGCTGCCGCACCTCCGCGGCACAGGGGATGAAAAGGAAGATTTGCGATGAACACGAAACTGCTTCTTACATTTGCAGCAGGCGGCATGATGATGGGCTCGGGCCTGGCGTTTGCCCAGACGGACCTGATGGCACAGGATCCGGCGGTGGCAGAAACGCCGATGCATGGCCATGCGTCCATGCCCGGCCACGAGACCATGCCCGGTCACGAGTCCATGCCCGGTCGTACGCCGATGACGGCTCAGACGGATGCAGCGCCTGCACCATCGGCGCCGCCTGCCACGATCGACAGCGATGGCGACGGCGTCATGGATGCCTGGGACCAGCGTGGCGATGGCACCCCCGACACCTGGGACACCAATGGCGACGGACAGCCCGATGCGGTAGATAACGATGGCGACGGCCAGCCCGATGCCAATCCTGCCGTGCCTGGCGGCGAACCCGATGCAGGCTGAGCCATGATGCGCTGATGGCTGCTCTTGTCGGCCGATGCCGGACGTGCAGCTCATATGAAAGAGCAACAGGGCCGCGACCGATCTTCTGGGTCGGTGGCGGCCCTTGCCTTGTAATCCAATTGGTTGCGTTGCCGCTCACTGCCAGCGCACCGCACGTTCCTGTGCATGCCCGCTACGCCATGCGCCGGTGATGTAGCAGTGGCTGACATCCACGGTTCCAGCCCGATGATTGGCGCGGGTGCAGCCGTCGCTGCTGCGGTAGCAGGCAGCATTCTCTCAGACAAAAATGCCGGTTTATCTACAATCCCAGGCATGCGCTGTCTGGTCTGACAGTGCTGCCATCTGTGTGCGGCGCCACGCTGAACAGCATGCCAAGCCTGATACGCCAACGCAGCAACCTGCCGGCGCTGAAGATATTCTTGGCTGCCGCGTTGATCCTGTCATCTGTTCATTCGCTGCTTGCTTGTCGGCGTGGCTGCCATGCGGTGGCGGGTTTGGTGATCGTGTCGACGCGTTATTCCGGATCTGCCGCTTGAGATCATTTTTGCGGAATTGCTTCTGTGCACGAGCTTGCCTCCTTCGGAGTGAACGCCATGGTGGCAGGTTCTCACCGGTACGGCGCTCCTGCTGGTAATACTGAACGGCCTACTGTCGCCGAATATCATCGCGCGGGTTGCTTGTGACGCAGCACGGCTGTTTTATTGACAGCGACGTAAAAACGTCGGTGCTGCACTTTATCATTCCCCGACGATTGTGTCGCAACTGTCACAGCGGATGCATACGAAGATGGCGCTGTGCCTGTTTGTCCGGTTGAAGCAAGGCTCGCGCTGCTCCGCCGCCGGGTTCGCCGGGGCGTTCTGAAGAAAAGCGCCGTGCTTCCTGATCTATTCTGAACCTCGACACCGGCGGATGCACATGCTGGACGGGAACACAAGCTGGCGCGACCGGTTGGAAATGTGAACGGCCGCCGTCCGGCGCCTCATCAACACAGCATGGAAGGAAAATACAGGATGGAACAGATTTACGTTTCGGGTCTGGAAGAAAAGGCACGCGAAAAGTCGATCGAGCTGCTGAATGCGCGGCTGCTGGACTGCATCGATCTCACGCTTGCGGTGAAGCAGGCGCATTGGACGATCAAGGGCTCCAGCTTCATCGGCCTTCACGAACTGCTCGACGCCATTGCCGAGCGCATGCGCGAGCGCAGTGATACCATTGCCGAACGCTCGATCATCCTGGGTGGCCACACGGGCGGCACCGCGCAGGGCGTCACCAAGGGAAGCCAGCTTGAAGCCTATCCGCAGGACATCACTTACCAGAAGGATCATGTCGAAGCTCTGACCAAGCGCTTCATCGCATTTGGCAAGAACCTGCGCCAATCCTTTGAACAGGCTGACGAAGCTGGTGACGATGACACAGCGGACCTGTTCACCGAAATCAGTCGCGGCATCGACAAGGACGCCTGGTTCATCGGCGCGCATTACGACGAGGCAGCTGCAAACACCGGCCGCTGAAGCCACCCGCCTGGCGCGAATGCCCGCATCTCATGCCGCTGTGATGGCAGCGAGATGCGGGCCGCGTGCACTTACATCATTGGAAAGCACAAGCCCTCATGGATCTTAAAATAAAGGGCAAACGCGCGCTTATTACTGGCGCGACCGGTGGAATGGGGCACGAAACTGCCGCGTTGCTGGCGGATGAAGGCGTCGAGCTGTTTCTCAGCGATCTTGAGGAAAGCAGCCTCAAGGATCTTGCCGATAAGTATGGTGCTCAATATGCGGCGGCTGATGTGTCGAACGATGCAGGCTGCCGCAAACTGGCGGAGGCAGCGGGAAAAGACATCGATATCTGGGTGCATGCCGCCGGGGTGACGGGCGCCAAGGGCGATCCGCTGACGATGAGCGAAGACGATTGGGCGCAGCCACTCGATGTGGACTTTTTATCCGCGGTCCGGCTGGCCCGGCAGATCTGCCCGCCGATGGTGCAGCGCGGCTGGGGCCGGGTCGTGTTCATCACGTCGGAAAACGTGGCGCAGCCTTATCCTGATGAAACCGTTTACAATGCGGCCAAGTCGGCGCTCCTGAGCTTTGCCAAGAGCGTCGCGATGCAGCATTCCGGGTCCGGAATGCTGGTGAATTGCGTTGCGCCTGCTTTCATTGCCACCCCGATGACAGATGGCATGATGAAGAAGCGCGCGGAAAAGAACGACAGTTCGTTCGACGAGGCAATTGAAAGCTTCCTGGATGAAAAGCGGCCGTATCTGGTACTCGGCCGGCGCGGCAAACCCGAAGAGGTGGCATCTGTGATCGCCTTGCTTTGCAGTGAGCGCGCTTCTTTCGTTACCGGGTCCAACTGGCGCGTGGATGGCGGTTCGGTTGGATCGATCGACGTGTGATAGGCCGATAATGGAAGCGACCACGGGCTGGCCAGCATTGGCCCGGCATATCAAGGCGCACCCGGTGTCCGGCTCTCCCGAACAGCGGCGAGAAGCGTTCGACAGGCTCGCGCCCGTCGCGCAGGCTGGTACATCCGTGGACATGGGTGGGGTGTGCTGCGAACGGATCGGCATGGGTAATGGCGCACCCGTGGTGTGGGCGCATGGCGGCGGCCTGGTTTTCGGATCGACGCGGTCGCACCGGGCCATGGCGCAAGCGATCGCGGCAAGCTGCGGCCGTCCGGTGCTGCTGCCTGATTACCGGCTTGCGCCCGAACATGAATGGCCTGCGCCGCTTGAGGATCTGCTTGCGGTTGTGGATGCTTGCGACGGCCCGGTAGATCTCGGCGGAGACAGCGCGGGCGGGCTGTTGGCGCTGAATGCTGCGCTGCGTCGAACCGAAAAGCTACGCAGCCTGGCGCTGATGTCGCCTAATACTGATCGCACCGGGCTGAGTACGACGCGCAAGCGCAATTCCGCGCATGATCTGATGAACGACGATGCCGACGATCTTCATCTGGCGCAGCAAAGCTTCGGCGACGATGTAGCGGCTGTGCCCGATGCATCGCCGCTGCTTGCCGATCTTGGCAGCTTGCCGCGCGTATGGCTGACGGTTGCGACCGACGAAGTTCTGCTCGATGACAGCCTGCTGCTGGTGCAGGCGCTTGGCCGAGCGGGCGTGTCGTGCGCAGCCCACATTGAGGAAGGGCTGTCTCACCTGTGGATGCTGTGGCCCGATGCCATGCCCGTAACGCAAAGGGGCTATGACAGCCTCGGCCGGTTTCTGCGGGGCAGTGAGAAGTGACCGCAGATGCTGGCTGCCGACGCATCTGCGGCTAATCACAACATTTGCGTAAATCTGCCAACGCTGGACATGCAGGATAACCACGGCGCGGCAGCGCATCAGGTTCAGCATCTTGGGCACAATTCTTGCAAGGTTTCCATCCATGTCAACCGGTCGTAACATCGTCGTTCTTACAGGCGCAGGAGTCAGTGCCGAGAGCGGCATTGACACGTTCCGTGCCGAAGGTGGGCTCTGGGAAAATCATCGCGTGGAGGATGTCGCCACGCCCGAAGCGTTTTCGCGCGATCCCGATCTGGTGCTGCGCTTTTATGACATGCGAAGGGCTGCCATTCAGACCAAGGAGCCGAACGCAGCGCATCATGCGCTTGCCCGACTCGAAGCAGAATGGCCCCGGCGGGTGGTTGGCGGGACGGTGACGCTGGTGACGCAGAATGTCGATGATCTGCACGAACGGGCGGGATCGTTCAATCTCATCCACATGCATGGAGAGCATCTGAACGCATGGTGCCGTGCCTGCGAAATGCGGTCTGTCTGGACAGGCGCGTTGTCGCATCGGCCACAATGCCCGCAATGCGGAGCGCGGGCGTTGCGGCCCGATATCTTGTGGTTCGGCGAGATGCCTTATCGGATGGCCGACATTTACGATGCCATGCACAATGCTGACATGTTCGTTTCAATCGGCACATCAGGCGCTGTCTACCCGGCAGCGGGTCTGGTTCGTATCGCCCGCGATAACGGGGTGCAAACCCTGGAGCTCAACCTCGATCCTTCGCAAGGGTCGGATCTGTTCGACGAAAGCCGGATTGGTCCGGCGACCAGGCTGGTCCCTGGTTGGGTCGATGAGATGCTTGCTGGCACAAAGTGATCTCGCTTGACATGTGATGATGTATCATTACCGCCCTGCATCAGGGAGCCGGTCATGGGAAAATCAGTAATTACTGTGCTGCTTGTCGCGAGCAGCCTGTCTGCGGCCATGCTGGCGATGCCGGCGGCGGCGCAGGACGTTGTTGTGACCGGGAGTACTCCTGCCGCTCCGGGTGACGATTTCCACGAGCAGCCGCTCGATACCATCGTGGTCACGGCCGTCTTGCGCAAGGAGCAGCGTGATCAGCTCACCGGCACGACTGTTCTTGCAGGGCAGGAGCTTACCCGCGCGTTACGCTCGACCATTGGCGAGACCTTGAGCAGGCAACCGGGTGTCTCGGCAACATCGTTCGGGCCCAATGCGTCGCGCCCCGTGTTGCGCGGGCTGCAGGGTGAACGGGTGCGCGTGCTGACCGATGGCATAGGCAGCTTTGATGTGTCCAACACGTCTGTCGACCACGCAGTGGCGATAAACCCGCTGACAGCAGACCGGATCGAGATCATACGTGGGCCATCAGCGCTGCTGTTCGGTTCATCAGCCATCGGCGGCGTTGTCAATGTCGTGGACAATCGCATCCCGCGCAGGGTCCCTGGTGAGATCGTCCATGCAGAGGGTCTGGCGACACTGGGCTCTGCCTCGCAGGAACGCGCCGCTTCGGCTGCAATCGACGTGCCGCTGGCCGGCAAGTTCGTGCTTCACGTCGATGGAAGCTACAGCAGGAACGACGATCTGGATATTGGCGGTTTCGTCCTTGTACCTGCTGCACGCGCGGTCGCGCTGGCAAGCAGCGATCCTGACGTCGCCGCGCTCGCTGAGCTGCGCGGCACCCTGCCGAACAGCGCTGCTGAAACCTACGAGATCGCGGGCGGCGCAGCCATGGTGGTGGACAGTGGCAACATGGGTTTTTCAGTCAACCACTTCGACAGCCGATATGGCGTGCCGGTCCGTTACGCACTCACGCCGGATGCTCAGGCAGAAGAGGTGAGGCTGCATGCCCGGCAGACACGCGCGGACCTGCGCGCAGAGATTGATCTCGCGCATGCTTTTGTCGACAGTCTGCGGGTGCGTGCAGGCGTGGCCGATTATCGGCACGACGAGCTGGAGGACACCGGCGAGATCGGCACCAGCTTTTTCAATCAGAGCATCGAAGCAAGGCTTGAGCTGGTGCAGACGAAGCGCGCCGGGTGGAGCGGCGCGATTGGCGGGCAATTGTTCATCCGGGACTTCGACGTTGTGGGCGAAGAAAAGTTCGTACCGAAAAACGAAACCCGTCAGCTTGGTATCTTCACTCTTCAATCCCATGATTTCGGCAGGTTGCAAGTCGAAGCTGGTGCGCGTTATGAACACCTGGATGTCGTTGCCACGGCCGATGCAATGCTTGGCAATCCCGATGTGAGCCGCGCTTTTGACGTATTATCAGGCTCGATCGGTGCCAGCCTTGCCCTGAACGATGGTCTGCGCGTGTCGATCAACGCCATTCACTCGCAACGCGCGCCAAGTGCTGAGGAATTGTTTGCCAACGGTCCGCACGCCGGCACGCAGGCTTTTGAAGTCGGCAATCCTGCTCTCGATCCTGAAAGCAGCAATGGTATCGAAGCAACGCTCAGAAGTTGGAATGACCGCCTGGAAGTCAATCTTTCGGCGTTCTACACCCGGTTTGAAAAGTTCATCTACGAACGCGCGACAGGCGCGGTGGAGGATGGGCTGCCGGTGTTCGCTTTCCTGCAGGAAGATGCCGAATTCATGGGCTTCGAAGCAGAGGTTTTTGCCCGCGCTGCAACCGTCGGTCCTGTCCAGATCAACGTCGACGGACTGGCAGATTACACCCGGGCAAAGGTAATCGGACGCGGACCTGTGCCACGCATTCCGCCGCTGCGGATGGCAGCCGGCATCGAAGGGCAGACCCCCCGGGTCGATGCTCGCCTCGAGATTGAGCATGTGTTCAGGCAAGGCCGGGTCATCGCGATGGAAACACCGACTGGCGCCTACTCACTGGTAAACGCCTCCCTGGAGTGGCGCCCGTTGGCACGATCCCGCAGGATCAGTCTGATGTTCATCGCTGCCAATCTGTTTGATGTAAATGCCCGCCGCCATGCGAGTTTCTTGAAAGACTATGCTCCTCTGGCTGGACGGGACTTTCGTGTTTCGGCCCGCATGTCGTTCTGACTGTCCCGATAAAGCCACCTTTGCACGCTTGTCATGCGGAGAGTTAAAAGGTCGAGGCAGGCCCGGTGCTCGTGGGTGAGCGGGCAATGCTCCCTTCAGGAATTAAGGGGGCGAGGCTTGAACCACCGTTCCTAACACCAACGGTTCTTGCATCCGGTGCAAGCCGCAGGCTTCTTGCGCAATCGCGCCCGCGGCTGGATGCTACGCCAGGTCAGTGCCCGCATCGCGTTCTCCGCCAATCCGGAGTCGGGAAGCACGCTTGTTCCCGGCATGCTGGCCATGCATGAGCGGGTTTATGTCAATCGGGGTGCGCTGTTCGACTGCCATGGGAAGACACCGGGGTGCCGAGCCAGTCGGAGGCGAGAAAATCAGGCATCGGTTTGTACGTTCTCGATTTCATGACGAGGTGCGGTTGCGACCGGCAGCGCCTTTTCCGGCCTTGCGAAACCCAGCACCAGCATGCCGATCACAGCGGAGATGAATGACCCTGACAGGACGCCCGTCTTGACCGCATCGATCTGCGCAGGATCGGCAAAGGCGAGGCCGCCGATAAACAGGCTCATGGTAAAGCCGATGCCGGCAAGGCAGGACAGACCGTAAATCTGCTTGAGAGTCACGTCAGGCGGCAGGCTGGCGATGCGGGTTTTCGTCGCAACGAGGCAGGCGCCGAATATGCCGACCTGCTTTCCAATGACGAGCCCGGCGGCAATGCCGAGCGACAGCGGCGCGGCCAGCGCGTCAAGCCCGCCTGTGAAGGCAACCCCGGCATTGGCAAAGGCGAACACGGGCAATACGACGAAAGCCACGAAAGGATGAAGCGCATGTTCAAGCTTTTCAAGCGGGCGCTGTTTGCCAACCGCAATCGGGATGAACATTGCTGCTGCGACTCCGGCAAGCGTCGCATGAACGCCTGATTTGAGTACCAGCACCCACAGGACCAGCGACAGCAGCGCATAAGGAAGGATCCGCGCTACTCCCATGCGGTTGAGCACGAACAGGCCGATCAGCGGCAGCAACCCGAGCCCGAGTGCCACAAGGTTGAGATTGGCCGTATAAAACAGCGCAATGATGAGGATGGCGCCGATGTCATCAATGATGGCAATGGCCAGCAGCAACGCTTTTAACGCGACAGGAACCCGGCTGCCCAGCAAGGCAAGCAGCCCCAGGGCAAAGGCGATGTCCGTCGCTGCCGGGATCGCCCAGCCCGAAAGGTTTGCCGGATAATCGGCATTGATGGCCACGAACACGAGCGCTGGAACGACCATGCCACCGATCGCGGCATAGACAGGCAGCGCTGCCTGGTGCCAGCTGTTGAGTTGTCCGGTGACGATCTCGCGTTTTACTTCAAGGCCGACAAGAAAGAAGAACAGCGCCATCAGCCCATCGTTGATCCACAGCAGGAGCGGCTTGTTAATGGCAAGATCACCGATGCCCACGTTGATCGGAAATGCAAAGAAACTGCGGTAGGCATCTTCGCCGCCGCCGTTGACCCAGATCATGGCGAATGCGGCAGCACAGACGAGCGCCAGACCGCCGATCGATTCCTTGTTGATGAAATCGAGGATCTGGGTGCCCGCAGACTTCTCGTTTCCCGGCTCTCTCATCAGCGCAATCGCACCAGCAGAGTGAAAGAAACCGGATTATGGAACATATGTAAATCCTTCAAGATCAAGCCGCGGAGCGCAGGCGAAATACCACCACGTGGATAACATATCTTCCGATACAGACTTCTCTAGTCGATGGGAATGCTGTTATTGTTGAAAAGCTGAAACTGTTGTGCAGCAGAATAGAAGATCAATGCACAGGCAAATGTACTGGCGCGGCAAACACACAAGTAATTCGATATGAAGGCTGCACGTGCCGTTCCGTCGCGCCATCGTGTGCACCAATGCACCTGGTGTGCATCGGAACCAAACCGCGCATGCGCAGGTTTGCGGTATAATTGCATTGAAAGGCAATGTCTTGCGCCATAATCCCGCACATCAGCCCGCATTTAAGGAAGAGAATATCGGCGGTTTGTCAGGGAGGCTTGCGCCAGCGCAGGCGGTGACGGTCCGCGACCTTGTGGAGCGTCAGATCGACGGCATCCTGCGGTCGGCGCCGTTCGACAACCGGGTAGATGTTCTGGAGCTGACGACACAGATCACCGGCAATGCTGAGTGGTGCGTGTGCATGCCTGTGAGGAACGAGCAAGCCGCTTTGCCTGCTACTCTTGCTGCCCTGCGCACGGCGTCGGGCCAGTGCCCAGGTGGCGTGGTGGTCATGGTTGTAAATGACAGCAGCGACGGCTCGGCCCGGATTGTCACCGATTGGGCCATGCAGAACGGCATCGACCATGTCGTCATCGAGATCACCTGCGACGCGGCAATACGCCGTGCACCGTTCGTGCGGCGGCTTGCGCTCGACATCGGCGCACTGCTGACACCTGCAGGCGCGCTGTTGACGACCGACGCCGATACGGTGGTCAACGAAGACTGGATCGCCGGCAATCTGGCGCATCTCGCCAATGGCGCGCAGCTGGTGTGCGGCACGGTAGACGTGGACGAGAAAGCCATCGACGCGCTGCCCGGCAATGTGCGGCGGTGCGGTGACGTGGAGGGCAGATACCGCAATGACATGATCGCCCTGTGGCAGCGGTGGGCAGGCAGGGACGCGCCGCCGCTGTTCATCGGCGCCATGGGAGCAAGCCTTGCCATGCGTGCCGAAGCGTACGCGGCTATCGGCGGTTTGCCGACGCCTGCCGTGGCGGAGGACAAGGCACTTGCCTTGCTGGCAAGAATGCATGGCTTGCGCATCGTTGAAGCCGCTGATGTGCGGGTGCTCACCTCCTGCCGGACTGACGCGCGGGCGAAAGGCGGAATGGGCGATGCCTTGCTTGAACGCGCGACGAGCGATGATCCCGCATGTGACGAAGCGCTGGTCCCGCTATCGGTGTTGCAGCGCCGCGCCGATGCATGGCTGGCGCTGGCAGGTTGCGCCAATGCCGAGCTGACTTTCCTGGAGCTGTGCACCAACACGCCGCAATTGCAGGCGCGAAGGATGCACATGCAGCAAGTGGAGCGCGAACAAATCTTGAGCCAGGCCTTGTTGAACACGCGGCTGTCCGGCAATCCTGCTCCAGGTGCGCTGGACGAACGTGCCGGTTCGATGCTGTCAGGCCCGGCTGATGCAACGACGTGCGGAGCGGTCGCCTGATGGATACACCCTCTGCTCAGAAGCTTTGCACGACCAGTTCCGATGCCGAGGCAGCTGATGCTGCGCTGCTGCGGCGGATTGCGGAGCATGCCCCCTTGGTAGATCGGATCGGCGCCACCCTCGACAAGGAGGCGGGCTGGCTGCGCGAAGCTGGCTGGCTTGGCAAGTGCCTGCCAGAGGACCGGGGCGGAGCCGGGTGGGGGTGCGAGGCTGCCGGTACGTATGGAGTGTCCGCCGCGCTCTGGAACCTTGGCGCTGCCAATCTGTCGGTCGCGCGCCTGTTCGAAGGGCACGTAAATGCCGTGAAGCTGGTCATGCTGCTGGGGGCGGCCAGCCTTCTCGACGAACTGCGGGAGGCGGTCTCCAAAGGCGCGATGCTGGGCGTATGGGGCGCTGACGATCCGGATCACCCGGTGACGCTCTGCAAGGATGCCGGAGGCTGGCGCATGACGGGGCGCAAGCGTTTCGCCTCCGGCCTTGGCGTCGTGGATCATGCCATCATCACTGCCAGATGGAACGGCGCAACCCAGCTGGCAGTCGTGCCGGTGACAGACCCTGCCTGCATGGATCTGACCGGCTGGAACGTGTCGGGAATGCGCGCGACTGCTTCGGGCAGCTACAGTTTCGACAGCGTGGATGTTACCGGCCGGCTGCTTGGCAAGCCGAACGCATATTTTACCGAACCTTTTTTCGAAGGCGGCATATGGCGCTATTGCGCGGCGCATGGAGGGGCAGCGGCGGCCCTGTATGCTCAGCTGCGCGCCGCCTTGATAGCGTCGGGCAGGGCAGAAGATCCGCACCAGCAAGACCGCATGGTGGCTGCTGCCATTGCCGTGGAAACGATCCGCATGTGGACCATGAAAGCTGCGTTGGCGGTAGAAGCCGGCGAGGCCGGTCCACAGGCAGCGGCAGTGTCCCTGCTCGCTCGGCAGGTCATACATGATCTGTGCCGCAAAACCATATCGTTAGTGGAGGCTGCCTTGGGCACAGCGGCCTTCTTCGAAGGCACTGCAGTGGAGCGGGTGAGACGGGACCTGGCGTTCTACCTGTGTCAGGCCGCGCCCGATGCAAAACGGGCACGAGCGGCAGAGGCACTGACAAACGGCACCGTGCTTGCCCATTTGCAGACCGGGCAGTTCGGCGAGATCATGCCGTGACTGTGCCGCAGCATGCCGCAGGCAGGTTGCTCGACGAGGCGCGCGACGCGCCGCTTGCCTCGCTCGACCTGCTGAGCCCGGGGCGGGGCCTGCTGCTGATCATCCCGCACCCCGATGACGAGGCGCTGGGCTGCGGCATGGCGCTGGCCGCGGCGGCAGCGGCGGGTCGCAGCATCGCTATCGTGTTGCTGACAGATGGCGAAGGGTCGCACCCCTGCTCATCCGAGTTTCCATCGGATCGGCTGCGGGCAGTGCGCCAGGAGGAACTTGCATCTTCGCTGACCATCCTGACGGGCGGCAATCCCGTGCCTGTTCACCGCCTTCAACTGCCCGATGGTCGCGCTTCGGCGGCAATGGTGTCAGACGCGCAACTGGCAGCGCTTGCCGCGCTTGCCGGTCACATCCGCGCCAGCAGCATCTGGACCAGTTGGCGCGGTGATCCGCATTGCGATCATCTGGCCGCGGCCGAGTTGGGACAGCGGCTTGCCGCCAAGCTGGTCTTGCCGCTGTGGTCCTTTGCCGTATGGGGCCGGTTTGGCGATGCCGGAGCCGGTGGAGCACAAGTTGTGCGGTTTGTTTCGGCGGCGCACCAGCACCTGAAGGCGCTGGCGATTGCTGCACATCGAACGCAGATGACGCAGCTTGTCGCCGATGATCCGACCGGTTTTATCATGCCTGGCAAACTGATTGAACATTTTGCCGGCTCAGCGGAGATATTCCTCCATGACAGGGCATGACGGCCGTGCCGGTACGTTCGACCGCTTGTTTGACGGCGATCCTGACCCATGGAACTTCGCGCACAGCGAGTATGAGCGAGCGAAGCGTGAGGCTTCAATCGCCGCCTTACCGCGCGCATGTTACGGCACCGCGCTGGAAGTGGGCTGTGCCACTGGCTATCTCACTGCCATGCTGGCACCGCTGTGCGACCGGCTGGTGGCGCTCGACACGTCGCACACGGCGCTACAGCTTGCATCGGACCGGCTGAAGCCGTTTGCCGGCGTGCAATTGGTGCGAGCAGATGTGCCGGCTGACTGGCCGGCTGGCGCCTTCGACCTTGTCGTTCTTTCCGAAGTGCTGTATTTTCTTGGCGCGGAAGAAATAGCAGATGTGGCGCGCCTTGCGTGCGGTGCGCTGGCGCAGGATGGCCATTGCCTCCTCGTAAACTGGACCGGTCAAAGCAATCTGCCGCTCACCGGCGATGAGGTGGTCGATCTGTTCGAGCGATCCGCCTCCTGGCAGGTGCTGCACCGCCAGCGTGCTGAAAATTACCGGCTGGATCTGTTTGCAAGCAACGCGAGGCCGTAGCGCCTGCAGGTTTGCCTCACACCGATTGAGTGTCGAGTGCCGGCGGGCGCCCGGCCAATCGGAACTGGCTACCGGCGCGCGCGTTGAGCAGGGGAAGACAAAACTTTTCTGTTTAAGAAGGAAAAAGAATTATGGCGGCTCCCGAAAACCTGATGGATTGCTACACTGAAGAACTGGCCGACAACTGGTCTGCCAATGATCAGATGGAAAAGATGGTTCGCAAGCTGGCGGCTGCTGCCGGTGACGCCAAGCTGAAGCAGCGGCTTGAAAAATCGGCGGAAGGCATCGCTCGCCACACCGAAGTCATCAAGGAACTGCTTGATGATTGCGGCAAGAGCAGCAAGGAACATTGCAAGGGCATGGAAGGCCTGGTGAAGGAAGCGCAAAAACATGTGCTCGATGCCGGTATCAAGGATGATGACGTTCGTGACGTGATCATGATCGCGCAATATCAGCGGATGTGCCACTACGGCATTTGTGGCTTCGGAACGGCGAAGGCCTTTGCCGAAGCGCTGGGGAAGGACGATCACGTCAAGAAGCTCGACAAGATCACCTCGTCAATTTACGATGCCGATGAAAACATGACCGATCTTGCAGAGCGTAGTGCCAATCTGCATGCGAAGAACGCTGGGTGAGCCTGAGGCTTACGTCAGCAGTTCTGTTCACGCATTATCGTGAAAGACAAGGCCGGAGCCGGGATACCCGCTCCGGCTTTTTCATGAGCTTTTCTGTGACGGCCTGCCGCGGCTGTAACCTAGTCGATATCCGGCACCTGCCGATACAGCCGCCAGACATCATCCTTGTCGGCCAGATCATGCCCCGGGTTCATGACCGCTGCGGCGCCGGCGGCAAGTCCGAACCGGAACGCATCGTCGATCGTCCAGCCTTCGCCCATGCCGTACACCATCGCTGCGAGAAAGCTGTCGCCTGCGCCCACCGCACTTCTCGTGACAACCTTGACAGCGGGCACAAAGCGGGTGCCGCTGGCGTCAGCAAGCAAGGCGCCTTCGTGTCCCAATGTGACGGCGACATTGCGCGCCTTGTTGCTGCGGACAAGGTCCATCGCCGCTGCCCGGAGGGATTCCCTGCTGTCAAGAGGGCGACCGGCAAGCTGTGCAAGTTCACCGATGCTGGGGGTGACAAGATGAATTGCACCTGCGGCCAGTCCGCCGCTGAGACCGGCACCGGAACTGTCGAGAACAAACGGTATGCGGCGGCTCGCCATGATTGACGCGACACGCGCGTAGAAATCGCCGGGGATGCCAGGCGGAAGCGACCCGCTCGCCACCAGGAATTCACATTCCACATCCCGCAACCGGGCAAGACATTCCCGCCACTCTTCAGGCAGGATCGCCGGGCCAGGCGGGACGAACCGGAACTCCTTGCCGCTTTCGCGTTCGAGTGCCGCAAAACTGATCCGGGTGGGGCCGCTGATCGCGACGCGATTGCGGCTGAGCCCCTGTCGGTCGAGCAGATTGTCGAGTGCCGCGCCTGTCACTCCTCCCGCAAGGTAATGGCAGGTCGCCTGTCCGCCGAGGCGAGCAAAGACCCGTGCAACATTTATGCCGCCTCCGCCGGGTGCATAGAACTCCGAGTTTGTGCGGATTTTGCGCGTGTGGAACACGCGGTCGACTTCATAGGCGACATCGATGGTCGGGTTCAGCGTCAATGTTGCGATTTGTGTCATGCTGGCATCGAACGCATCTGTTCTCAAACGTCAATGCCAAAATGGCTCGCTACCGAACCGTCGATGGGGTGCCCAGAGACATTGTGCCGCTAATGTGCCGGCATTGCGCCAGCATGACGGGACAAACGCGTGTTCATGATGCTCTTCGATGAAGCCAAATCCTCAGGCTCGGCCGGCAATTACTGCTTGTCGCAATAACACACCTGTGAAAAAGGTTAGTCGGCAACAAGATACTGCCCAGATGGATTTCCTTGCATCTTTATTGCCCTGCTGCTAGGGGGCAACGCATCGGTCGCAGTGGCCGTTATCGACAGACGATTGGCTTTTGGGGGGCCGGCAAACAATGAACGCCATTGCACACGCACTTACGGTGCCCAGGATCAGAGCTGGCCTGCTGGGAACCGGAGCCGCGCTGACCATGCTATGGGCAGGAACTGCCATGGCTCAGGTCCCGACCGCAGCTGACGCACAGACCAACACCAACATTTCATCTGCATTGCGCGAAGTCGAGGAGCCGGTGCCGCAGCTTCCCGCCATCCTGCCGCTCAGGGAGCGTGCCGCCGTCCGTGACGCGTGGCTCGCCGAGCGGCTGGACACGGTCGTGCCGGCACTGATGCGCGAGAACGGCATCGACATGTGGGTGATGGTTGCGCGCGAATATCTGGAAGATCCGGTCGTATCCACCATGCTGAATGCAACCAGCATGCGGGCGCGGCGGCGCACCATCCTGATCTTCCATGATCCCGGCGAAGGCCAGCCGCTCGAACGGCTGACCGTAAGCCGCTACGGCCTCGGCGGATTGTTCGATCCTGCCTGGGATCCGGAGCAGCAGAAGGATCAATGGCGCGCCCTTGCCGAACTTGTGACCGCGCGCAATCCCGAGAAGATCGCCATCAACACCTCCGCGCTGACAGCGTTCGGCGATGGCC
Organism: Croceicoccus esteveae; assembly: GCF_031846435.1. Lineage (NCBI taxonomy): Bacteria > Pseudomonadati > Pseudomonadota > Alphaproteobacteria > Sphingomonadales > Erythrobacteraceae > Croceicoccus > Croceicoccus esteveae. Next base: position 78,481 of record NZ_JAVRHS010000004.1, read on the forward strand.
TGACGCTCAGCCAGTATGAAGGCATGATGGAAGCGCTGCCGCAAGGATATCGCCAGCGCATTGTCAATGCGGAGAACCTTGCCGTCGGCTGGCTTGAAACGCGTATTCCTGCCGAAATGATGGTTTATCCCGATGTGGTGCGGCTTGCCCATGCCATCATTGCCGAAGGACTGTCGCGTACGGCGATCACGCCGGGCGTGACGACAGCGGAAGATGTCGAATGGTGGTATCGTGAACGGATTGCGGGCCTGAAGCTTGCGACCTGGTTTCACCCGTCGGTGCACATCATCCGGCAAGGCGTGGAAGGCGAAATTTCCGGCCCGCAGATCATCCAGCCCGGTGATCTGCTGTGGACCGATTTCGGCATCGTGTATCTTGGTCTCAACACCGATACGCAGCACCTTGCCTATGTGCTGAAGCCGGGGGAGACGGAGGCGCCGCAGGGGCTGCGTGACGGGCTTGCCGCTGCCAACCGGGTGCAGGACGCGCTCACCTCGTCCTATCGTACCGGCATGAGCGGCAATGAGATCCTTGCCGCTGCACGCGCCAAATCCCTGGCGCAAGGCCTGCGACCGTCCATCTACACCCACCCCATCGGCTACCATGGGCATGCCGCAGGTGCAGCGATCGGCTTCTGGGACGATCAGGGACCGAGCGACAAGGGCGAGTACCGGCTGCGGCCAAACACCGCCTGGTCGATCGAGCTTTCGGCGACGCATGCGGTGCCTGAATGGGGCGGGCAGGATGTGGCCTTCAAGACAGAGGAAGATGCGTTCTTCGACGGCACCTCGGTCAGATACATCGACGGACGGCAAACGCAGTTTCAATTGATTCCGGCACAGTAACGGCAAGCCGAACAGGGGGAAGAGTGATGGCTTTTGGCATGATGAAGCAATTGTGCTCGGGAGTGGCAGGCTGCGCCCTGCTGCTGGTGGGGCCGGCGGTGGCCGAGGAGTTCACGGTTTCGCTGCCTGCCGGCGCGCAGCCGATCGATGGCCGCGTGCTCCTCATCCTGACACCCGATGGCAAGACCGAACCGCGTTACCAGGTCGATCAGAACATTGACGCGCCGCAAATCTTCGGCGTCGATGCGCAAGGTTTGTCAGCCGGCCAAAACGTGCGCATCGGACGCGAGGTGCTTGGCTTTCCTGCCGAGGACATGAGCATGGTGCCGGCCGGAAATTACCATGTGCAGGCTGTCCTTCACAAATACGACACCTTCAACCTTGCCAACGGCAAGACAGTGCAATTGCCGGCAGCGCGCGGGGCAGGTCAGAACTGGCGCAACGAACCTGGCAATCTGTTCTCCACTCCCCGGCAGATCAGCTTCGACCCGGCGAGAACAGGCGATATCGCGATCACGCTTGATCAGGTCAACCCCGCCATAGCCGAGCCGCAGGACACTGAATTTGTCCGCCACTTCAAGATCCGGAGCGAAAGCCTGTCGGAATTCTGGGGAACCGATGTGTTCATCCGCGGCCACGTACTGGTGCCCCGGGGTTTCGACGATCATCCCGAAGCGCGCTACCCGCTGATGATCTTCCACGGACATTTTCCTGCCGATTTCGGCGGATTTCGGACCACGCCACCTGATCCGGACCTGGTGTGCGAATATAGCGAGCGTTTCGACGACCCATGCTACAACCGTGTCGAACAGCAGGAAGCCTACGATCAGTACCAGCAGTGGATCGCTGATGATTTTCCGCGCTTCCTTGTTGTCGAGATCGACCATTCCAACCCGTATTACGATGACAGCTATGCAGTGAACTCGGCCAATCTTGGTCCTTATGGCGACGCAATCACGCATGAGTTTGTGCCGGCCCTGGAAAAGGAGTTCCGTGGCATAGGCGAGGGTTGGGCACGGTTCCTTTATGGCGGCTCCACCGGTGGGTGGGAGGCCCTGGCCGCGCAGATCTTCTACCCTGATGAGTACAACGGCGCCTTTGCCGCCTGTCCCGACCCCATCGATTTTCGCCAGATGATGGTCACGAACATCTACGAGGAGCCGAACGCCTACTGGACCTATGGTCCGTTTGGCCGAACGCCAAAACCCGGCAAGCGCAATTACCTGGGACATGTCGACTACACTGCCGAGCAGGAAAACAGGTTCGAACTGGTGCTGGGCGACAAATCACGGTCGGGCGCGCAGTGGGACATCTGGGAAGCTGTCTATTCGCCGATGGGCGAGGATGGTTACCCACAGCGCATCTGGGACAAGCGCACGGGCGTGATCGACAAGGAGGTCGCTGCACATTGGCGCGAAAATTACGACCTGCGCCATATCATGGAGCGGGACTGGGCAACATTGGGCCCGAAGCTTCAGGGCAAGATCCATCTCTACGTCGGCGATATGGACAATTTCTATCTCAACAATGCCGTATATCTGACCGAGGATTTCCTGAAGAAGGCCGATCCGCCGTTCATGGGCGAAGTCGCTTACGGCGACCGCGCCGAACATTGCTGGAACGGTGACCCCGATCTTCCCAACAGCATAACACGCCTGCGTTACAACACGATGTATGTCCCGCGGATCATGAAGCGGATCGAGGCTTCCGCCCCGGCAGGCGCGGACCTGACCAGCTGGCGCTACTGACGCGCGGCGGCCCATTGCATGAATGACGATCAGCCAGGCAGAAGCCTGACATAAGGAAACAGGGATGACTACGAAGCTTCACCTTGGACTGCTCTTGTCCACAAGTTTTCTGGTGGGCATTGCTGCGCCAGTACAGGCGCAGATTGCCGACAGCGCACCGGACACCGACGCGGAGCTTCCGGGCGACATTCCGGTGCCGCAAGCCGTTGCCGGGGCCGAGTCAGCCGAAATCGTGGTGACCGGTTCGCGGATCCGGTCCGCCAATCTGGAAAGTGTCAGTCCGGTAACGCAGGTCCAGTCGGAAGAGTTCCAGCAACGCGGCACCACTCGAACGGAGGATCTGCTGAACCAACTGCCGCAGGTGTTTGCAGCGCAAGGAGCGGCCAATTCCAACGAGGCAACCGGCACAGCGCAGGTCGATCTGCGCGGGTTGACCCCATCGCGCACGCTCGTGCTGGTCAATGGCCGGCGCCTTCCTTACGGTTCGCCCAAGGATATCCCTTCGGACGTTAATCAGATCCCGACCCCGCTTATCGAAACTGTCGAGGTGCTGACGGGCGGCGCTTCTGCGGTTTACGGCTCCGATGCAATTGCCGGCGTGGTCAATTTCAAGCTGCTTGATGATTTCGAAGGGCTGCGGCTGACTGCAAACCTGTCGGTGACGCAGCACGGCAACGGTCGTGATGAACTGCGTGACCTGCTCGATCGCAATGACGCGCTGGTGCCGGGCGCTTATCCCAAGCCCGATAAGACGGTGTGGAATGGCTTCACCCAGGAATATTCCGCGGTGATGGGCACCAATTTTGAGGATAATCGCGGCAATGTGACGGCCTATGCGACTTACCGCAAGGTCAACCCTACCTTGCAGGGCGATTATGATTACAGTGCCTGTGCACTTGGTTCGACCGGCCTCAACGGCAGCGAATATTCCTGCAGCGGATCAGGCACCAACAAGCCGGCCAATTTTACCAATGCCGGGCAGATCCCCGGTCTCCCCCTGTCGTTTCGGGCGACCGACGATGGCCAGTTCGTGCCTGGCACGCAGACGTTCAATTTTGCGCCCTTCAACTATTATCAGCGACCTGATGAACGCTACGCCCTGGGCGCTTTTGCCCATTACGTCATCAACGACAATTTCGTGCCGTATGTCGAGCTGAACTTCATGGATGACCGATCGGTGGCGCAGATCGCTCCCGGCACCGTGGCAGCGGGCATCAACATCGGCGCTGGTGGTATCAGCGGGGTCAATTGCGACAATCCGTTCCTGAGCGCACAGCAAGCCGATTTTCTATGCACCAGCAACGGATTGGCCACGGGTAGCATCTATGACGACCAGGGCAATTACGCTGGCCCTGAAGCGGTCGCCAACGGAGTGCGTGTGGCGCGCCGCAACGTCGAGGGCGGCGCGCGTCAGGACGATATCCGCCACCAGACCTACAGGCTTGTTGGCGGTCTGCGTGGTGATCTTGCCGGCCCGTTCCGCTACGATGTGTACGCCACCTATTCCAACGTCACGCTCAACAGCACGTTCAGGGGCGATGCCAATCGTCAGCGGATTGCCAATGCGTTCAACGCGGTGCGCGATGCCGCCGGGAACATCGTGTGCGCGATCAATGCTGATGCGAGCACCGACAATGACGACGCGGCATGTTCTCCGCTCGATTATTTCGGACCCAACGCAAGCCAGGAGGCGACAGATTACGTAAGCGAGGTAAAAAGCATCCAGGGCACGACAAGCCTCACCAATATCGTCGCGGTGATCGACGGCAATCTTAGTGATTACGGCATAGCCCTGCCATGGGCTGATGAAGGTGTCGGCATCGCTTTTGGCGTCGAATATCGCAAGAACGCGGTTGATTACAATCCGGACGAAATATATCAAAAAGCGGCAACACCTGAACTGCCAGTAAACGGGTCTGTAACTGCCAAGGAAATCTTCGGCGAAGTGATTGTGCCGATCCTCGCCAATCGTCCGGGCTTCGAAATGCTGTCTTTCGAGGGAGCGTACAGATATTCGGATTACGATTCAGGGTTCAAGACCAACACTTACAAACTCGGCCTAAACTACTCGCCAGTGCAGGACCTGCGCCTGCGCGGCAGTTATCAACGGGCGGTACGCGCGCCTAACGTGATTGAACTGCTGTCAGGCCAGAACCAGTTCGAGGTAGAACTGACGCAGAACGCCAATGGCTCGTTCGATCCTTGCGCCGGTGCGAACCCATTCGCGAGCCAGGCTGCCTGTGCCAATACCGGCGTCACTGCCGCGCAATACGGAAACATCGTCGACAATCCCGCCGGGCAGTTCAACTCGCTGATTGGCGGCAACCCCGACCTATCGCCCGAAACGGCCAATACCTGGTCGCTGGGCGCTGTGCTTCAACCTTCCTTTGCCAATGGCCTGACCGTCTCACTCGATTATTTCAACATCAAGGTCGAGGATCTGGTCGGTAGCGTGAACCCCAATCTCGCGCTGCCAAATTGCCTCGCTTCGGGAGATCAGTTTTTCTGCGGCCTGATCCAGCGCGACGCGACCGGATCATTGTGGCAGGGAGAGCAAGGGTTCTTCCGACGGTTCAACGTCAACACAGGATCGCTTGAAACAAGCGGACTTGACCTGACCGTTAATTACGGAACCTATCTCGACCGGCTTGGCCTTGGCGACAATGGTTCTGTCAATTTCAACTTCGTCGGGACCTATCTGGATAGCTACAAGACAGTGCCGTTGCCTGACTCGCCCGACAGCGATGTGTACGAGTGCAAGGGCCTTTACGCCGGACTGTGCGGGCGGCCGCATCCACAATGGCGGCACAAGCTGCTGGCAAGCTGGACCACGCCATGGGACTTCAACCTCGCGCTGACGTGGCGCCACGTGTCCAGCGTCGATGTTGCGCAGACAAGCTCGCAGCCGGCGCTCAGCGGCAGCTTTGCCGAAGTGAACAAGACGCTGGGTTCGCGCAATTACATCGACCTTTCCGCCGCTTATACCGTTCGGGAAGCCTTTACCCTTCGCTTGGGTGTCAACAATGTGTTCGATCGCGATCCGCCGTTGACGACCACCGCCGCGATCGAGGATGGTGGCAATGGCAACACCTATCCACAGTTCTACGATGCGTCGGGCCGGTATCTGTTCGTCGGCGCTTCGGTTGATTTCTGACACAATAAAGCAATCGGTATCTTACCAGGAGTAATCGCCTATGCCTTCCAACCTGCGACACCTGGCTTGGGGCGCGGCTCTGCTGGCAGGAGCGTTCACCGCGCTTCCTGTTGCTGCGCAGACGAGCGCGGAGGACAAGCGCGAAGCCCGCGTCCTGCTGGAGGAGCTGATCTCCCATCGCACTGCGGCCGGAGCAGGGCAGGTGCCGGTCATGGTGAACGGCATCGTCGCGCGGCTGCGGCAGGCCGGGTTTGCAGAGGATGACATCGCGCTGGTGCCGGTCGAGAAGGATGGCGACAAAACGGTCGGTCTGGTGGTGCGGTTGGCAGGAACCGATCCTGAAAAGAAGCCGATAGCAATTCTGGGCCACATGGATGTGGTGGATGCGCTGCCGGCAAACTGGCAAACCGACCCTTATGTGCCGGTGGAACGCGACGGCTATATCTACGGGCGAGGTTCGGTGGACAACAAGGCGGGAATATCGGCTGTTCTCGCCACTTTCATGCGGCTGAAACGCGAAGGCTACAAGCCGGAACGAACGTACCTGATCGCCTTTTCAGGCGATGAGGAAACCGGGATGGAGACAACCCGCGCGCTCACGACTCATCCGTGGGTATCGCAGGCCGCAGTTGCACTCAATACCGATGCCGGGTCAGGGTCAGTTGCAGACGGCAAATACAATTTCTCCATCCAGTCGGCAGAAAAGACGTTTGCGACCTTCATGTTGTCCGCGACCAATAGCGGCGGGCACAGTTCAGCACCGCGCCCCGACAATGCGATCTACGAGCTTGCCAAAGCGCTGGACCGGCTATCGGATCTGCAATTTGCAGTGGAGTTCAACGAGATCACGCGTCCCATGGTCGCGCAGCTTGCCCGCGATCAGGGCGGTGAGCTTGGCCGGGCCCTGGAAACCGTGCTGGACGATCCAGGCAATGCTGCCGCGCGTCAGGTACTCGACCGCTATCCTGAATACACCAACATCTTGTGGACCACCTGCATCCCCACCATGCTAAGCGCTGGCAATGCGCCCAATGCCCTGCCGCAGAACGCTGTAGCAACAATTAACTGCCGCATCTTCCCCGGGACCAGTACACAGGAAGTGTCGCGCAAGATCAGCGAAACCATTGCGGACCCGGCCATTGCCATTACGCTTGATGAAGAGCCTGTTGAAAGCCCTGCTTCTCCCATCAACGAACCCTTGTTTGCTGCCATTACCAAGGCCGTCCATGCCAATTATCCGGGCGCTGAAGTCATGCCGAGCATGTCGTCGGGAGGAACCGACGGTCGCGAGTTCCGGCGCGCAGGTATTCCGACCTATGGCGCAGGCAGTCTTGCGTTGAAGCGGCCGGACGACAACCGCGCCCACGGCATTGATGAGCGTGTACCCATCGAAGCCTTTTACAAGGAACTGAACTTCTGGGACGTGCTGCTGCGCGAACTCGATACAGTAAACCTCTAGGAGCCGTCATGCCTGCACCCGTCGCGCGCAGAAAGCTGCTTGGCCTTGGTGCGGTCGCGACTGCGGGCGCGTTCCTTGCCGCGCCTGCTGCTCGCGCCATGATGAATGAAGGTGCGGTCGCAGGCCAGGCGCGTGTGCCGCCCAGGCCACCTCCGATCAGCGCAAGGGAGCGGGCCGAACGCTGCCGCAAAGCTGCACTGCTGCTCAAGGCGAGCGGCTGCGGTTCCATGCTGATAGAGGCAGGCTCGACGCTGTTCTACCTGACGGGGATCGACTGGTGGCGCAGCGAACGGCTTACCGCAGCACTGCTGTCGGCTGACGGGGAGCTGATGGTCGTGACCCCCGCTTTTGAACAGCCCTCCATCGAAGAAATGCTGGCGGTGCCGGCGCAGGTCAATGTGTGGCAGGAAGATGAAAATCCCGCCCAGTTGATCCGCACCTGGCTCGCCAGGAACCACATCGGCCACCTTCCGATGGCCGTAGAGCCGACGGTTCGCTTCTTTGCCATAGATGCTTTGCGCGCGTTGCAGCCGGACCTGCTCGTGCGAAACGGCGCGTCCATTGTCGATGCACTGCGCATGATCAAATCGCCAGCGGAGCTGGCGTTGATGCAGCACGCGGCAAACATCACGCAGGCCGCTTATCGGGCAATCGCGCCAAATATCGCCAAAGGCATGATTGCGGCCGACATCTTTACGATGATGAGCAAAGAAACGCTGGTGCTTGGTGGACAGAACCCATCAGGCGGCATCCAGATCGGGGAAGGCAGCGCCTTGCCGCACGGATCAAAGAAGGAAGAAAAGGTCGGCGCTGGCTCTGTAATCCTCATGGATTGTGCGTGTCAGGTCGACGGCTATTACTCCGACATTTCGCGCACGATGGTCTTTGGCGAACCAGACAAGCGCCAGAGACAGGTCTGGCAGCAGGTTCGCGAAGGTCAGGAAGTGGCAATGGCGGCAGCAAGAACAGGCGTTGCTGCTGGCAAGGTCGATGACGCGGTCCGCCTGTATTACGAGCGGCTGGGGTGGGGACCGGGCTATCGAACGCCAGGCTTGCCGCATCGCACCGGTCACGGCATCGGGCTAGACATTCATGAGCCGGTAAATCTCGTGCACGGCGAGATGACGCCGCTGGCGGCGGGAATGTGTTTTTCCAATGAACCGGGGATCTATATCCCCGGTAGCTTCGGCATCAGGCTTGAAGATTGCTTCTTCATGACCGCAGAAGGCGCACGCTTCTTTACAGTACCGCCAACTGACATGGATCAGCCATTCGGCTGACCACCGGCCGGCAGGCGGCAGCGCTAATTGGCGACATGAAGCAGGAAGTGCGCTCGCGGTTTTCTCCCCTGCAAACCACCAACTGAAATCAAGTTCGTGCAAGGCGTGTGGGAAGTGCCGGGAGGCAGCTTTTGCAATTTGGCGTCAGTGACACTTTACCTGCTGGCAAAGTGTCACGCGGGACAAAGTTGGATTTGTGCAAGTTAGGGGATTCACACGATTCTCCCTTTGTGCTTTGTTCGTTGGCATCATGTTTCACTCCGCTGCCCTGGCCCATCCCGCTACAGTTGCCATGCACGGCGCTGAAATGTCCCATCTTCTGGAAGTGCTCGCGAACAAAAGCACGCGTCCCCGATACGCGTTCATGGTGCTGAACCTTGTTGCAGACGTCGCGCGGCCCGATGGCAGCGCAGGTCCGTTTGTTCCTTCAGAGCAAGGATTGCTGACATTGCGAGATTGGCTCAGCGATGCATTGGGCCCGATGGGCGCACGTGACCCACGGCGTCTGGCGATGGAACGCGCTGTTCGCCGTTCGATGGAACAGGATGGCAAATTGCCGGATGACGAGCAGGCAGCGGGACGGGCGGTGCTGGCACAGATGCACCAGCGGGTCCGCGCATCGGGCAAGACCAATCTGAGCCGGGCCGTCTCCGAACTTGTCCGCGCCGATCTGATGCGGCGTCATTACCAAGGGTATCGGGTAGACCATGAAAACCGGGGTGCACAGCGCCATGCGGTTTACACCATCATCGGCAGGGCCCGTTGCCTGCTACGCACAAGGCCGGCAAATGCAGGCAAGGACACGAACCGGCAAGGTGAGCTCCCACTGCATTGATGTGACAAAACATCTGCATGACCAGCATGGACAATGCTTGAAGAGCGACCTCAGGCTAATGATGCACGACCGAGGTATTTACCAAACGATTGACGTTATAGAACGATAATAATAGTTATGTTAACTTCTCATCGACAGTGGAAGAGGCAGCCTGCGGCCACCGGCCGTTACGCTTCGAGCATGATAATTGTTGATAAAGAAGCTTCCTTCTTTCATGAGAACGCGACGCAGCGGAACGGTTGTGGACAATTCATCCGCGTGACGGGAGATTCAAGTGGAACTCGTGCCCCTGCTCACCGGTGCCATGGCACAGGACATTGCGAACGCCGCTTTTGCAGAAGCCCGGCGGCACGATCTGGCGGTAACGATCACAGTGGTTGATCGGTCTGGCCAGACCATGGCAGTCTTGAGGGACCATCGGGCCGGCGTTCACACGCTGCGCTCCAGCTACAAGAAGGCCTACACTGCAGTTTCGCAAAAAAAGGAAACTGCAACAATTGGCGAAGGCATCCGTGACGGCACAATTCCTGCTGACTTTCGTTCACTTGACGAAAACATCATCGCGCTCGACGGCGGGATTCCAATCCATCTGGGCGCAGTCGTGGCAGGCGGCATCGGCGTTGGCGGTGCACATGGCAGTGAAGATGTGATGATTGCCCGCGCAGGGCTCAAGGTGCTGGAGAATTGAACCGCCCGGGCAGCAGGTTGCCGACCGCTGCCTTGTTCGTCGCGATCAAGCGGAGACGCCAATCGCCACCAGCGCCGCCCAGCCGATCAGAAAAGCAAAGATCAGCCAGGTGAGCACTGCGCCGCCGGCCCTCGCAGCATTGGACGAAGGCAAGTCCATACCGACAGCATGAGCGATGCGGGAGACGACGAACAACGCGCCGGCTACGGCCAGCGCCACAGATGACCCTCCCGACAGCTCCAGAAGACCCATCAGGATAAGCACGAATGGCGCATATTCCACAAGGTTGGCATGGGCGCGCATCCGGCCAGTCAGCAGATCCTGCCCACCATCGCCCAGAAGCACCTTGTCCTTGATGCGAATACGCGTGACACGCAGCGCGACCCACAGGTTGACGAGCCCGATTGCCGCCGCCGTGGCGAGTGTCGCCACAAGATCGATGTCTGCCATATCGCACCCCTGCTGCATGGAGCAGCCTGCGTATCGGCTGCCGTACAATCCCCGCACGAGCTTGCTGCTTCAGCCAGTCCGCGTCAAGCGCGCGTCGCTTATGCTACGTGCCTTCCGCGCCGTGAAATTTACCAGGTAAATCGGGAACCCAGCATGGCGGAGAGCCGTGCATTGTGCGGGGCAAAATATCCACGCAGCCTTTCGATCAGATCATTGCTCACAGGCTCGCGGTTGGTCCCGGTATTGGCCGCTGGAAACCCGGCAGGATCGCGCTCATGTTCCAGCCCGAGGAACGCAAGGGCCCGCTCGACCTCCTGCTGAGGGGAAACGAAGATTTCCTCGCTTTTCATCACCAGCACCCGCGATGCCGGATATGATGCGTAGAGGCGCTCCAGTTGATCGACATAGATGCCTTGCGCCTTGTACGATGCATGCAGGTACATTTCCGCAGCGGCTCGATCGTGGCATTCGCTGCCCGGGCTTATCGAAGCCATACGCTCCTCCTCGACTGCCATGGCCTTGTCGATGGTGAGCCGCTCACGGCCCATCCTTACCTCATGGAAATAATGCGAAATCGCTCTTTCGACCGGATCGCGCAGGATCACGATAATGCGCGCGTCCGGCACAACCATCGCGCAACGCGCCATCGCTGTGGGATGAAACAAATAGGCCGGGCAAGCCTCGCCCGTGATTGACCCGTCGTGCACGCTTGATTTGCGTGGGAAATGCGCCCGATACCAGGAGTGGCTTTTGCCCTGTTGCCACCCTGTGCTGAAATAATGCACTTCCTTGCGGAATGGCGGCTCGATCATTGAATGTCTGCTCAGGCTCCTGAACATGCTCGAAGTGCCGCACTTCATCCCGCCCACCAGCAAAAAGTCCGGCAGGACGCGCATGTGCGCAGTAGCTCTACGGGCAATGAAGCGCACCGGCCGCTTCAGCCGTTTGTCATCCTGCCGAGGTTGCAGTGGATAGGACGTTGTTGGTGTCTTGTTCAAGATCATCGGGTCTTTATCTACAAAGGCTATCGGGGGGTAAAGGGTGGCCTCGCTTTGCGCATTGTCATGCGCCGCTGCGTGGCAACGGTTGAGCGGTTTTCAACCAGCGCATTTGGCTGCGCCCCTCGGCCAGGAACTCGCTCGAGAACGCATTGTGTTACGAGCCTACTGGCGCGGCATGCGCGAGCAGATCAAGCGATACTTCTTCGCCCCACTCCTGAAAATGGCGCACCACGTCGATGAAACGAACCGTATGTCAGTCAACCAACGCGGCAATCACGAGATTCATACCCGGCCGGCGGAATTGCAACGCGTCGTGCGCGCAGTCGACGACGCGGCCCTGATGTAAGGTGTAGATCACCCGGATGAGGAAGTGGCGCTGTTCGCCCCGGTCAGATCCCGCGTAGCAGCGCCGCCGGAGTGCCGGGTTCTCAAGCCAGTCCAGCCAGGCTGCCTGGACTTCTCGATGATGCTGCGTCCGCATACAGCGCTCCATCACTGACGTCGAAGTGCTCCTCTCATCTTCATTGAAAGGCCTGACGAGAGCTCGAAATCCTGCCGCTGAACCAGATCAAGCGATGACAGTGACGGCTTCGTCAAACGCCTTTGCCAGCGGGCGGCAGGGCACATTTTGAGCCCTTGTAACCAGAAACCGCCGCTGAGTATGACGATGCAGGCAGTTCGTCGTGGTGCAGATCGCTGCCTGCGCGGTGCGCAATTTTACAGTTGCTTTACAGATGCCAGTTTCACCTGGCCAACTGTTGGTGCTGTCTTTTCTTCACGAAGTTGATTTACGACATGATCCGAGGCACTTGGAATGGCAGGCACGCGCAAGGGCTGGCCTGTCGGCATCAGAAGAGGATCAGCGGTGGACACAGGCGCGGTAATTGACACACAAAAGCTTGGCCGCATCGTTGAAGAGGCGGCGAGCGAGGTGTACCTGTTCGCGCCTGACAATTTTCAATTCCTGCTGGTGAATAAGGGAGCCCGGGAGAACTTGGGTTATACCCTGGAAGAGATGCGCGCCCGCACCCCGTGGAGCATCAAGCCGCTAATCGATCAGGAACAGTTCATGACTCTGGTCGAGCCTCTCCTGGCCGGCACGAAGTCGCAGCTTGATTTCGAAACCAGGCACGAGCGCAAGGACCGGACAAGCTATGATGTGGCGGTTCGTTTGCAGCTCATGCAATTCGACGGCGAAGCGGTGTTCTATGCAGCAGTGCTGGATCTGACCGAACTGAGGCGGACACAAGCCGCGCTCCAGGATGCGTCCCGACGCCTCGATGCAATCCTGAGCAACACCGAGATGGCTGTATTCATGATGGACGAATGCCAGCACTGTGCGTTCATGAACCCTGCCGCCGAACAATTGACCGGCTTCACGTTCGAGGAGACACAAGGCAGGACATTGCACGAGGTTGTTCACCACACCTATCCTGACGGCCGTCATTTTCCGATCGAGGAATGCGCGATTGATCGCGCGTTTCCCGAAAACAACCAGACAAGGGGTGAGGAAGTCTTCGTTCACAAGGACGGAAGCTTCTACCCGGTCGCGTTTACAGCTTCACCCATGAAGGATGAGCATGGAACAACGGTCGGAACAATCATCGAAGCGCGCAATATTGCCGCAGAGCTTGAAGCGCGAGCAGCAATGGACGCGTTCAATCAGACGTTGAAGGATCGTGTCGATCAAGCCCTGCAGGAACGCGAGAAGATCGAGACCCAGCTGATCCAGGCGCAGAAAATGGAGGCGGTGGGCCAGCTCACAGGAGGTATCGCTCACGATTTCAACAATCTGCTCCAGGTCATTGGCGGCAATCTTCAGCTGTTGCAGAAGGATCTTGCCGATGATGATCGCAAGCAGCGTCGTGTGACCAACGCGCTTGCAGGAGTACGCAGGGGCGCTGAACTTGCAGCGCAGTTGCTCGCCTTCGGACGGCAGCAAGCACTCGATCCCAAGCCGGTCAACATGGGCGGGCTGGTTCGGCGCATGGATGACATGCTGCGCCGGACCCTCGGTGAAGCGATCGAGATCGAAACGGTGATTTCCGGCGGCCTGTGGAATTGCCTGATCGACGCAGCACAGGTCGAAAACGTTATTCTCAATCTTGCCATCAATGCCCGGGACGCGATGGAGGGGCGCGGCAAATTGACGATAGAAGTCGGCAACGCGTCACTGGATGAAGCGTATGCAGCCGAACATGCAGAGGTCAGCGCCGGGCAATATGTAATGCTTGCCGTGACCGATACCGGCAGCGGCATCCCCAATGAGATCCTGAACAGGGTGTTCGATCCGTTCTTCACCACCAAAAGGCCCGGCGAAGGCACGGGACTTGGGCTGAGCATGGTTTATGGCTTTGTCAAACAGTCCCACGGACATGTGAAGATCTATAGCGAGCAGGGCGAGGGCACGACCGTCCGCATCTATCTCCCGCGCACCAGGCGTGAAGAGGACATCTCGATACCTGAACCTGTGTCGGCGCCGCATGCGACAGGCAATCAGACGATCCTGGTCGTCGAGGATGATGACGCGGTGCGCGCAACCACGATCGAGATGTTGTCGGACCTTGGTTATGCTGTGCTGGAAGCCAACAATGCCGACAGCGCCATAGCGATTGTCAACAGCGGGATAAAAATCGACCTGCTGTTTACCGACGTGGTCATGCCGGGGGAACTGCGCAGCCCCGAACTGGCACGCCGCGCCAAACAGAAGTTACCCGCTTTGCAGGTGCTGTTCACTTCGGGCTACACGCAAAACGCGATTGTGCACGCGGGCAGGCTCGACGAAGGTGTCGAGCTCATCGCCAAACCCTTCAAGCGTGAGCACCTCGCGCAGAAAATCCACGTCCTCATCAACCGGGGCAAGGATGCGGCGGCGGCGACCCTTATCACCGCTTCCGACGAGTCCGGACAAGATGGCACGTCCGGAGCAGGAGCCTTTCGCAAACTGCGCGTGCTGGTTGTGGAAGATGAAGTCCTGATCCGCATGATCTTGTGTGAAATGCTGGACGATCTGGAGCACGAAGTGGTGGAGGCCGGGAGTGTAAGTGCAGCCCGGGACTGTCTTTGTGCCAACGAGTTCGATGTCGTGATCACCGACCTCGGCCTTCCGGACGGATCAGGCGTCGACCTCGTGCGCGAGATTGTCGAAAGCGAGAAACCGATCGCCGTGATCGTCGCTTCAGGTCACGATGGGCTGAGCGCGCTGAACGATCTGCCGCAGGCAAAGCGCGTTCGTCATTTGAACAAGCCGTACGATGATAATGGACTGAAGGTCTCGCTGTCGCAGATATGACGCGTTGGCTGAAGCGGACCGCCGAACCTGGATCAGTCCTTTGAGAAACGCGCGACCGTCTGAATGCAGTTTAAGCATGGGTGTACGCAGAGGCGCTTCCGATGGCCGCGCGCAATTCCTCGCCAGTCGCGAACAGGGTGCACCGCGTCCAATGCACTCACTGGAACAGCACAGATGGTCCTTTCGAGAACAGGTCGCGTTCTACCCGTGTTCGGCTCACCCGCACTTGCTGGGCGGGTTCGATATACCGGAACACCGCCAGTATCCCGCTCGCGGGACATTGCAACACCGCCCTGCCCTGCTTTTAAGCAGAATGAGCCGCGCGCTCGGCTGCCGACACCATCCTCAAAGCGTGGCGTCCGGTGCACTGCCGGATCGGCTGCGCATTGACGCTGATACCTTGCAAATGGCAGGATCGATCCATGTCGCGCCATGTTTCCCTCCTGCTGATCGCTTTTACAATGTCGGGGTGTGCGACCAGCACCGGTGACCTTGCCGCGCCTGTCTCTCCTGCAGCCGTAATGGGCAAGGATCATGATCGAATGGCAGATGATTTTCTGAACCGGTCAAGCTCTTGCAACGCCGCCGCAATTTCAGGCATGCTTGGCATGACCGTCGATGACGATCTGCGGGCGCGTGTCCTTCAGCTCAGCGGTGCACGATTGCTTCGCGTCATCGGACCGACCGACAGCATCTCGATGGATTTTCGCGAGGACCGTCTAAACCTGGAGGTGGACCGCGAAGGCACCATCCGGCGTGCGTATTGCGGCTGACGCACGCGCCGGAATGAAGAAAGGGGCTGCCGGATTGTTCCGGTCAGCCCCTTGTTCTGGCTATCCTCTTCCCAAAGCAATCAGAACCGGATGGAAATATCCGCCATCGCACGGTCATAACGCATGGCGTCACGGCCAAACGCTGTTTCCACGCCTGCGCCGAAAGTCACGATGTTGTTTCCAATGCTCAGGCCGCCTTTCAATTCGCCCCAGCTCGTGTCACCCCCTGCAAGCGGCAGTGCAATAGGGATGTAATCGGCGGCCGCGAACCGCACTGTCATGCCTGCATCTGCGCCGTCGAGCACGTGGATGTAATCCGCCTCGAACTGCGGCGTGATGCTCCAGCCATTGCCGATTGCCTGTGTGCCGGAGAATTTCGCACCAAGGCGGGTATCGACGCGGTTTGTCGTCAATTTATCAAAGGCGAGCGCTGCGTCACCGCCTGTCTCCTGCATGCCTGACAACGCGTTGCGGCTGTAGCCAAGTTGCACCCGCGGCGTCACCATCAGGCCCTTGGTGAGGCCGACATTGACCCCCGCTTCGGCAAGAGCGGTCATCCGTGTCGCGTCCTGCACGCCAAGCATGCTGGGCTGACCCGCGTCACCGCCAAAGCCGCGACGGCCAGTTTCCAGCTCCATTCGCTCCAGATTGCCGGCGAGGCCCAGATAGGCCCCCCCGCCCAGCGCATATGCACCGTAAAGCGCCATCTGGCTCATCCTGGAGCTGGCCTGGTCGCCGTTGCCGCGGTTCATGCCGTTTGCATAACCCACCCCCACGCCGAAGCTGAACCTCTCGCTCAAGCTGTGTTCGACGCCCATGCCAAAGTAGTTGGAGCGCGCGCCATCCACTTCACTGGCCGATGCGCTGGCCGAATTGCCGGCCGTGATGACGCCTCCGGTCACAAAGCCCGAGAAGTTTTCAGGCAGTTTCTGCGCGCCTTGTTGGCCCGGCGTCAGACCGGCGAAACCACGCCTCGCCTGTTCGTAAGCAGCGGTGCCTGGCTGCGCAAAGGCAAAACCGGGCGCTCCGGTCACCGTCATGCGACCGTTGGAGGCCCCACCCATCATCGAGAGCCGGTTCGTCACGGTGCCGAACAGCGCCCTGCTCTGCCGTTCCTGCAATTGCTGACCGAAAGTCATGGTCTGCGGGGCCAGCGCGTCCAGCGTGGATGCCAGTGTCGCGCCTTCCATGAGATCGACCATGCCATAGAGGTTGGACAGCGACTGATAGGAACCGGCCCGCAGGCGGTCGAGCGCATTGGCAAAGGCAGCAGCAGTTGCGGTCGTGCTGGTGCCGGCAAGCGCACTGTTAAAGCTCAGCGCCTGCAAAGTGGCCGTGATCTCGGTTTCGCCATAGTTCAGTTCGGGACGCAGCACGCCAAGCTGAGCAAGCACATTGCCGAACGTGCCTTCAACCCCGCCATCGGCAGTGGCCACGGTAAAGGTCTGGCCAAATCGCGGAAAGCTGCCGGATGTCCGCATGAACAGCGTTGCGCCCGGCGCAGAAGCGTCATCAGGATCGGAAAGCGACAGCGTGCCGGTTACCGCCAGCAGATCGCTCGACCGCTTTTCGACATCGATGACCAGCGTGGTTCCCGACGCCAGGATCGCATCGCCATCGATGGTGAGCGTACCGGTCTTGGTGCGGCCGCCCGGATCGATGACGCTGTTCACGCTGGTAAGGAATGGCGCGCGAAAGGTGCCACCGCCCGTCAAGAGGCCGGTGAGAAGAAAAGCCTCGCCTGTGTCGAGCACGCCATCCACATTGGTCCAGCCGGAAAACTGGGTGAAATCGCCATTGGTGCTGAGGGATGCGCGCCGGGCGATGTCGAGCTTGGCCGACCCATCGATCGTCAGCCGGTCGATGGTGATGTCGGCGCCCGACAGGGTCGTGGTGCCCTGGTTGAGCGTCACGTCATAATAGCGCGCGCGGATGCCTCTGGTCGGATCGGCGGTGACATTGTTGGGCACGAAGTTCTTGCTGCCCGGTCCACCCTTGACGAAATACTGCTTGCCCGTCGCGCCAACAACAGGAGCCTGATCGAGGTCGAGACAATCGTCGAGGAAGCACACGTCACCCCATTTCGCGCCCTCGCCGCTGTTCTCGGCGCCGGGGGCATCGGGCAGCCGGCTGAGCAGCTTGCCATCGAGACCGACGACATAGTTGGGGTCCATCGCCTGCACCCAGTGCCTGGGATCGGTCCATTTGCCGATGCGGCCTTGCGTCGTTGCATAAACATAAGGATTGTTCTCGACGATCACCTGCCAATAGGCATGCAACGGCTGATAGAAGCTGAGCGTGCCGTATCCGTCGAAGCTCTGCTCCTCGAAAAACCGGGTACCGCCCGACAGCACGCCGAGAATGACGTCGCGCTGGTATTTTTCATCAAGGATGAGCGGTCCGCCCGAATCGCCGCCCGCTGTCGTTCCCTCACGCGGCAGAGCCACGTCATTGTCGCCGAAGATGCCGAAATCGAACTTGCCGGCAGTATCGTCGAACTCGCCTGAAGGGTCGCTGAAGGAAGTGAAGTATAGGTTCTGTTCGTACGTGTCGGACGAACCGAACAGGAACGCGTTCACGTCGCGTCGCGAGCCAAGCAGCGAAACGTAGTTCTCCGCCGTGCGCCGCCGGAAGTCGATTCCCAGATTGCCCGAAGCATTGGTGCCGCGCCCGCCATAACCGGTGACCGTCACATGCTCCTGTCCGTCCAGCGGCGTGAACAGCATGGCCCAGGTGGGGATATCGAACGCCGGCGTATCGAGCGTGGCGATGGCGATGTCGGCCTGCAGGAACCCGCCGTCGAGCGAGCGCTCATCGTACCAGATCGCTTCGGCGTTATAGAACGCGCTGTCCTGCACTGTCTGGAACCCGGAGCGGATCCAGGCCCGCACGCTCGGCAGGGCATCATCCTCAAAGGCAAAGCCGATCGGTGTGCCGCCGGTGTTGCCGCCATAAGCGGTATCGTCGCGGGTGTTGACGCAATGCGCTGCAAAGATAACCGTACGCGGGTTGATCAAGGTTCCGGTGCACAGCCCCACCGTGCCATCGCCATTCCACGCGACCATCTGGCCGATGCCGTTGATGCCCGACGTGTCGAGACTGCCGCCAGGAGCAGGGACGTCCGGGTCGATGTCGTCGCGCGTGATGATGCCGGGATAATCGCTGCCTGCAAAATCGAACGCGAAATCATCAGCGGACTGGGCGGCGTTGATAAGGCTTGGGTCGGCAAGCACTGGTCCTTCAGAGGCATTCGCAATGCCGGCGCAGGAAAGAACGATGGTAGAGGTGGCGACCAGCAGGCTGGAGCGCAGCGGATTGAGTGTCATGGCATTCCCCTCGATCATGTCGCGAACTTATGGAGCGAATCGTGCGGTGAGGCAGACCCTCCTGTTCAATGAAGCTATGGTTAACGAAGGATTTCTGCTTGGCGAGCCAAAAAAACAGACGCCAGAATTTTGCAGCGCAAATCCGCTTTCGGTCCGCAAACAATGGTGCAGTGCACCGCAACGGCCACAGGTGGGGCCGGCTTTTGGATGCTGCCTGCACTCCAAGATGTCAGTTTCGGCAACATCCCGGCAGAACGGGTGATTTGCACTCGAATATGCCGCTGAAGGCACAAGGATGACCGTAACAGCGGATTGATACACAGGTTCAGGCGCGGCAGAGGACGGGCAGACGGTGCTGCACGTGCGAAAGTGCGAAAGTGCGCGCAGCTAAGAGGGGATCTGGTTCAGGTCCAGCGCTGTGCCCGCAACTCTATGCCGGGAGCCTCGAACCAGCATGTTACTGGCCGCGCATCCCATCCAAGGGGTGCAGGCCGGGAAGGCGGTTCGACGGTGATGATCGTCAAGTCGGTAAACCTGCCGTCACGTCGTACGTCCAGCGCCGGGATCAGCCCAAGGGGACCGGAATCGCGCAGCTGCTGCGCAATCCAGACTGACGACAGCAATGGGCCGGTTACCGGCGTCGGCAGCACCGCTGTTGGCGGGCCGCGGTCTGACGATCTGCGGGCTCCGGCAAGCCGCCGCGGGCCATGCTTTGGATATCATGATGCAGAAGTTTTCCTTTGCCGCTGCTTACCGCTACACGGCTGCAAACTCTCTTGCCGCCCCTTTTGGCGCCGCCCGTCTGGGGGCCGCGGGTCTCGTCGCCGTCGGCCTGGTCACGCCAGCCGTCGCTTCTTCGCAACCGGCCGCTGTTACCGGCAGGGCCGCCAGCGATGACATTGTCGTCACCGCCAAGCTCACGCCGCGCGCGCTTTCGCAGGTGGGGCAGTCCGTCACTATTGTGGATGAGGCAACCATCGTTGCGCGTCAGGCGACGGACGTGATCGACATCATCCGCACTGTTCCCGGTCTCAGTGTCGATCGCAATGGCGGCATGGGCACGACCGCGGGCGTCTCCATTCGCGGTGCCGAAAGCGACCAAACCGTCGTGTTGATCGATGGCGTCAAGCTCAACGATCCGGCATCGCCGGGCAGCGGCTTCAACTTTGGCCCGCTGGTCGCCGGCAATGTCGCCCGGGTCGAAGTCGTGCGCGGCGCGCAGTCGGTACTCTACGGCAGTCAGGCGATCGGCGGCGTCGTTAACCTCATCACCCGTGAACCGACGCAGCAACCAGGCGGCCTTGCCCGCGTTGAACATGGCGCGCGTGACACATCGCAGCTTACCGGCAATCTGGCGAGCCGCCTTGGCCCTGTCGCAGCAAGCATTGGCGCCACTTTCCTGCGCACCGACGGCATCTCGGCCTTCAACCGCACGCGAGGCGGCGCTGAAAAGGATGGGTTTGAGAACCTCGGGTTGAACGGCAAGGTCAGAGCGGCCCTGACTGACGGGGCGTTTCTTGATCTGCGCGGCTTCTATGCCGACAGCACGGTGGATGTCGACGGCTTTACCGGCAACGGCTTTGGCGACACCGAGCAAGTCTCCTATCGCGAAGATCTGGTCGCGTATCGACCGCCGCGATGTCGATGAAGGCAGCGGCACCAGCATTGAGACCTTCGATGCCAATGTTACGAATACCAAGGGGTGCTGGGAATACCGGATCGTGCCGAAATCGCATTCGGAGCCGAATGCGAGGAGGCTCTTTATCGCAGCAGCAGCTTTGGTGGCGCGCCCGAACGTGCGGACACGTGGATCAACAGCATCTATGGCGAAGTCACCGCCGCCCCGTTCCGAGCGCCCGTGCCTGCAGGATTATCGCTGACCGCCGGCATCAGGCATGACGACCACCGCACCTTTGGCAGTGAAACCACTTTTGCTGCAAGCGGCGCCTTCACGCCTGACGAAGGCCCCACGGTCGTCCGGGCCAGCTACGGCGAGGGGTTCAAGGCGCCTTCCCTGTACCAGCTTTACAGCCAGTACGGAAACAGGAGCCTGCAACCGGAAACCGCTGACAGCTGGGATCTCGGCGTTACCCACAGCTTCCTTGGCGAGCGGGCGCAGATAGGTGCGACCCGGTTCGAGCGCGACACCACCAATCTCATCAACTTTGTCTCCTGCTTCGATCAGGCAGACCCCATCTGCGTGGACCGGCCGTTCGGCACCTGTGACAATATCGCGGCCGCATCGACGGACGGTTGGGAGTTGGGCATAGCGCTGTTCCCAGTCGATGGTTTCGATCTGGCGCTCAACTACACCATCGTCGATGCCTTTGACGACAGCAACGGGAACCGCCTTCCCCGTCGCGCGCGCGACAAGGTCAGTCTGATGGCCGACTACCGGATGGACGGCGGCATCGGGCTTGGCGCGACCGTGCTGATGGTCGGCGACAGTTTCGACAATGCGTCGAACACTCGGCCGCTAGATGGCTATGTCGTTGTCGATGTCCGTGCCAGCTACGCCATGCTGGAGAATGTGGAGCTGTTCGGACGGATTGAAAACAAGTTCGGTGCAGATTACGAAACCGTATTCCAGTACGGGCAGCCAGGCCGTGGCTTCTTCGGCGGCGTGCGTTACGCGATGTGATGCGCACCGCAAAGATCCTTGCGACACTTGCCACTCTGCTGCCGGGCAGCTGCGGCGCTGCGCCACAGCCGCACAGCGGCGCTGCGCAGCGGATCGTCAGCCTCGACTACTGCGCGGACCAGTATGTGCTGCGCTTTGCAGATCGACAGGACATATTCGCATTGTCGCTCGATGCGCAAGAGACCTTCTCCTGCATGGGTGACCGCGCAGAAGGGATCGCGACCGTGCGCCCCCGCACCGCAGACGTGCTCGCCCTGCGTCCCGATCTCGTCGTGCGGTCCTATGGCGGCGGAGCCGAAGCAGCCGCTTTCCTGCACCGCGCCGGCGTGCCGGTGGTACAATTGGGCTTTCCTGCGACTATCGGCGACGTTCGCGAGGAAGTCCGGCGCGTCGGCATCAGGCTTGGCGGGCCTGACCGGGCACAAGCAATCGCAGATCAGATGGACAGCCGCCTTGCCGCCCTTCCTGCCCGGTCCGGCAAGACAACCATCGCTCTTTACATGACGCCCGCCGGCGTCACCACAGGCGAGGGAAGCCTGGTACACGAAATGCTGCTTGCCGCTGCTTTCCTTGAGCAGACGGCAACGCAGATCGACAGCTGGAGCGCGGCGCGTCACCCGGTGGCGCGCGCGCAATTGCGCGATCTTCCGGTAGCAAAGCTCGAAGAGGCGTGGACATCATGCGGCGCCTCGTTCCGGCGCGGCGCAGTCGAGGCGCTGGCGCAGCAGGCAGCCCCATGAGCAGTGTCGCAAATGGTTCCGAAACCCGCCCGTCGCTGAACCGCCCGTCGCTGATCCGGCCGTCGGTGAACGCCCGTCCTTGAGCAGCATGCCAGCTGGTCTGTTGAACGCAGCCCCTGCGCTTGCGCTGGCAGTGGCAGTTGTTCTGGCATTGCTGCCGGGATCGGTGCCGCTTCCCCTGTCCCGGGTGCTTGGCGCCCTTGCGGGACAGGCAAGCACGGGTGACATGCTGATCGTGTGGCAGATCCGCCTTCCGTGCACGCTGGCAGCAGCAATCGTGGGCGGTGCACTGGGCATGAGCGGCGCTGCGTTGCCGGGCCTGCTGCGCAATCCGCGTGCGGAGCCGGGCATCCTGTTAGTGTCGGCCACTGCTGCTCTGTTTGCGACCTTTGGCCTTTATTTCGGATATGTGACGGCGGGGCCGTTCGTGCTGCCACTCGCAGCGGCGGCCGGCGCGCTGCTGGCAGCGATCGTGGTGGCGCTGACTGCGTTACGCACCCGGTCTGTCGTGACGCTGATCCTGATTGGCGTTGGCCTGTCGAGCTTTTCGGCGGCGGGCATGGCGCTCCTGATGAACCTAGCGCCCAACCCGTTTTCGCTCGCCGACATGGTAAACTGGATGCTTGGCACCATTGAAAACGGCAGCGTCGATGACCTGGTCTTTGCCGCGCCGTTCCTGATCGCGGGTGGCACGATCCTGCTGCTTGCGCGCCGCGGGCTGGCCGCATTGGCGCTTGGTGAGGAAGCCGCCGAAGGACTGGGCCTAGACCTTGCGCGCCAGCGGCTTGCCGTCATTGTCGGCGCGGGGCTTGCCACCGGAGGCGCAATGGCTTTGGCCGGCGCGATCGGCTTTGTCGGCATCATCGCGCCGCATCTCGTCAGACCCTTGGTGCGGTATGACCCATCCCGGTTGCTTGTTCCCTCTGCCTTTCTGGGTGCGCTCATTCTCGTGCTCGCCGATGTCGGCGTGCGGATCCTGCCCACCGATGCCGAGCTCAAGCTGGGCGTAGTCGCCTCGCTTATCGGAGCGCCGATCTTCGTGTGGATCGCAGGCCGCAGGCGTCTGGCATGACGCTCCTCAAGGCGGAGGCGCTGTCCTACACAGATCGTGCAAGCCCGCTGGTGCAGGATGCTTCCCTGACGCTGGAGGCAGTATCGCTGGTCATGCTGATCGGCCCGAACGGCTCCGGCAAGACCCCTCTGCTCAGCCTGCTGCTTGCCGGTTCGGGGATCTGCCGGTTACTAGGCACGGATATTGCGCGCATAGCTCCATCACACCGTGCGCGGATTGCCGCATATCTGCCGCAGTCCAGACCGATGGTCTGGCCTCAGCCGGTGCGCGATATCGTCGCCCTGGGAAGATTTGCGCATGGCGGCGCGCCTGCAAGGCTGTCCCTGCGCGACCACGATACCTTTGACGAGGCGATGACTGCCTGCGCCGTCAGCCATTTCGCGGAGCGTGCCGCTGACACGCTCTCGGGCGGGGAGCTGGCGCGTGTGCATCTGGCCCGTGCTCTTGCGACCAAGACACCGCTGCTGGTGGCCGCGAACCTGTCGCGGCGCTCGACCCGCGCCACCCGCATGAAGTGATGCAGCTTTTCTCCGCGCCAGCCGCAAGTGGCCGCTGTGTGCTTACAGTTGTGCACGACCTGACGCTTGCTGCGCGATACGCAGACAGGCTGATCTGGATGAAGGATGGCCGGATCGTGGCCGATGGCACCGTGCACAACACGCTGAAGGAAGGTCGACTGCGCGACGTGTTCGGCATTGCCGCCAGGATCAGCCAATCGGACGCCAGCCTTGCGATCCATATCGCCGGACCGGCCTGACGATTGCCCCGCTCCGGATCCTGGCTCCGGATTTTGTCACCACCGGCGCCCCATTAACCGCGTGACGAGCGGCTGCCGTTTGCCGGCCGCTGGCTCAGCACCACTGCGCGGAAGCAGCAGCGGTGTCCACGATCTCCACGCCGTTGATGCCAAGCGCCTCGCGTGCGTCATCGGGGTTCATGGCAAACACATCCTCGTACTTCATCAGGTAAAGCGGCGCGGACTCGCGGCCCACCCGCGCACCGCGTTCCACCGCGTTTTGCGTGACCAGCCATGTCTGCGGATAATGCAGCACCGCGCGCGTGATGATCCGCGTCGAACCAAGGATCGAGAATGCAGACAGCTCACCGGCCAGTTCCGGGCTCATGTGCACGAACAGATTGGTGAGCCGCATGTAATAAGGCACCAGTTCGCCGATGAAGTCGAAACCGCCGCCGCCAAGAATATGCTCAAGATCATGCGTCTGACCGGCACGCAAATTGAAATATTCAAAGTCATTGCGCGGCGTGAACGGCGGCACGATGTTCACATCGAGCTTGTTATCGCTCAATTGCGTGTAGAAAATGCCGCCGACGGTGTCGGGATCATACTGCTTGAGATCGTCGAGACTGAAGGTCGAGATGAACCCTTCGGAAAACCAGGCGTCGAGTTCCGTGTTCTGCTTGCGTTCCTGAGCGATCAGATCGTTGATATAGTCAATATCCTGCACTTCACGCAGGATCTGGACCAGCTGGATCGAATCGGAAGGCGTCGGCACGTCGGGACCGTTGCGCCGCAGCAGATGCGTCGCCACCCAGTCACGCACCCGCGCATCATTGAGATAGCGGGACGAGCTGACCAGCACGCTGCTGTCGGTCGGGACCTTTTCAATCCCCTGCATGAGATAGGAATAATCGTTCATTTCACTCTCCCTGGACTGAGCCTTGGTGTGAACCGGAGTTGGCAAGTTGCGCGGCAAGCGCGGATGGAACGGGTACGGGGAAGCGCAGCAGCATCTGCGCCATGCCCTTGGCCGCAGGATCAAGCCGGGTGCTGGCGTTGATCCCGCCTGTCAGCGCATCATGGATGACGAAGTTCACCGCATGCATTCCGGGCACATCGAACCTGTCCACCCGTGGCGGCTGTCCTTCAGGACCAAGATGACGGTACCAGTCGCTGATCGCATCACAGGTCAGCGCCGCGCGCAGATACGGCAGATATTCGGGCCGACGCGCGATCACCGCGACATTGAACAGGTGACCCTTGTCGCCGCTGCGCGCCCAAGCAAGCTGGACCAGATCGACCGCCGTGCCGCTTTGCTCGGATGGCGCGGGTGCGGCATCGGGAGCGGCTCTGGGGGCTGGCGCGGATTGTGCCGCCGGCACCCCTGCTGCTGCTCGCACTTCGCGCGTCTTGCCGTCGATTGTCATGGTCGGCGTGACCGTCTGCTTCCCGAGCAGAAACAGGAATACGCCGGTCATCGGCAGCACATTGGTGGCAAGATTGACTGACGTGCCGACCGACATGCCGGAAATGCCCGCCCATTGTTCACGAGCGAAGATTTCCGCGCCTTGCCGATCGGGGTGGTCTGCAACCAGCTTGCTGATGATCTCGCGCGATCCGGCATGACGGCCATGCGCGCCAAAGCTTGCCTCTCCGCCAATCAGGACGTTCTGAGTCAAAGTGAAGTCGGGCAGATTGCGCGCACGCAGCAGGGCACGCGCGCGGGCGAACAGCGCCTCTGCCTGCCGGGCGGCCTTTTCGCCTGCGTCCTCGCCGATTATGGGCTGATACGCGACGGTGCGCCAGCCGCCGTCAAAAGTGATGCACGCCTTGTAAGTGTCGGTCGGCGCGCGGCCTTTCGCACCTGTCACCCGCACGCGATCATGCGCGACCTGCTCCAGCCGCACATCGGAAAAGTCGCACCGCACGTCGGCAACGATGTAATCGGCAGGATCGCTGACTTCGTAAAGGATCTGTTCCGCAACCGTGCCGACCGACACCAGCCCGCCCGTACCATCGGGCTTGGTCATTACCACGCTGCCATCGGCGTGGCATTCGCCAATCGGAAAGCCGATGTTGGCCCAGTCGGGCACGTCGCGCCAGTCGGTAAAGGTGCCGCCCGTCACCTGCGCCCCGCACTCCAGCAGATGCCCCGCCAGCGTCCCTGCGGCCAGCAGGTCGAGATCGTCCGCGCCCCAGCCAAATTCATAAACCAACGGGCCCAGCACCACCGCGCTGTCGACGACGCGACCGGTGATGACGATGTCCGCGCCTTCTGCCAGCGCAGCGGCAATCGGAAACGCGCCAAGATATGCGTTGGCGCTCACCACATCGTCGGGAAAGGATGCGTCTATGAACATGTCGCGATGATCGGCCGCGCGCAGTTCGTCGAGCCGGTCGCGCAGATCGTCTCCGGCAACATAGGCGACTTTCAGCGACAGATCCTTCTCGCGGATCATCGCTTCAAGCGCGGCGGCGAGGCCGGCGGGATTGACGCCGCCGGCGTTCGCAACGACTTTCAGCCCTTGCGCCGCGATCTGATGAAGGTGCGGGCCGACATGAACGGTAAGAAAGTCGGTGCCGTATCCTAATGTCGGATCAGCCGCTTGCATCCGGCCGAAGATACCCATCGACCCTTCGGCCAGATAATCGAACACCAGATAATCAAGGCGGCCATCGTTAAGCAGCTGTGGCACCGAAAGCGCTGTGTCCGAGAAAGACGCCGTTGCGCCGCCTATGCGGATGATCTTTTCGTCGCCTGCAACTGCCGCCATGATGGATCCACTCCTTGTTTTTCGCACCATGACGGAAACTCTGGTCAAGAATTGCTACCATAGTTACACTTGGCTCATGGAAGGTGATGAGCGCAGTCTGGCCCTGGAAGTGCTGCTGAACGCAAGCTGGTTGCAAGGCTACCCCGCTGCAATGTCGCAAGTACTGGTGGCGCAGGGGCGACTCATCGCGCTGAAAAGCGGTGAATGGGCACAGGCAGAGGGCGACAGCCAGAACGGCCTCGTCATTGTCGTCAAGGGCCTGCTGCAATCCTATTGTGCGGCCAACAGCGATCGGGTCGTGCTGGTCGGTTTTGCAGGCTCCGGGTCGGTCTTGGGTCACGCCACGCGGTATAGCGGCGGGCCGCGGCTGGTGACCGCAGTGTGCGCACAGGACAGCACCTTGCTGCGGATATCGGAAGGCGCGCTTGACCGGGTTGCTGCGCTACACCCGGAATTGTGGCGGGCAATCGCCGATTTTACCTACAGCCACATGCGCAGCGCCTTGCGCATGGCGGCAGAGGCCATCTCGTTGCGCCCGCCCGCCCGAATTGCAGGGCGCCTCCTGGCCAATGCGCAGCAGGACCGCCATCGGGACACCGCAATCATCAGGATAAGTCAGGAACTGCTGGGCGAGATGACGGGGCTGACGCGCAAGACCATCAATCTGCATCTTTGCGCATTCGAGCGCGATGGTCTTGTCCGCCTTGGTTATGGCTGGATCGAATTGCGCGACATGGAACGGCTGCGCATGGTAACGAACGCCGGATAAAGCCGCGTTATGCGGGCACTGGCGCTCGCCGCTGCGCCCAACGGATACCGAAGTAGATCGCCAGTGCCACTGCCGATGCCGCAAGGATCGCCAGCACCGGCGATGCACCGGAGCTGAGGCGCACCGGTTCCAGCACGAACTGCACGAAGAACGGTCCGCCGAATATCGCCCCTTTCATCAATCCGACGACCCGGCCCCGGTTGTTCTCGTTGGATCGCTCGATGGCATACACCATCAGGCTTGGCATGAACAATCCGATGCCGATCCCTTCGACTCCCATGCCGAAGGACACGATGAAGGGACTTGATCCATAAGCCATGATGACAAGGCCGGTGGCGCTCGCCGCTGCACCCAACACAAAAGCCATGTCGAGTGACACGAAACGCCTGATCCGGCTGTAGGCGAACCCGACGATCACCACCGCGGCCGCTCCTGACAGCGCCGCGATCGCACGACCGGAACTGCTGTCCACTCCTACATCGGCAAGCCGGTGCGGCAGATAGGCCGCAGTGCCGGTCGCAATGCTGCCGGCGATCAGCCCGAGCAAGATGATCGGCGGCAAGAGGGCAAGTGGCACGCCTTGCACCACCTCTTCCTGTCGGGTGCTGGCCGTTCGTTTGGCGGGAATCCCGGCCAGCGAAAGCATGGCGGCAATGAAGCCGACGCCATAGATGAGGAAAGATCCGCGCCAGGAGGTATCGGCCATCATCCCTGCCACGACCGAAAGTCCCATCCCGGCAAGCGCGCCGGCCGCCGGGATCAGCCCTGACCACAGATTGCGTCCGTTTTCGTCCCAGAAATCTCCGATGACGGCAAAGGTCGCGACACCCATCGTTCCCAGCGCAATGCCGAGAATGAACCGCCCGACGATCACATGTTCAAGGCTTGTGGCAAAGATGATGCCGCAGCCCGCGGCGCCATAGACCAGTGCAGAAATTGCCATGACCAGTCGGCGGCTGAACCGGTCGCTCAACCACCCGCCGAGAAGGGAACCGAGCAGGATACCAAGACCCAGCACCGTCAGCGCCATGGTCACAGTCACATTGCCGTGGACGGTGCCGAATTCCCGCTCGATTTGCGGCAGGAGCGGGGACAGCGTGCCATTGGCAACGCCGCTCATCACCGCAAAGGCGATCAGCGCCGCGCGGCCGAACAGCCCAACAGCCGATGTGTCGCTGGTCGGCGATCGAGGTGGCGCAGGCGTCTCGTTCGCAGCAACAGCGGCATTCTTCAACGGCTCACCCCGGCAATTTGCATGTCAGCTTTCTCCTATCGTGGCATCGATCTGCTGCGCCAGCTTGATATCGCGTGTAGAGACGCCCCCAGCGTCATGCGTCGTCAGCCAGATTTCCAGTCGGTTGTAGACATTTGCCCATTCAGGGTGGTGATCGGCCTGCTCCGCTGCAAAACCGATCCGCACCATGGCCGCCAGTGCTTCTGCAAAGTCGGTGAAGACAATCTTGCGGTAAAGCGCCTGTCTGTCGGCATCATGGGTCCACAAGGGCAGCTTTGCCAATGCGTCATGCAAGGCGGGCTTTTCCAGCGGCTTGATTGCGGAGGAACTCATGCTGTGTTCTTTCGGTATGATCGTGGAAGATCGTCTGCCGTCGCTGCGAGGATGGACATGCCCGCCTGTCGCATCATCGACCCTGCATGTTCAGGAGCCTGCTCCGTACACTTCGACACCATCGCTGATCGTGCGTGCAACCGCGATCTTGTCAAGCTGTGCCGGGTCAGTGGTCAGCGGATCGGCATCGAGCACCACGAGATCGGCTTCCTTGCCAACAGCGATGGTGCCCTTGTCCTGTTCCTCGCCGATTTGCCAGGCGGCGTTGCGGGTGACCATCAGCAAGGCTTCGTAAGGCGTCGCTGCTTCTTCGATCCCGAGCTGTGCGCCGGACCGCGTCGTGCGGGTCACCGCCGCCCAGACCAGCCGCATGATGTCAGGTGGTACGATGGGCGTATCGTTGTGGATCGTCGGTACAAGGCCGATGTCAAGCGCATCCCGCATCGGCGAAATACGTGCCGCGCGCATTGCGCCCAACGTGACATCCCGGTGCCAGTCACCCCAGTAAAAGGTATGCGCGGCAAAAAAGCTGGGTTGAATATCAAGCGCTTTCATCTGCGCCAGTTGCCCGTCTCCAACCACCTGACTGTGGATGGCGATTGTGCGTTGTGCAGGATCAGAACCTGCACTGCGGGCAGCAGCCGTCATGTCGATGAGTTGCTGCATCGCTGCATCCCCGTTCACATGCACGAACAGCGGCCAGTGATTGGCGGCAGCTCGATCGATCCACTGGCGAAGCACATCGTCTTCGACCTGACGGTAGCCCTGGTAATCGGCGGGCCGGTCGTCGGGAACCTGATGATAGGGCTCCTTCAGCCAGGCGGTGCGACCCTGCGGCGATCCGTCAAGCAGCAGTTTGACGCCCGCAATGCTCAGCCTGGTCGGGCTTTGCCGCCCGATCGGCATGGTCGCCAGATTGGGCCATTCAGCGCGAAAGAACAGCAAGGCAGCAACGTCGATCTTGAGCGCACCTTGTTCATCGGCCGCCTTGAGCAGTTCATAATCCTCGACACTTGCCGCTCCGTCCTGTGCCGTCGTGATGCCGTAACCCGCGTAGATATCCTGCGCCCGGCCAAGGGCTTCCATCCGCTCATCCATGGTGCGCCTGGGCAGCAGTGCGAACAGCCGGTACATCGCGGCTTCCTCCACGACACCCGACGCAGTTGTCCCATCCGCCTCGCGCCGGATCACGCCTCCGGCAGGATCGGCCGCGTCACGCAGCAGGCCGGCAAGCTCGAGCGCGCGCGTGTTCCCGGCCGCAAGATGCCCGGAGGCGTGCAGCAGCATGATCGGCCGGTCGGCCGCCACGGCATCGAGTTCTTGCCGGGTAGGGTGTCGCTGCTCGGCAAGCTGCGCATCATCATAGCCAAAGCCCTGCACCAGAATACCAGGAGCAAGGTCGCGCTCCTTGATATATTCACGCAACGTCGATTGCAGCGAGGGTATGTCGCGCACGTTCGCTACAGGCGGCGGTGCCAGATTGGCAAAGTCGATGGTCCCTGCCAGCATTGACAAATGGCCATGCGCATCGATGAAGCCGGGCAGCATGGTTCTGCCTTCCAGATCGACGATGCTGGTCTGCGCGCCGGCGTGGCCAAGCAAATCCTGCGTCGATCCGGTGGCAAGGATCCGCCCGTTGCGAACCGCGACAGCCTGCCGCACATCATCGGCGGCTTCCATCGTGCGGACCACGCCGTTGATGTAGATCGTGTCGGCATGATCCTGCGCCACGACGGGCGCCGACCAGACCAGCATTGCCGACACCGCCGGACGTATCAACCACCCGCGAAGCTTGCTCTTCAATGCCGTGATCATCAAAGCCACAAGCTCACCTCCAAAACGACGGGTTTGCCAACACAGATGGCGTTTTTTCCAGACGATGCTGCAACGATCAGTCCAGCACGGCGGGGTCAAGACGGATTTCGCGCCGCGCCATTGCTTCCCAGAGGAACGGAAAGCCCATCGAGTCCGACATGCTGGCAACGCGAAGGGCGTCGGGATTGGTAATCGGCTGACCACCGCCCAGGACCTCGACCTGCCACGCCAGGCGGCAGCGGTGTTCAAGCGTGATCGCCCGCAGATGTGCCTGGCGGATGTTTTCGGCAACAACGAAGACACCATGGTTCTTCAGCATCGCCCATTTGCCCTGCCCCAGCGCATCGGCCGCTGCCTGTGCCTCTTCCGCTCCGTCTACGGTGCCGGCGTATTCGTCATACATGACAGGATCGCCCTCAACCAGACCGGAGCTCTGATCGTAGACGGGCGGGATCCGTCCGGCAGCCGACCAGACTGAGCCCCAGCGGGAATGATTGTGAATGACGACCCGCAGATTGTGCCTTTGCTTGTGAACCGCAAGATGAAGGCCGATAGCCGGCGTCACGTTCCACTCGCCCTCGATGACCTGTCCTGTTCCGTCCACGCGCACGATGTCGGACGCGGTCAGTTCATCCCATGCAAGCTCCCACGGATTGACCAGGAAAGTGCCTTGCGCGTTCGCATCCGCCAGCGTGATATGCCCGGCGATGTGATCGTCGTAGCCTTCCCGATGCAGCGTGCGGCACAGCAGCGCCACCTCCTGCCGTGGCGAAAGGTCCGGGATCAGCGGATGGCGCCCGGGCATGGGGCTCAACTCTTCAAGGGTCGGGATGCGCCGGGTGGACTGTTCCATGAGTTCTTCCTGGGTTTATATGCTTCAAAGTGACAAATGCAGAAGTGCGGTCGGCGATTAATCGGCAGCGGTGTTCGTGGTGGCGCCCTTGTCTTCGCGTTTTCTGGCAAGATATTCCGATTGCGTGATGAAACTGTGATCTGCCCGCGCGCGAAAGTTCACCATGTGCAACCCGTCAGGTCCTGCCTCGAAGCTGTAAAGCGTCTGACGCGCGATAAACACCGATGAACCCTTGGGGTACAATCGCTTGCCAAGCCGGATATCGCCTTCAACGACATAGATGATCTCGTCTTCTTCATGCGCGTGCACATTGATGACCGCATTGGCGGGATAGAAGATCTCCAACAGGTCAAGCCTTTCAGGATCATTGCGATCATGAGACTTGAACTCGCCTGCCATTTCGCCGGCCGTCATGCGTTCGTGCATCTGGGGCGGAACGACCGACCGGATCGGCGTCCAGACATTGGCGGCCCCATCCTGAACATGAACCTTGGACATTTGTCGTCTCCCAATCCGGATGCCTGCGAGGCAAGCCCTCGCCGTGCGGCCCGCTCGACATTCCGGCGTGTCGCACCCCAAAGGAACGGGGCAGGCCTTATCATCCTTCTCGTCACAAACTCGGTCGCGTCTGCCAAAGCAGCACGTCTTGTATTGTCACCAAAGTAGCATTTTGTTTTCGCGTGATCAAAACAAAGCGCGTTTCCGGCGATACGCTCACGGCAATCCGGTGTTGACCGCCGGATAGTTCAACAACGCAGTGCGAGATTGTGGCGGCTGAAAAACTGCGCGGCTCATCGGTCCGGGCAGGCATGGCGCAGTTCCATGGAACCATGGCTTCATCAGCGGACATTTTGTCGTAGCCTGCACCTTACCTGTAAACTGAGCCACTCCATGCTGCCAACCCATGCCGTTTGTGACAGAAGCTTCGGGACGAAGGGAGGCGCCGTGCTTTGCCATGCCCCGATGCCTACCCGTGCCTGCTCCCGGTCAGGCGCTTACAACATAAACGCAGATGAGGCGGTTGCGTTCGATCTGTTGGACCTAGGATGTCTCCTTGAGGCGCTTGAAGACTGCGATGCCCTGTTCCTGATGCGTCCGCCGACCATCACCGCGCGCAAGCCATTCGATGATCTGCTGTCAGCCGCGGCGCGAACAGCCGCATGCAGCTTCACCGGCACATGGAGGCAGCAGTCCGGGCAAACGGCATCGGGTACACATTCCTGCGACTGACCGACTTCATGCAGAACCTTGTGGACGTACATGCCCGTTCCATCCGCTCACCTGTGGCGCGGATACGACATGACCGGACCGCAAGTGCTCGGCTTCGCTGATGTTGCGCAAACCATCACCCGGGAGCTCGGCGCGCGCCCGGTTCATTGTGATGCAGGTCCGGTTTCCGGGCTCCTGTTCGAACAGGTCGGTCGTTCAAAGGTATCGGCAATGTCGCTGCTCATGGCAGCGCTTTACCCTGGGCAGCGCCTTGGCAAGGCCGCCCCGGTGCTGCGTGAATACACCCGCCTGACTGATTGCCTGCCGGAAGATCCGCATGGCTTTGTGCATCGTATCTGCCACAGCTTCATCGTGCGATCGCCAGCGAGCTTGCCGGAAGCCAACGCTGGTCCACGGGAACTTATCTGCGACATTGTCCGGCATGGCGGCGGGCAATCTAATGCTGATTGACTGCAAGACCGCCAGCAGTAGATTGCGGACCATGATGAAAGGCGTGAGCCTGACACGAGCGGGGCTTACCAGGTGGTGGAGGATTGATGCGAACATTGATGGCGTTTGTAGCCGGGGTTGCTGCAATGCATCCGGTGGCGGGTTTGGCCCAGCCAGAGCAGCAGGCCGAGGCGCCGCAATCGCAGCTTCGCGAAGCGGCCGCGCCGGCCGCCATGTCCGCGTCTTCCATAGGCAGCATGCGCACCGGGCCTGACCGCATGTTTAAAGGGGCCGACCTGTTCGACCTTGCCATGGCAGCCGACCCGCAGATCAGCGCCGATGGTCGTCACATCGCTTATGTGCGCCGGTCCAACGACATCATGTCGGATCGCATGAAAAGCGCCATCTGGCTCATCGACACTGAAACGAGCGAGGAAACGCCGCTCGCGGGACAGAACGGCGATGCCTTTTCCCCGCGCTGGTCGCCTGATGGCAAGCGCCTTGCCTATGTCTCCACGCAGGATGGAACCGCACAGCTCTGGGTCCGCTGGATGGACGAAGGCGAGGCCATCCGGCTGACCGGTCTGCCGGCCAGTCCGGGCACGCTTGCCTGGTCGCCCGATGGACGGTCCATTGCCTATTCCATGCTGGTGAAGGACGAAGGGCTCAAGCTTGGTGCCGCTCCCGATCAAAAGCCTGAAGAAGCACAATGGGCCGAACCGCTCGAAATCTATGACCTGCTCACCTATCGCGCCGATGGCGAGGGCTACATCGAGCCGGGCTATGAAAAGATCTTTGTCGTTGCTGCTACAGGTGGTGCCCCGCGGCAGCTGACGTTTGGCCCCTATCATGATGGCGGGCCGCTGAGCTGGTCGCCTGACGGCACCACGCTCTATTTCGGCGCCAACCGGCAGCCCGACTGGCAAACGGACCCGGTGGATGGAGAGATCTGGGCGCTTGACGTCGCCAGTGGCAGGCTTGCTGCGCTGACCAATCGCGACGGACCCGATCAGGCGCCCAGCGTGTCCCCCGACGGACGCCTCATTGCCTACCTTGGCTTCGACGATGTGCGCCGCGCCTACGAACACCACGATCTTTACGTCATGAACCGTGATGGCTCAGGCATTCGCAACCTGACTGCCGAGTGGGACTATGATCCTGGCAACATCATGTGGGATGCTGCCGGGCGCGCAATCTATGCCCAGTATGACGTGCGCGGAGAAACCAGAGTTGCCCGGATCGGCCTTGACGGGTCAGTGCGCGACGTGGCCGAGGGGCTTTCGGGCGGCGGCCTGGACCGGCCTTACACAGGC
Organism: Croceicoccus esteveae; assembly: GCF_031846435.1. NCBI lineage: Bacteria > Pseudomonadati > Pseudomonadota > Alphaproteobacteria > Sphingomonadales > Erythrobacteraceae > Croceicoccus > Croceicoccus esteveae. The sequence goes on from NZ_JAVRHS010000004.1 coordinate 113,274, forward strand.
GGCAGCTTTTCGGTATCGGACAAGGGCCTGGTCGCCTTTACCGGCGGCACTTCTGCCCGCCCTGCCGAAGTGCAGCTCGCTCGTGGCGGTAACACCCGCACACTGACTGATCTCAACAGCACGCTGCGCGCGGTAAAGGCGCTTGCACCCGTGCGCAAGATCACTGCTTCATCAAGCCATGACGGCATTGAAATCGATGGCTGGCTTACTCTGCCGCCCGGCTACCGGGAAGGAAGCCGGGTGCCGCTGATCCTGGAAATCCATGGCGGTCCGTTTGCCGCCTATGGCCCTCATTTTGCGACCGATAACCAGCTTTACGCCGCCGCCGGCTACGCTGTGTTGTCAGCCAATCCGCGCGGCTCCACCAGCTATGGTGAAGCGTTCGCCAACAGGATAGACAAGGCGTATCCCGGCGATGATTACCTCGATCTTATGAGCATCGTGGATCGAGCCATCGAACTCGGCATCGCTGATCCTGACGCCCTGTTCGTGACCGGAGGATCGGGCGGCGGGGTGCTGACCAGCTGGATCATCGGCAAGACCAACAGGTTCAAGGCCGCCGCCACGCAAAAGCCGGTCATCAACTGGACCACGCAGGCACTTACCTCGGATGGACCAGCGGTGTTCGGCCCCTACTGGATCGGATCGCAGCCTTGGGAGGATCCGGTCGCCTATTGGGAGCGGTCACCGCTTTCGCTGGTAGGCAATGTGGCAACCCCGACGCTGGTGGTGGTCGGCAGCGAGGATTACCGCACGCCGGTCAGCGAAGCGGAACAATATTACACCGCCCTGCGCCTGCGCGGCGTGCCCACAGCTCTGGTAAAGGTGCCTGGCGCCAGCCACGGCGGTTTTGCCGCCCGACCCTCGCAAAGCGCGGCCAAGGCATCGGCGATACTGGCCTGGTTCGACAAGTACCGCCTCGGCTGGGCCCCATCGGCTGTCGGCGCTGCCAGCCAGTAAGCGCATGATCTGCCGCGTGCGCAGGGCCGTCTCGTTGAAGCAAGAGGCGGTCCGTTCGCACAGGCATCGGCCTGCTCCAGCGCCACCGCTGCTTCGTCAAGGCCGGTGCGCGGCGGGTCTCTGCGGCCCGGCGTCAGCACGGGTGCCGCTTGCTTGCTTCAGGGGTGACCACAGACGGGCTGGCAGCGCGCGCGGCAGATCTGCTGTGGGCATCATCGCCCCTGCCGAACCTGTCTGCACAAGCGCCAGCAGTTCCGGCCATACGTGTGCTGTTCTGCCGTCCGGTGTCGACAAGCCTCTGACGCTCAGGCAGCCTTCCGCTTGCACCAGACGATGAACATGCACCGTGATGCCGGGCAGGCCAGCGCCGAAGCGGTGCCTCCGCAGATTCATGCCGCTCGCCCCGGGACATTCGCCGAAGCTCTTTATCCGGTTTCTACAAGCATGGTTCTGGACGATCGTTTCGAAGCGTCGTATGTCTTGCAGGATTACAGCCGCTGGTCTGGACAGGCGCTGCTGGACCAAGGGGTGCGCGCATGAATTTTCCACATTTGATGGCGGGCGCTGTACTGCTTTTTGCTCTGTCGTCTTGTGGCGGCGGATCGGGCGACAAACCGACCAGCATCCCTGTCCCGCCTGCACCGGACACCACCAACACCAGTCTCAAGAATCTGCGGTTCAGCCAATCCTTTACAAATGATGCGACCAGCCTGTCGGGCGCTTGGGATACGGTGACCGGTACTGCGGTGAAAGGCGATGCCGAAGCGGACAAGGTCAGCGTCAGTTACAACGCGGACACGAAAACCTATACCGTCGGTGCGGGCACCAGCAGCACTTTCGGGGAGCAGGACATCGTCGAGCAGGATGATCTGGATACCCGCTATGACCGGAAGACCGAAGGCGGCAGTGAGCAGTTTACCTTGCTGGGCCCGACCGATGTGCAGACGGTCGATCCGCAATATGTCGCCATCGCCTTTCTGCAACGCAATGCCGTGATCGATAAAATGCAGAATGTGGAGTTTTCGACGTTCACCTATGGGCTTCCTGCTGCCGCCGCAATGGTGCCAAGGAGCGGTGAAGCGGCGTTCGACACAGATGTATTCGGTCTGGTCACGAAACCGGGAGAAGAGCCGGCTACCTTCCGGGGTCTTGGCGCATTCAGCGTTGATTTTGCCGAAGGCGTGTTCACCACCACCACCCCTATTACTCAATTTGGCCTTGTGACCGGCAGGGAAGTTTCAGGAGGAGGCATTGAACTGGTGGCTTCCGGCCGATTGACGTCCGGCACCAACGGCTTTTCGGGTCCTGCGTCTCTTGGGAGTCCGTATGGGCTGGCTTCGGGCACCATCGCGGGACGCTTCTACGGCCCCTCTGCCCAGGAACTGGGCGCAAGTTTCCAAGCCAATGGCCCGGATGGAATGGCAGCGGTAGGGTCCCTTGTCGGTGTGAAGGACTCCCGTCTGACTGCTGAAAACCAGACGCTGACCAATCTCAAGCGCGAACAGCTCTTTTACCTGCGGGGCGGAGGTTCGGTTGGCTCGATCAACGTGCTGAATTCCCAAACTTTTGTTTTTAGCGCGCCGAGTTCCGACATGCTGAGCGGGCGATTTTCGGTCAACGACAAGATCGCCAGCAAGGATGCCAATTTCACCACCTACGCTAAAACCGGGGACGCCGGTTACGGTGTGCAGGATGTCGTTCTTGAGCTTTACCGCCCCGGTGCTGCCAACAACGAGGTTGCGCTGACCTACGCCTCATTCGGACACTGGTCCGGCAAGAGCGAGACTGAAAACAAGGATTATTATTTCGTCTACGGCTTCCAGACCGCCAACAATCTGCTGACGGCGCGAACCGGGCGCGCGCAATATTCGGGCGTGGCGTATGGCACCGGTGTCAATGCCGATGCGTCTCGCAGATATGCCATGGAAGGCACATCCAGCTTCAACATAGATTTCAGCCGCCAGAACTTTGGTGGGCAACTTGCCTTGAAAGGCACCGAACATGCGACGGGTTCCAGCACGGATTTCGGCAGGTATGACATTGACGGCGCACTCTACTCCACCGCTTCTTTCTTGAGCGGCGACATTTCAAACGGCGCCAACCCACTCGGCACGTTCGAAGGGTACTTCTTCGGCTCAGACGCACAGGAACTGGCCGGCACCTTCTATTTTGTCGCACCTGCAGGTACCGCAGAAGCATTGGACGTCGGCATCAGCGGCGCGACGGTAGCGAAGCGGAACTGACCATCTTGCACCCATCGTGAAGATACAGGCGCGGATCGCATGTGCAGAAACACCGGCGCTCGATTACTGAGGACGACGGGTGACGGATGGACGCGATGCGTTTGAAAAACAGCCTTCGCACCGTGGCTGCAGCTCTCCTGCTGCGGTCCAGGGGCGCGTCGGTCGACGGCATGGCACCGCTGCTCATCGCGTGCCTGTTAGTGCCGTCTCCTGTGTCGGCGCAGGCAGCCACGGCGCCTGAACAGCCGGCGCAACTGACAACCAAGCGCCTGTTCGACCTTGCGGATGCTGCTCGTGACAGGGGCGACTACGCACTGGCAAGGCAACTCTACGAAGCGCTGGCGGTCAATGAGCAGGGCGAGCTCAGGCGCGAGGCACTGTTTCGCACAGCCATGATGCTGGCCGATAATCAGCAGGAATACGCCCGGGCCGCCCTGCTGTTGCGGCAGATCCTCGACGAGGCACCGGGCGCGGCCCGCGTGCGCGTTGAACTTGCCCGCATGCAGGCCATGACGGGAAACCTGCGTGCAGCCGAGCGGGAACTGCGCGCGGCACAGGCAACCGGCCTGCCGCCAGCGGTGGAACAGATGGTCCGGTTCTACGCGCAGGCGCTGAACGCCAGGCGGCCGCTTGGCGTCAGCTTCCAGATTGCCGTTGCACCAGACAGCAACATCAATCGCGCCACGCGTTCCGGCACGCTTGAAACCATCATTGGCGACTTCGTGCTGGACGATGATGCAAGAAAGACCTCCGGCATCGGCCTCACGCTCCAGGGACAGGCTTTTGCCAGAACCGGCATAGGCGCGCATGCCGACCTGCTGGTCCGGCTTTCGGGCGGCGGCGATCTTTACCGCAGCAGTCAGTTTGACGATTACCAGCTCGCCCTGCAGGTCGGGCCGCAATATTCGATTGGTGCAGGACGTCTGGATCTTGCGGCAACAGCTTCGCATCGCTGGTTTGGCCGCAATCCCTATTCCATGCTGATCGGCGTCAACGCAGATTACCAGATGCCGGTATCGAAAAGCGCGCAGTTGCGCGTCACGGGATCGGCCGGGCGTCTGGATAACCGCGTCAACGATCTGCAAACGGGTGCGCAATATAGCTTGCGGACAAGGCTGGACGCTGCCCTTGACGCGCGGACAGGTGTCGGCGGAAGTTTACTGGCATCGCGCGCAAACGCTCGCGATCCGGGCTATGCGACCGCCAGCGGAGGAGTGGACGGTTACGCCTTCAGGGAATTGGGCGCGACCACCTTGGTCCTGGAGGTCAATTATCTGCACCTGGAAGCGGACCGCCGGCTGGCCTTGTACCCGCGCCGCCGCGTCGACGACCGGCTTGGCGCCAGAATATCCAGCACCTTTCGCGGCCTGCGCATCGGGCGCTTTGCCCCCTTGCTGCGCATCGGATATGAAAAGAACATGTCCCGCGTGACGATCTACGATTATGATCGTCTGTCAGGAGAAATAGGAGTCACAGGCGCGTTTTGATGGGTGCCGCCGGTAATTGACTGCAAGAAACGCCGGTCGGCGCAGCTGCCAGGCCACTTCGCGACCCGGCTGTGGGCAAGCGCAGATCGATGGCAAGGCGCCGCTTGCCCCCCGCTTGTTCATTGGCCCCCGACTAGTTGCGCGCCACCATGCGCTGCCCCTTCGCGCTGACGCCATCAGCATATTTGCAGGAGGAGACAGGGCCGCTGGATGGACAATGATGATCGGTCAGCCGCGACACTACGCAACGTCGCGGCTGCGACAGATCGCCAGCACGCCAGAGCAGCATCGAGCCCGGTTGATGATACTGCTTGATGTCACCTTGAGGATCGCTAGTTTGTCGCCAGGCATCTGCTCAACGACTTGTGCAGGGTTTCCTCGATCAGTCTGGTTGCAGACGATATTCGTCCCCGGCGACCAGATGCGCGCGTTACCTCGACCTTTGCCCGGAGACTGCTGATGAATGCAAGCGACTGGATGGCACTGCGGCGATCGGCCGAGATCTACGCGCGCGGTGCGGACCGGCGCAGCGAGGCGGATTGGCGCGCTGTTCTGGCCGACGAGATCGAGATTGCCGGACCCGGCTTTTCCATTGCGGGGCTCGAAGCAAACCTTGCCTCCCTCGCCCGCTTGGGGGAGATGTTCAAGGCCACCCGCCACCTGGTTCACAATCAACTGGCGCAGATCGATGGAGATCGGGCCAAGGGCGAAACCTACAGCACTGCCGAACATCGGCTGGCAGGCGAACATGGCGACATGCTGCTGGTATGGGCAATTCGTTATCAGGACGAATGGCGCCGGGAAGCCGGCACCTGGCGCTTCACCCGCCGTGAGCTGATCCTGGATTGGGAGGAACTGCGCGCGCTCAAAGAGGAGCCTGCTCCCTGACCTGCGTGCTGTCCAGCAAGACTGCCGCCAGCACCGCTGCTGCCACCCTGCTGGACACATGTTGCACTGATCGCCCAGCGAACAGTCGTCATGGACAACGCGGCCAGCAGCATCCATGCAATTACCTGCCCTGCTCCGCTTGCTTCGTGGCTGTTCAGCGGTAAAGCATCCCGGGTCTGTGGCACCCGAGTGTCTCGCTTGCGCACTGCGTGACAAGGGGTTGGCTCACGACGGCGTCCGACACTTCAATCCTTCGGCGTAGTAACATCGCGGGCTTGGCAAGCTCAAGGCCATGCGTTTCCTGCGCGCATTCGTGCTCCGGAAACCCGTTCCACTGCCTGCCGCACACCAGATTGCGGGGTCGACCGACGGTCTGGCACGGCACCTGCTGGCCGCACGCCGGAAATCTGCAGCGGGAACTTCATACCCACTGGCTGGGCAGAATAGCGCTGGCGGAACTGACGCTATCACAGATCCTGTACACCGGAACGCCCGAGCATTTTATCTGCCGCCAGCCTGTCCTCTTTCATGCCGACAGCAATGCGACCGCACGAGCGTGAGCCGGCACCTGCTGCAAGGCCTGCCGCCGGTTTTCATGGGTTGGTCCGGCGCTGCCAGGCAGTTCAAGGCACTCGACAGCGCGCGTGTGCTTTGCCATCTGCGGGAGGCGTGTTCAAAAGTGAACGGCTGGGGGATCGAGAGGCGAATTGGGGCAGATGACCGCTTTGGTATGGACCATCGCCTGCACCGGGCAGGAGGCGCATCTGATCGAGGTGCAGTGCCGCCTGTCCTTCGGCTTGCCGGCGTTCCACCTCACCGGTCTGCCGGAGCAGGCAGCGGCAGACACCTGTCGCCGCGTGCGCGTCGCGCTGGCGTCTGCCGGGCTTGCCCTGCCGGCAAAGCGGATCAAGGTTCACCTCCCTCCCGAGGGGCTCGTCAAGGAAGGATCGCATTACGATCTGCCGGTGGCTCTGGCGCTGCTGAGCGCGATGCGCGCAGGCGATCTGGCTCGATTGTCCGGGTGTGTGGCCCTGGGGGAGCTCGATCTCAACGGCAGGCTCCTGCCTGCAGACTGCATCACTTCTGCTGCGAACATCGCACTGGAAGCCAAAGCGTCGCTGATCTGCCCTGCCAGTCAGGCGCAAGAAGCGTATGCGATCATCGGCGAAGGGCTTGTCCCTGCGCCTGACCTGCTCAGCGTCATCAAGCATCTGAATGGGCGGCAGCAGCTATCGCTTGCCAGTTTGAGAGAGCCCGCGATCACGCCTGCCGCCCAAAGTGCAGATGCAGACGCCGGGCACCACCTTGCTGTCCCACCTAACGCGGACCAGCCCGTCTCCGGCGTCGCAGAGCCTTTCAGCGATCTGCAGCTGAATGACCGGCCGGACCTTGGCCGGCGTGCTCTTCTGCAGGCGGGTGCGCAGCATGGCGATGGCAGGCAGGAGCATGCAGCCCGCGGGGTGAACCGCGCTGCACATGCGCACAGCGGAGCGCAAATGGATGAGGATCCCGACGCATGGCGCAGCCGGATGCCGGCGAACGTGCCCGGTGATCACGCCGCACCGGGAAAGCGCCCTGCGGCCGACCACCCGGGCATCGGCCATCGCGCCCGGCTCAGAAAGCGCCTGATCGAAGGCGACATCGATGCGCTGGCAGATTACGAGGTCATCGAGTTCCTGCTGTTTGCCGCTTTTCGCCGCCGCGACACCAAACCCCTTGCCAAGACGCTGATCAAGCGGTTCGGCTCTCTTGCAGGCGTGCTCAATGCCGACGCGAAGGCACTGGTGCTTGTCCCCGGCGTTGGTGACATGACGATCGGCGCACTCAAGATTGCCCGGGTTGCAGCAAGACAGCTTGCCCGCAGCCAGGTGGTCAACAAGCCGGTGCTCAAGAGCTGGCCGGCGCTGATCGACTATCTGCAACTCGACATGGGCCATCTGACGCGGGAGCGCGTGCGGGTTCTTTATCTGACTACCGGGCTTGAACTGGTAAAGGACGAACTCATCAGCGAAGGATCCATCGCAGAAGCGCAGATCCACCCGCGCGAAGTCATGCACCGGGCATTCGACCTGGGTGCGGCCGCACTCATACTGGTCCACAACCATCCAAGCGGCAGCCTGGAGCCAAGCAAGGCCGACATTACCATTACCAACCGCATCGCAGAAGCAGGCCGTCTGGTGAACATCACGGTCGTTGACCACATCATCATCAGCAGCCAGGGCCATGTCTCGTTGAAGCAGATGGGACTGATCTAGACGCGCTGCGCCAGGTCCTGCGAACTGCGAAGCAAACGCTGTGCCTGGTGTTGACACGGCCGCAGCTCATCACGGATTACCTGCCGCGCACGATTGTCCGCGCGAGGAACTGTCGTTCTTCTGCTACGCCCGCCTGAACCATGTTTCTTCCTACTCCAGCCAACGCAGCGCACTGCGTGCAGATCCCGGCAATAATCCTTTCCGCCGCCTGGCTTTGACAGCTCGCGTGTGTCCTTCTCGTCGCGAAACGGCGGGACTTCATGAAGGTTTCGTCAGCGCGCTGGCAGGCTGCCACTGCCGGTCAGCCGATCCGGCTGCGCGTGCGGACCCGCCAAAGCGTTGCATGCAGGTGCACCGATGGCCCGGTCGCTCACGGATCCAGCTGCTGAGGCCGTTGCCTGGAAGATATCAGCGTCATCAGCGTTAACCTTTGATGAGCTGTCACCTGTGGCCAAAGGGCTGCACCATCAGGCACTGGATGGGGTGCAGGTACAAAACAGTTGTTTTCTTTGCCGCCTGCCCGGGCCATGGAAGCGGCAATGGCGGGGCTGGTTTCACGTTTGCGGCAGTTGCGACACTCTGACCAGGCGATCGCGGCGCATGTGCGCTCGACGCTGGTCGCGTCGCTTTATGCTTCTCCGCGCACTCTCATCATCGGCGCGCTGACCAGCAGCACGATCAGCGCGACGGTCGCGATCGTAAGCGGCGAAGCCTTGCTCATCGTTTGCGCGCTTGCCATCGCGATCGTCGGCGTGACGCGGATCGCGAACATATTGCGAGCAGACGGGCGGCCGGACAGCCTGCCTTCCCCGACAGGTCAGGGCGGCCGACGCAAGGAGCTTGCCTATAGCGCGGGCGCAATCTGCTATTCCGCGCTGCTGGGCCTGTTCGGCCTGCTTGCGCTGGTGTTCACCGATGATGCACTCCTGCAGCTGCTCGCGGTCACGACCGTGATCGGTTACGCTGCCGGGGTGGCTGCCCGCAATGCCGGGCGGCCCCTGATCGCCCTGTCGCAGCTATGCCTGGCATCGCTGCCGCTGGTGATCGGCCTTGTTGTTGCCGGCGATCTGTTAAGGATCCTGCTGGCTGTGGTGATTGCGCTGTTCATCATCGCCATGATGGACATTGCCCTCCAGATCTACGACGTGATCTTGAGGGCTGTGGTAGCCTCGCGGGCGATGGCCGATCTTGCCGCCCATAATGCAGCCATAGCCCGCAGGGACGATCTTACAGGACTGTCCAATCGCACCGCCTTTCGCGAACAGTTCGAACTGCAGCTGCAGGCACTGCGGTCCGGCGATTTTCTGCTGGCGGTCTGCTGGATCGATCTTGATCGGTTCAAGGAGATCAACGATTCCCATGGCCACCTTGCCGGCAACGCGCTGCTGACGGGAATAGCCGGGCAATTGCAGGGCGCATTTCCCGGCAGCATCGTCGCGCGGCTGGGTGGCGACGAGTTTGCCGTGATCCGCATGGTCCAGAGCCGGAACGAAGCGGCCGATACGGCTCGCAAGGTGATGGATCTGGTCGAGCGGCCCGTGCATCACGCCATGCGCCAGTTGCAGGTCAGCGCATCGATCGGGGTCGCCATTGCTCCTGCCGATGGGGGTGAAGCCGATATCCTGCTGAAGAACGCTGACCTTGCGCTGTATCGGGCAAAGGAGGCGGGGCGCCGCGCCATCCGGTTTTACGAGCCGGTCATGGACGAAAAGATCGAACGGCGCCGCGATCTGGCCGCCGAACTACAAGGCGCTCTTCTGCGCGGCGAGTTTCACCTGCAATTCCAGCCGATCTTTGCTCTGGATGGCAGCAAGATCTGCTCGTGCGAGGCGCTGCTGCGCTGGACCAACCGGCAGTTCGGAGCCGTCTCGCCGGCAGAGTTCATTCCCATCGCCGAAGAAGACGGGCTAATCGTCACGATCGGCAATTGGGTGATGATGGAAGCATGCCGCACCGCAGGCGCCTGGCCGGACGATGTGAATATCGCGGTCAACCTGTCGCCGGTACAGTTGCGATCGGCAGAACTGCCGGCAGTCATCGTGCGGGCGCTGGGATCGGCGCAACTTCCCGCACACCGGCTGGAGATCGAGATTACAGAATCGATCCTGCTCGACGAGGTGGATACGACCCTTGCGGCCCTGCGTGCGCTCAATGCAATAGGTGTGCGCACCACTCTTGACGATTTCGGCACGGGTTACTCATCGCTGAGCTATCTCACCCGCTTTCCGTTCCAGACCATGAAGATCGACCGTTCCTTCATCGAGGATCTGGACCGCAGCCCGGCATCTGTGGCAATCGTCCAGGCGATCGTCGATCTGGCGACCAAGCTTGGCATGCAGACCATCGCAGAAGGCGTGGAAACGCCGGCTCAGCTTGCACAGCTGCGCCGGACCCGCTGTGATGCGGTGCAAGGCTATCTCATGGGGTATCCGATGCCGGCAAGCAGAGTTGCGGCCCTGCTTGCCGGCATGCGGATCAACGTCAGCGCGTCGTCCCGCAACCAGGACGAATCACGCGGCTGATCTGGCCAGGAGCCGGGTCTGTGCCTTCACCAGCCGCTGCATCAGCTTGAGATCCATTTCGGTGAGGCGCAGGGCCGCATCGGCCCAGAGATCGACCACCTCCTCAAGCTCTTCCACGCTCAGCGGGTTCACCGCCCTTGACGCCTTGTAGATCGCGCAATGGCCGCTGTGACGACGGCGGTTCTGCCGGATGTAGCTTTCGACCTCTGCCCGACCCTGCCCTGGCTCTGCAAGCGCATGGACAATCCCCAGCTCGTAGAGTTCTTCCGCGCTGTAGGTCTGCCCGCTCAGGATCATGCGTTCCGCATGTGCGGCTCCCAGCCGCCGCGAGAGGAAGCAATGCGCGCCCATGCCCGGGAACAGACCAAAGGCAGTCTCCGGCAATCCGAAGCTGGTGCCCCGCTCGGCGATGACGACGTTGAAGGACATCAACGCCTCGAACCCGCCGCCGAATGCATCGCCCTCGACCAGACCGATCGTGATGATTGGCTGGTCCAGCGTGAGCATGTTGCGATGCAGGAGCCGGACACAGGCATGGCCATAGCCGGCAAGCGCGTCGCGATTGCCGTTGCGGATATGCGCTGCAAACAGGTCAAGATCGCCGCCCAGGGAAAACACCCCCGGAAAACGCGATCCAAGGACGACGTAGCGGATCGGCATGATCCTTGATGCACAGGCCATCTCGATATCGCTCTGCCACTGGACAAAATCAGCCAGCAAGGCCGGCGTGAAGCTTGGCCGCACCTTCTGCCGCATATAGGTCCACAAGGTATCGAGCTGCGGGTCAAAGCTTGCTTCAAGCTCGTCATATTCAAACAGGCCGCGTGCGCCGGGCTGATTGAGGGAGTGTTCTACGGTCATGGCTTTTTCCTTTTTCGTGCACAGCATCATGCTGTGTGCGAAGAATAGGCCTGCCGGCAGGAGCTTGTCAGTCGGGCAAACTTACAAATGTGTTGCTACGATCCTTCTCCCGGATTTGCGACCGCTGTTGTGCCTGAAAACCTCGCTCACTGGAGACTATCCGGAACCCCGGTGACCCGTGTCGCTTGCCATCGGGCTGCCGAAGGTGCGATTGGCATGTCCGAATGTTTCCGGGGAGTTGCACGACACCATGAACAACCGCATCGACAATGCGCAATTGCAAGCCAGGGTGACCAGCGCGGCGGCCGCAGCAGCCCTTGTTCAGGATGGCACCACGGTCGGAATGAGCGGCTTTACAGGGTCAGGGTATCCAAAGGCGGTCCCGCTGGCGCTGGCTTCCCGCATCGAGGCTGAACACGCTGCCGGCAACCCGTTCAGGATCAGCGTCTGGACAGGCGCGTCCACGGGTCCCGAACTCGACGGTGCGCTGGCCAAGGCAAACGGCATCGAGTTTCGCCTGCCATACAATTCCGATCCCATCGCCCGCGAGAAGATCAACAGCGGGCAGATGGACTATTTCGACATGCACCTGAGCCAGGTCGCGCCAATGGCGTGGCAGGGTTTCCTCGGGCCGCTTGACACTGCCATCGTCGAGGTTTCCGGTATTCGCGCAGATGGCGCGCTCATCCCGTCATCCTCGATCGGCAACAACAAGACATGGCTTGACCGGGCCGACCAGATCATTCTGGAAGTGAACCGCTGGCAGAACCAGGCTTTGGCAGGCATGCACGATATCTATTACGGCACCGCATTGGCGCCGGGCCGCGTGCCCATTCCGCTGGTCCGGTCCGACGACCGGATCGGAGAGCCATGGCTGCGCTGCGACCCCGCCAAGATCGTGGCCATCGTCGAAACCGACGCGCCGGACCGCAACCTGCCGTTCAGCCCGCCTGACGAGGGTGCACGCGCCATTGCCGGTCACCTGCTCGAGTTCCTGCGGCATGAGGTTGCGCGCGGGCGGCTGCCGCCAGCGCTGCTGCCGCTGCAATCGGGCGTCGGCAACATTGCCAATGCGGTATTGAGCGGGCTTGTCACCAGCCAGTTCGAGGACATGACCGCCTATACCGAAGTCATCCAGGATGGCATGCTCGACCTCCTCGACGCCGGCAAGCTGCGCGTTGCATCTGCAACCGCATTCTCGCTCAGCCCCGAGGCGGCCGCCCGGCTGAACGATCAGATGGAGCAATACCACAGCAGGATCATCCTGCGCCCGCAGGAGATCAGCAACCATCCCGAACTGATCCGGCGGCTTGGCTGCATCGCCATGAACGGCCTGATCGAGGCGGACATTTATGGCGCGGTCAACTCCACGCATCTGATGGGTTCCCGCATCCAGAACGGCATCGGCGGTTCAGGAGATTTCGCGCGCAATGCCTATCTCTCGATCTTTGTCACGCCATCCACAGCCAAGGGCGGCGTGATCTCGGCCATCGTGCCGCAGGTCAGCCATGTCGATCACATCGCGCAGGACGTGCAGGTCATCGTCACCGAACAGGGGTTGGCGGACCTGCGCGGGCTCAGCCCCAAACAGCGGGCAGAGGTCATCATCGCAAATTGCGCCCACCCCGATTTCCGCCCTGCGCTCGACGATTATTTCAGCCGCGCGAAGAACGGCGCCTATGGACAGCAATCACCCTCCCTGCCCGGTGAGGCGCTCTCCTGGCATCAGCGGTTCATGGAGACAGGAACGATGAAACCATGAGTGCCGGCAGGATTTCCGCCACTTTTGCGACCGCAGTGATCGGCTGCGGACAGGTCCGGCCTCATTCTGGCGGGCAAGGATGATGCGATGATGCATGCCGAACACCCTGCCGGTCGTTCCGCCGATTACTCGGCGCAGGAAGCCACGAGCGTCGCGCGCAGCTTCGATGTCGATCCCTCAGCCGGTCTGAGCGATGCGCAGGCTGCCCGGCGGCTCGCCCGCGACGGACCCAATGCCCTCGACAAGACGGTCGCGACACCCTTGTGGCGAAAATTGCTTGCGCAGTTTCGTGACCCGCTGGTCTACCTGCTGATCGGCGCGGTGGTGGTCGCGCTCGGAGCCTGGCTGGTGGAAGGACGCGAAGGCTGGCCGGTCGATGCTGTCGTCATCGCAGCAGTGCTGCTGGTGAATGCAGCGCTGGGTTTTGTGCAGGAAAGCCGGGCGGCCAACGCGGTCGCCGCGCTTGCAAAGATGACGACGAGCACGGCGACCGTCCTTCGGGAGGCGAGGCGTCAGCAGGTTCCAAGTGCCGACCTTGTCGCAGGCGACGTCCTCATGCTTGAAGAAGGCGACGCGGTCGGCGCCGATGCCCGGCTACTCACCGCCGCTGCCCTGCATGTGCAGGAAGCCTCGCTGACAGGCGAAAGCCAAGCGGTGCTCAAATCGGCAGATGCCGTCCCCTCGCCAGCGCCTCTCGCCGAACGCACGTCAATGGTGTTCAAGGGCACCGCGGTCGTGCAGGGCAGCGGCCGCGCCATTGTCACGGCGACCGGCATGGCAACTGAAATGGGGTCCATCGCTGCCATGCTGGAGGCAACCACGCAGGAGCCTACCCCCCTTCAGCGCGAAGTGGCGCGGATCGGGCGCACGCTGGGGATGGCGGTCATCATCATCGCGCTGGTCGTGGTCGGCACGATCCTCATCATATCGGACATTGACGGCATCGCCGATGTAGTAACGGTGCTGCTGCTTGGCGTGTCGCTGGCTGTTGCGGCGGTTCCAGAAGGATTGCCTGCGATCCTGTCGCTGGTGCTCGCGCTCGGCGTGCAACGCATGGCGGCACGCAATGCGGTGGTGAAAAAGCTCTCGTCTGTCGAAACGCTTGGTGCTGCAACAGTCATCTGTTCGGACAAGACAGGCACGCTGACCCGCTCCGAAATGACCATTCAGCGCATCGTCACAGCGTCAGGCGACAGCTTGATCACCGGCAGCGGCTATGCTCCACAAGGCGAGGCGCAGACGGTGGAACTTACCGGCGAAGCAGATGCGCTTGTCGTTGAACAGGCCCTGCTGCTGAACGGCGGAAGCCTTGCCAACAACGCCGCGCTTGATGAGCAAGACGGCCGCTGGCAGGTGCAGGGCGACCCTACCGAAGCTGCGTTCCTCGTTGCCGAGCGCAAACTCGGCGCAGACCAGCGACGCAGGGCGCGCTTCGAACGGGTGGACCAGATCCCGTTCACGTCCGAACGCAAGATGATGTCGACCATCGAACGCGACCTTGACCATGATGGCCGTCTGACCGTGGTGTCCAAAGGCGCGCCCGACGTGCTGATCGGCAGGTGCAACCGGATCAGGATCGGTCACGAGGTGCTGCCGATGACGCCTGAACACCGCGCAGCAGCCGCAGCGGCGGTGGAGCGTCTGTCTGGCGAGGCGCTGCGCACGCTTGCCGTGGCGTACCGGCCGCTCGATCCTGGTGAGGATGCGCAGGCGCAGGAAACGCTTGAACGCGACCTGATCTTCATCGGCACCGCAGGCATCATGGATCCCCCGCGTGAGGAAGCAGGCGTTGCCATCGACGAGGCACATCGCGCCGGCATCCGCGTGTTGATGATCACCGGCGATCATCCCGTCACGGCAGCGCGGATTGCCGCAATGCTGCGGATCACCTCTGCCGACCCGGACGTGCTGACCGGCACTGAACTGGACGCGATGGACGATGCGGCCCTTGGCGCCGCACTGCGCGAGGTGTCGGTGTTTGCGCGCGTCGCACCGGTGCACAAGATGCGGATTGTGGATGCGCTACAGGCCGATGGGCAGGTTGTCGCCATGACAGGCGATGGGGTGAACGACGCGCCTGCGCTCAAGGCTGCGGACATCGGCATTGCCATGGGCGTGACTGGAACCGAGGTGACTAAAGAAGCTTCGCGCATGATCCTCACCGACGACAATTTCGCCACCATTGTGGAGGCGGTGCGCGAAGGGCGCAACATCTTCGACAATATCAGAAAGTTTCTGCGTTACCTGCTGTCGTCCAACATGGGCGAGGTGCTGACGGTATTCCTGGGGGTAGTGGGCGCCGGGATCATCGGGCTGAACGCGCCCGGCGACCATGCGTTGGTCCTGCCGCTGCTGGCCACACAGATCCTGTGGATCAACCTGGTCACCGATTCCGGACCGGCAATAGCGATGGGTGTCGATCCCGCGGTCGGGGACGTTATGGCAAAGCCGCCCCGCAGAACCGATGCGCCGGCCATCGATTTTCGCATGTGGCGCGGCGTGGTCGAGATCGGCCTTGTCATGGCGATTGCCACATTGCTCACCATCGATCTCAATCTGCCGGGCGGAATGATAGCGGGACACCATGATCTTGATCAGGCCAGAACCGCCGGCTTTACCGTGCTTGTGCTTGCGCAGCTGTTCAACTGCTTCAGCGCCCGGTCGGAAACGGTCAGCGCCTTCACGCACATCTTCGTCAATCATTGGCTCTGGGCAGCGGTGCTCCTTTCGGCCGCACTCCAGATCGCGGTGGTCCATCTGGACGCGCTGAACATTGCGTTTGGAACCGTGCCGCTGACGCTCAGCCAATGGCTGGTCTGCCTTGCCATGGCAAGCAGCGTGCTGTGGTTCGCCGAGTTCAGAAAGCTGTTCCTGCGGCGCGGATCGCGCGTGTGATCGTGGCGTGCGATCCGCAGGGGCCTCAGGCTGTCTGCCAGCTTGCGATGTAGCGCGGCAGGCAGCGTTCCGTCCGCCTCATGGCGCCCGGCCATCTGGAATTTGCCTGAGGTTGAACAGCGCGCGCGAGGGAACGGGAACACGATGACCGGCCATGACAAAGGGCATGGACAACGATCGCCTTGGTCAGGAACGGCAGGCACGGCAAGACGCGAACGCTTGCCTGCGGCCTTCCCAAAACCGCGCGAAGGCTGCACTCGAAAAGCCGGGTTCCTGGCCGGACCTCGCGCCGACCCTCCCCGGCAGCGGGTCAGATCACGCCAAATGCGTTCATGGCCTCTGCGACGCGCACGAAGCCGTTGATGTTTGCACCGAGCACGTAATCGCCGGGCGTACCATATTCCTCTGCTGTTGCAGCGCAATTGTCGTGGATCGTGTGCATGATCTCGGCAAGGCGGCTTTCGGTCTGTTCGAAAGACCAGCTGTCGCGTGAGGCATTCTGCTGCATTTCCAGCGCGGAGGTTGCAACACCGCCGGCATTCGCCGCCTTGCCCGGCGCGAACAGCACGTTGGCTTCCTGAAGAATGCGGACCGCATCGGGCGTGGTCGGCATGTTTGCCCCTTCGCCCACCGCGATGACGCCGTTTTTCACCAGGTCGAGCGCGTCCTTGCCCGTAAGCTCGTTCTGGGTCGCCGAAGGCAGCGCCACATCGGCCGGCACTGACCAGATCGACGCGTTCTCCACGTAACGGGCGCTGCCGCCCTTGAGGCGGGCATATTCCGAAATGCGTTCCCGCCGGACTTCCTTCACCTCCTTCAGCAGTTCAGGATCGATCCCGTTGTCATCGACGACGAACCCTTGCGAATCCGAACAGGCCACGACCCGGCCGCCAAGCGAGAAGATCTTCTGGATCGCATAGATGGCCACATTGCCGGAACCCGAGACGATGACCCTCTGCCCCTCCATGCTGTGGCCCCGGGTCGCAAGCATGCGTTCGACAAAATAGACAGTGCCATAGCCCGTCGCTTCGGTCCGGGCGCGCGAACCGCCGTAAACCAGCCCCTTGCCGGTCATCACGGCCGCTTCGTAGCGGTTGGTCAGCCGTTTGTACTGGCCGAACAGATAGCCGATCTCGCGCGCGCCAACTCCGATATCGCCCGCAGGAACGTCGGTGTATTCGCCAATGTGGCGGTGCAGTTCCGTCATGAAGGACTGGCAGAACCGCATGACCTCCCCGTCCGAACGGCCGCGCGGGTTGAAGTCTGCCCCACCCTTGCCGCCGCCGATCGGCAGGCCGGTAAGCGCGTTCTTGAAGATCTGCTCGAAACCGAGGAACTTCACGATACCAAGGTTTACCGACGGGTGAAAACGCAGACCGCCCTTGTACGGACCCAACGCCGAATTGAACTGCACGCGAAAGCCGCGGTTGATCTCCACCTTCCCGTTGTCGTTGACCCACGGCACGCGAAAGATGATCTGGCGTTCGGGTTCCGCAATCCGCTCGATCAGCGCCGTTTCAAGAAACTCGGGATGCTTGGCAATAACCCGGCCCAGGCTTTCCAGAACCTCGGTGAAGGCCTGATGGAACTCCGGTTCACCGGCGTTCCGGCGCAGGACTTCGGCCAGCACGGGCTGCAGCTTTTCATCTATGCGGGACAGAATGGCTTCCTTCTGATGCTTTTGTGAGCATTTGCAGCATGGGGGCGCGTCTCGCAACCCCCCCCAGGAGCACGTAGCTGCCACAGGTCATTATCGCGCATCCGGCGCCCCACCCGTCGTGATGGCCTGCTTCTGCGCCAGTTCTTCCGCCAATTCCTGCGCTGCCTGTTGCGGCGTGCGCTTGGCCTGCTGGCGGTCAACAGCATAATTGGCCCTGCGCATGGCTTCCACGTTGATCGCGCCGATCAGCGGCCGCAGCGCTGCAACGAAGCGCGGATCTTCGGCCCGGTCGGGCGCGATGAGCAACACCGCGTCATAAGCAGGAAGTGCGCCGCGTGGATCGGCAAGCACCAGCAGATCATCGGCCGCAATTCGCCCGTCCGATGAAAAGGCGCTGATCACATCGGCATTTCGCGCAATGAGCGCGTCATACATGAAGGTTGGCGAAAAGCTGCGTGTGTTGGCCGCCTGCAGACCATACGCTTCGCGAACCGCCTTCCATTCCGGCCGCTCGAAGAACTCAAGATCGCCCCCAATCGTCAGCGAAGACGCGACAGGCGCAAGATCATCGAGCGCTGCAATGCCTCGTTCACGGGCCACCTCCTTGGGCATCGCGAATGCGTAGGCGTTCTCGAAGCCGAGCGCACCCAGCAGCCTTGTGCCTGTCGTCTCCCGCTCCCACCGGGCAATTGCCTCGACCAGATCGGCAGGCGCCGTGCCCGCGTCATCCATGTTGCCCGGGCCGATCTCGTTGGCAAGGATCGTGCCGGTGTAATCGACATACACATCGATCGCGCCACTGGTCAGCGCCCGGTGGATCACCGAGGAGCCCAACCCTTCGCGATATTCCACCTTGTATCCCGCTGCCGACAGCCGCGCCCCGATGAGGCGGGCAAGGATGTATTGTTCGGAAAAGTTCTTTGCGCCGACCACTGCCACGTCGCGGCCATCATCGCGCATTGCAACAGCAGCGCCCGCGACGCCAGCGAGGGCAAGCCCCGCACCGATGAACACCAGCATTGGCCGGCGCATGGCAAAACCGCGCTCCACCATGGCAAGAAGGCCGTCCGCCACCAGCGCCAGCGCAGCAGCGGCGATGCAGCCTGCCAGCACAAGCTCCCAGTTCTGCGTCTGCAGGCCGGCAAAGATCGGATCGCCAAGGCTCTGCTGCCCGATCGTGGTCGCCAGCGTCGCCGCTCCGATCGTCCACACCGCCGCCGTGCGGATGCCAGCCATCACGAAAGGCGCGGCCAGCGGAGCCTCAACCAGCCGCAATCTCTGATAGCCTGTCATGCCCACGCCATCTGCTGCTTCGATGACGCGCGGGTCCATGTTGACCAGCGCTGTGACCGTGTTGCGCAGGATCGGCAGCACGGCATAAAGGGACAACGCCAGCAAGGCAGGCAGGAAGCCCAGCGCCGGCAATCCTGCGCCAAAAACGCTGCGCAGCGCCAGCAGCACCGGAAAGAACAGCGCCAGCAAGGCGAGCGCAGGGATGGTCTGGATCAGACCGGCGATACCAAGCGACACCTGCGCCACCGCGCGGGAGCGGCTCGCCCATACCGCCAGCGGCAGCGCGACCATGACGCCCAGCAACAGCGCCGCTGCACACAGGAGCACATGCTGGCTCAGCGCATCGCCAAGCCGCAGCGTTGTGGCGAACAACGCCCTCACCGTGCCAGCCGCGCGAGCGCCTGCGCCTGCCGGAGCGGGACCGCGACAAGATCCTGCGCGATCTCTCCGCCATCGCCTGCCAGCAATTGTGCTGCCGTGGCATCCGCAACGATGCAGCCTTCGTGCATGACCAGCACACGATCGGCCAGCAACAGCGCCTCGGCGACATCATGCGTGACCATGATCGTCGTCAGGCCAAGCTGCCGGTGCAGCGCCAGAACTCTCTGCCCAAGCGCGTCCCGCACCACGGCATCCACCGCGCCGAAGGGTTCATCCATCAGCAGCAGCCGCGGCTGCGCTGCAAGAGCGCGGGCGACCCCGACGCGCTGCCGCTGCCCGCCGGACAGTTCCTCCGGCATCCGGCCCGCCAGCGCCGGCGGCAATTCCACCAGACCCAGAAGCTCGGCAATCCGCTGAGCGGCGAGGGAACTGCCTGCCAGCCGCGGAACGATGGCGATGTTTTCAGCCACATTCATATGCGGGAAAAGACCGATCCCCTGAAACACGTAACCGATCTGCCGGCGCAGCACCGGCGCGGCCAGACCTGCAACATCGACACCTTCGATCAGCACCCGCCCCTCATCCGGCGCAATCAGCCGGTTGATCGTCTTGAGCAAGGTCGATTTGCCGGAGCCGGACGCGCCGATCAGAGCGACAAAGCTGCCTGCCGCAATATCGATCCCGACGCTTTTGACCGCGGGTGTTCCGGCAAAGGCGTGGGACACGTTTTCAACGCTGATGAAAGGAGCGTTCAAAGCAGGCGTCGCTTACCGGCAGCGCGGATGTGCAGGAAAACACGCAGCCGGTCAGGTCGGTCGCACTCCTGCATTGAGGACGCGCGACCCGCGCTGGCTATGCCGTTGCCTCCGCAAGCTTTGCCTGTTCGTCACCAACACCGATCCGGCCGCCTGCGACTCTTGCCACGGCGTCCGCTGCACCGCGCATCGCGCCTTCGATATATCCGACACCAAGCGCGTCGCCATAGACATGCACGTCCATGCCGGCTGCCTTCAATGCATCTGCAAGCGCGGTGTCGCCGCGGGCGCCCTGTGCCACGATCACATTGCCGGCACGAATGGCCAGCGATTGCCCGTCCTTGCTGTCGAAGGTCACGTCCTGCTTGCCAATCGCAATGTTGGACACGCCTGCATGCAGAGTAACGCCATGTTCGACAAGCTCGGCCAGAATGCGCATGCGCCGCACCAGCGTCAGGCCCTTGCCCATGCGGGGCGCCTGTTCAAGAACGTGGACCGTGCGCTTGCGCTCCATCAGGAACTCGGCAAGCTCCAGCCCGACCAGCTCTCCTCCGATGATCACGATTTCATCGGCAAGCGGCATCCAGGCATGTGTCGCCTTGCGCACCAGCGCCGGATTGGCAGTCGCGCCGGTTGCAGCGCCAATTCGCGTCGCCACCCGTGACAGCGTCGAGGTCTTGCGCTTCAGATCCGAGGTGATCTCGCCCAGCATCATCCCGCGCAGATCGTCGCCTGAATAGACATGGTCGCGTGTGCTGCCGGGGATCGGCGGCATGTCGCGCACGGCGCCTGTCGCGACCAGCACGCTGTCCACCCCAAGCGCGCGCAGCAGTTCGGGCGTCGCCTGCGTCGAGAGGCGCACGTCCACTCCCATGGCGGCAATCTGCCCCTGCAGCCAGGTCAGCAAGCGGCCGTTCGGCTCGTAGGCAAGCGCTGCAAAGCGCAGCGTCCCGCCCAGACGATCCGATTTCTCGATCAGCGTAACTCTGTAGCCCAGCGCGCGCAGCCGGTGCGCTGCCTCCATTCCGCCCGGCCCGCCGCCGACCACTGCCACGTGGCGCGCACCCTTTGCGGGCAGCGGCTTGCCTTTGAGCTCCAGACCGAGTTCCGGGTTGACCGCACAACGCACCACATCGCCCATGTAGATCGCCGAGATGCAGGTGTAGCAATAGATGCACGGCCGCACCTCGTCCGGGGCGCCACGGGTAAGCTTTGCCGGCAGATAGGGATCGGCAAGCAGCTTCCTGCCCATGGCAATGAAGTCCAGCTCCTGGTCGCCGATTGCCCGGTCCGCCACGCGCGCTTCGACCCGTCCCGACCCGATGACCGGAATGCTTATCGCCGAACGGATGCTGGCAACAGAATCAAGGTTCCAGGATTCGATCTGCGGAGTATGTGACTGGGAGTGGAGCTTGCCAAGATCCGTGTCGTGATAGGCCGTGATAGTCACTGCATCGGCGCCTGCATCCTCGACCATCTTTGCAAACTGCTGGGCAAGATCGATGGTGATGCCGTCCTGCCTGCCAACTTCGCGGGAATCGATCTTCATCCAGACCGGAAAGTCCGGCCCTACTTCGGCCCGCACGGCCCGCAGCACTTCAAGCGCAAACCGGGCCCGGTTTTCCAAACTGCCGCCGTATTCGTCCGTGCGCTTGTTGGAATAAGGCGAAATGAAGGATGACAACAGATAGCCATGTCCGGCATGGATCTCCACCGCGTCGAAACCGGCTGTCACTGCCCGGCGTGCAGCGGCTGCAAACTGCTCGACGACAAGGTCGATGTCGCTTTTTTCCAGCACCTTGATGTCGATTGGCGGCATGGCACCTTTGCCGGCAAGCTCTTCCATCAGGAAATAATCGCCCACGCTGCCCTTGGGCTTTCCGGGAATTGAAGGCGCCCACAAGGGATGACCATTCACCATCGCGGAATAGCCGGCAACAAGCCCGCCGTGGTGAAGCTGCGCTGCGATGCAGGCGCCATGCGCGTGCACGCGGCGGGTCAGCTCCTCAAGACCCGGCAGGAACCTGTCATCCGAGATCGCCGTCTGGTTCACTGCTACGGCGCCGACAGGCCAGGCGACTCCTGCAACGCCGGACACGATGAGACCGGCGCCGCCCTTGGCCTGCTGCTCATGATAGGCGATGAGGCGTTCGCCGACCGTTCCGTCCGGCTCCGACAGGCTGACGCCCATGGCGGTCACCACGATCCGGTTGCGCAGCACCATTGATCCGATCCGGCCCTGAGACAGGAGGTGGGGATAGCGGTTCGATGTCATGTTCTGGACAATCCTCTCCTGGGGCAAGGACCTTGCGCCCGACCCCTCTTGTACCCGGCAAAAAATCCGCGACCTTGCAATATCGGCGGATTTGCCGGAACAGCGTATAGGTTGCGCGCGCTTGTCGCAACCAATACGCCATGAAATGGCTGGCGCGCTGAAACGGGAGCAATAATGGCGACACGTTCAATCCTGTTTGAACCGTTCGAGCAGGCAGGCCTCTCTCTGCCAAGCCGGATCGTCATGTCGCCGATGGGCCGCGCCCATGCCGACGCAGGCGTTCCGCAGCGCGGATATGCCCGGTATTTCAGGCAGCGCAGCGCAAGCGGGGTCGGCATGATGATCACGGGCGCGGCCGCAATCGACCACCCGCTTGCCGATTACGACGGCACCGGCCCCCGCTTTCATGGCCCGGCGCTTGCACAATGGCGCCACATTGCAGACGATCTGCGCGATCTTCCGGCCCCTTTCGTGCCGCAGCTCTGGCATGCGGGCATGGCGCGGCGTACCGAAGCTTTCGACAGCAGCGAGGCGATCGGTCCTTCGGGCTATTCCATTGCCGACCTTAAAAGCCATGACGACGCTGGCGTCTCCGGCCACTTAGCGGGCAAGCCGTCGGGCAAAGCCATGGATGCTGCGGACCTTGCCGCAGTGCGCGATGCGTTTGCCAAAGGGGCCCTTGCCGCGCGTGAGGCGGGCTTTGGCGGTGTGGAAATCCATTGTGGACACGGTTTCCTCCTCGATCAGTTCCTGTGGCCGGCAACCAATCGCCGCGACGATGAATATGGCGGCTCCAGCGCCAATCGGGCCCGCTTTCCTGCAGAAGTCATCGCCGCGTGCAGGCAGGCAGTAGGGCCCGGCTTTCCCCTCCTGGCGCGCATTTCTCAGTTCAAGATCGATGCTTACGATGCCGTCATCGCGCGCACGCCTGATGAGCTGGGCGCGCTGCTGGAGCCGCTGGTGACAGCGGGCGTCGACATGTTCGACTGTTCCCAGCGCGAGGTGCTGACCCCTGCGTTCAAGGGGGACGATCGCAACCTTGCGGGCTGGGTCAAGGCGTTGACCGGCAAGCCAACCATCGCGGTCGGATCGGTGGGTCTTGCCGGATTGTTCACCGAGGAGGAAGCCGCCGGCAACAGTGCCGACGGTGCTGCTGAGAACAGCGGTCTGCCGACCGTTTCGCTCGCCATGCTTGATACAGTGTGCAAGATGATGGCGCGCGGCGACTTCGACCTGCTCGCCATCGGTCGCTCGTTATTGGCAGATCCCGACTGGCCGCAAAAGATTCGCAGTGGTCAGGATGAGACCCTGCTCCCGCTGGACCTTCAGAAGCTGACGCAGCTGCAATAGCCAGCCGCACGCATGTGAGAGCCAGAGTTTGGGGCCAGAGTTCAGGACCCAGAGTTCAGGGCCCAGAGTTCAGGGCCCAGAGTTCAGGGCCGGTTTCGGTCTGCAATCCCGGGAATGTCGGGCTCCAGCGTGCCTATTTCGGACTCCGGAACCTGGATCATGCCTTGCGCCAGATGGCTGCGGCGTCTGCCATAGAGGAAGTAGAACAGCAGGCCAAGTGCGCTCCACCCAGGCAGCATCAGCATGGCGGCCACCGGCAGGTTGAGAAACAGGAACAGGCAACCTGCGATGGTGAGTGGCGCGACGACCCAGACAAACGGCACCCGGAACTTGCGCTCCTGATCGGGACGGCGGCGCCGCAGCAGCAATACCGCCACCGCCACCATGCCAAAGGCGTAAAGCGTGCCTGCATTCGATATGTCCGCAAGCTGGCCAACGGGGAAGAACGCTGCGGCAATGGCAACAAAGGCGCCCGTTATCATCGTGACGACATGCGGAGTGCCCCATTTCGGGTGCACCTTGCTCAGCGCGTCGGGCAGCAAGCCATCGCGGCTCATGACAAAGAAAATGCGCGTTTGTCCAAACAGCAGGACGAGGATCACCGACGGCAAGGCAAGAAAGGCTGCAATCCCCATGAGATTGCCAAAGGTGGAGAATCCGAGCTGCCGCAGCACATGTGCCAGAGCTTCGTCCGAACACACCAGCCTTGCTGCGTGGATCGGCATGGCGCACTGGCGTGCCAGTTCCTCCGATCCGGCCGGGAAAGGTATGCCGCCCGGGCCCATGATCGGCTGACCGCCGATGGTGCCGATCGCGCCTGCCGCCACAAGAATGTAGAAAACAGTGCAGAACAGCAGCGATCCGACCAGACCAATGGGCACGTTGCGTTGCGGATTGCGGGTTTCCTCCGCCGCCGTCGAAACCGCGTCAAAACCGACATAGGCAAAGAAGATCGTTGCCGCAGCGCCCACCGCGCCCGTTCCGGTGCCGAACCCGCCGAAAATGCCGGCAGGCAGGAACGGATTGAAGCGCTGCACCTCGACCTGTGGCAGAGTGATGATGACGAACACGGTCAGCGCGACGACCTTGATCGCGACCAGCACGGCATTGACCTTGGCGCTTTCGCTGGTGCCGATGATGAGCAGCCAGGTGACCAGCACCGCGATGACCAGCGCGGGCAGGTTGATCAGCCCGCCTGCTGCGCCGCCAAACGCCAGCGGTCCTGCGCTCAGCCATGGTGGCAAGGTCACGCCGAGGAATTCATTGAGAATGGTGCCTGTGAAATATCCGGACCAGCCGACCGATACCGCTGCGGCGGCGACGGCATATTCCATGATCAGCGCCCAGCCGACTGTCCACGCGACAAGCTCGCCAAGGCTGGCGTAGCTGTAGGTGTAAGCGCTGCCGGCAACAGGGATCATCGAAGCGATTTCGGAATAGCACAGCGCTGCTATGATGCACACTGCCCCCGCAATGGCAAAGGCAAGCATCAGGCCCGGCCCTGCCTTTTGCGCGCCTGCTGCGGTCAGCACGAAAATTCCGGTGCCGATCACGCAGCCAATGCCGAACAGCATCAGCTGGATCGCGCCGAGCGAGCGGCGCAGGCCCTTGGCTTCGGCTGTCGCCAGAATGGCCTCAAGCGGTTTTACGCGGTCGAAAATCATGCGCCGGCAAGCATCATATGTGAAAAGAACCAGACAGCCCGTTACAAGACGCTCTTGCTTCGCCGGCGTGCGACCATTCTTTTAAGCGCTTCGCCACGATGTGCAATCGGCCGATTGACGAGAGATGAATTTTCCTGCGCCGGCAGTTTTGCGCTAGCTGCCGCGTTCCAGCGCTTCCACGATATGGATCGCCAGGCGGTGCGCGGTGTCCGACAGTCCGGGCGCTTCGATCAAGGCGATTTCGGTGTCGTGCAGCACCGGCAGGTCGGCATCGCCAACCACGGAACGCAGATGCGCCGGAACCATTTCGCGCGGCAGCACGGTTACTCCCAAACCTGCGCCGACTGCCGACAGACTGCCGGCAAGGCTGGTGGAGGTATAGGCAATGCGTGCCGTTCTACCGACCGCCTCCAGCGCATCGAGAGCGCGTTTGCGATAGACGCAAGGTTCGGGCGATACGACCAGCGGCACGACCGCCATGTCGGTAACCGCAAGCTGGTCCTGCGCAACCCAGACCAGCGGCTCGCGCCAGACGCGCATGCCTTCCATGGGGGCCAGCGGCTCGCGCTTGACCAGCACGAGATCGAACGCCTGTTCGTAGAATTTCTCCAGCAGGTTCAGCGTCAGGTCGCAGGTCACTTCAAGCTCGACCAGCGGATGCGCCTTGGCGAAATCGGCCAGCACCGAGGGGAGATGCGCTGTTGCGAAATCCTCCGGCACGCCCAGCCGGACCGCGCCGGTGATCTCCGGCTCGAAGAGTTGCGCGATGGCGGCATCGTTCAACCGCAGCAACTGGCGCGCCGGGCCCAGCAGGCGTTCCCCGTCGCCAGTCAGGCTGAGCGAACGCGGCGTTCGTGCCAGCACCTTGCGGCCAAGCTGTTCTTCAAGCCGCTTCACCTGCAGGCTGATGGTGGATTGCGTGCGGCCAAGCCGGGTGCCGGCGCGGGTGAAGCTGCCTGTCTCGGCAATGGTGACAAAGCAGCGGAGCAGATCAAGATCAAGGGTGCGGGTGCCAAGCATGACCATCCTTGCAGCAGCAGCCATTTCAGATGTCAATGATTGCTATTTAGATAACTCGTTATCCAAATCCTTGCAGCAGTGGCAGGGCGCGTCACCGGAAAGGGACTGTTCATGCCGCACTCATCTGTCACCACCTCTGCAACGCGCCCGAACGATACCATGGAGATCGGCACCGTCGTTACCGGTGCACTCTGGCTCGGGCTTGCGGTCATGACCCTCCTGTCGATCGCCGCCGCCATCGGCAGCGTTGCCATCACCAAGCTGTCGCTGGCTCTTGGCGTGCTGACCTTGTTTGTCGGCGCCATTGCTGCGTCCTTCTCCGCCAGATACATGCGCGCCGACGGCCATCGCCAGGCTTTCTTCCTCCTGATGCTGGCACTGATCGGCGCGGTGCTGGCCTTCCTGTTTGCAGGCAATCTCATCGTGCTGGCCCTCGCTTGGCTGGCGAGCGGCTGGCTGCTCGCCCGGCTGATCGGACACAGCAGCGGCTGGGGCGAGGCGCAGGCCGCTTCGCGCCGGGCGGCAATGTCCTTCATCATTGGCGACACTGCGCTGGTGATTGCCCTGGCGATCCTGGCCTGGTGGTCGGGTTCTGCCGACCTGCGGCTGTCGCTGGTGGCTGCAACGCTGATGCCGCCGGCGCTGGTCACGCTGGTGGCCGCCTTGCTGCTGACCGCCGCTGCTGCTCGCTGTGCGCTGCCACCTTTCAGCGGCTGGCTGCTCTCGTCCATGACGGCACCGACTCCTGTTTCTGCGCTCATGCATGCAGGACTGGTCAATGCCGGCGGCTTCCTGCTGATCCGCTTTGCCAGCGTGTTCGAAGCAGCGCCCGGGGTGCGTATTGCCGCAGTGGTGCTGGGTGCTGTCGCGGCGCTTTACGGGATCGGCATCATGATGGTGCGGCCCGACATCAAACGTTCGCTTGCTGGTTCAACCGTGTCGCAGATGGGGTTCATGATCATGAGCTGCGGGCTTGGCGCTTACGCCGCGGCTCTGTGGCACCTGATTGCGCACGGCCTGTTCAAGGCCTGGCTGTTCCTGGGCTCCGGTTCGGCGGTCGGCATGAAGCAGCCGCGCGCGCCTGTCGCACTTGCTGCACCCGAACGGATCGTCATTGCCGGTGCCATCCTGGCGGTCGCTATTGCGCTTGCCTCCTACAGCCAGATTGCCGGCAGCCTCATCCCGTTTCTTCTGGGTGTTGCAACAGCCTGCGCGGCGCTGGCGATGAACATGCGGGCAAAACTGACAATGAAGGCGCAGCTGACGCAGGCTCTGGTGATCGCCGGGCTGATTGCTTTTTATGTGCTCGGGTTGCTGGTGGCAGGGCTGGTCGTGGACGCCAACAGTCTCTTTCTCCTGCCGTCATGGGTGCCGCTGGCGATCCTCGTCGTGTTCCTGGCCTTCTGGCTCTGGCAGCAGCAGATCCTGCGCAACGGCACGCCTTTGCCGCCCCGCCTCTACATTCACCTCCTCAACGCAGGTGCACTGCCGCCTGCGTCTGAAACAGCCAAGAACAAAGGAGTGCCGCAATGAACATGGCCGTTCCTGCTTCCCGGTTCGACACCCCGCTGACCCGGGCGGAAATTGCGGGCATGGTTGCGCTCGCTTCGCGGATCGTGGCGCCGCTGTGGCCGCTGGAAAGCGCGATTGCGGTAAACCCGCTGTCAGGTTTCGAGGAATATCCGTTCGAGATCGCGGTCGAGCGTGCTGCCAAGCAATTCGCCGCCCGGCGCCAGCTTCCCGTCGCACAATGGCGCGAGATGATGCAGGCAGGGCATATCGACGAGCGGGCGCTGCGCGATGCAGCGATCGAGCATCTTGGCGGGCTGGACGCTGCCTTCTCGATGCTTGGTCTTGATGTATCGCGGCTCGATCTGCTGATGGCACGGCTGTCCGCCCCGCCCGTCTCGCCTGTGCCCGTCTCGCCTGTGCACGACGCGCCGGTGCACGACGCGCCTGCCATGCTGGCCCGTGATGCTGCTCTCATTGCCAAATGGTGCGCTGCGTTTTTCGACCAGGGGCAGGCGACCAGCGCCATGCCGCATCGCCAGCTTGGCCTTTACCCTGCCGTGCTTGCCCTGATCGGCCATGACCCCGATTTTCGCGCGCTGACTGGCGCTGCGGGACAGGAGCTGTTGCTCAGCGTGCCGCGCAATCCGCTGGAGGCAATTGCAGAAGGGCTTTGCCAGCTGGAGATTGCGCCCGACGATCAGGTGGACTGGCTGGGCTGCATGGTCAGCCGCCTGCCGGGATGGGCTGGCCACATCCGCTGGCGCAATGAAAATGCCGACGCCGCAATCAGCGCCGGCAATCCCGGCACCATGGCCGACCTGCTGGCCTTGTGGATGCTGCTGGCACGCAGCGGCGCCAGCCACACCGCCGCTGCCGCAGACCCGCCGCTCACGGCCCGGCCGCCTGCTGGCCAGCCTTCTGTGACCACGACGCAAACCGACCTTGCCCGGCATTTCGGCCTGCTCGACAGCCAGATCGACGCATTGCCACCCTACGCACGCGACCAGTTTGCAGCAATTGCAGGCCTCGACGAGGACAGCATGGCCGCTCTGTTCATGACAGCCGCCGAACAGACCTATGCCAATGCACTTGCGCCAAAACTGCGTTCCGCAGCAGTGCGGCCAAGGCTGGCAAGCACGCCCGATGCACAGCTTGTGTTCTGCATCGACGTGCGTTCGGAACCGTTTCGCCGGGCGCTTGAGGCGCAGGGCAATTATGAGACGCTGGGATATGCCGGGTTCTTCGGCCTGCCGATTGCGGCTCACCCCGCCGGTGGCGCGCGGCGAAAGCGGCTGCTGCCGGTGCTGCTGTCGCCGCAGCACGATGTCGCCGAACAGGCGAGCGCGGGGCATGAACGCGAGGCCCGCGCGGTCATCGACAATGCGGCTTCGCAAAAACATCTCTCGCGCCTGCTCGACACGGCAAAGCAGGGCGGAGCAACGGCCTTTGCCACTGCCGAGGCGGTCGGGCCGCTGGCCGGGCTGCTGATGGTGGCAAGGACGGTCGCTCCGCGCTGGGTGGGCGGCATGAAGCAACGGCGGCAGATCGCGCGGCAGAACACGCTTGGCCCCTGCCTCGATCGACACTGCATCCCGAACGAAGGTTCTGGCGAACATACCGGCACCGGACAAAAGGGTCTTGGTAACTCAGGCCTTGGTCACTCAGGCGCCGAAGATATCGACACCCGAGGCGGTGTGTTCACGCTGGAAGAAAAGATCGGCTTTGCAACCGCGCTGTTCCGGCTGACCGGCTTGCCTGCAGACACTGCCCGGCTGGTGGTCCTGGTCGGGCATGGCGGGACCACGGTGAACAATCCTTACGCAGCCGCGCTCGACTGCGGCGCATGCGGCGGGCATGCAGGCGGGTTCAACGCCCGCGTCCTGACGCAGATGCTCAACGATCCGCAGGTGCGAGCAGGACTTGCCGCAGACGGGTTGCCGGTGGCGCTGCACACAAGCTTCGTTGCCGCCGAACATGACACGACCACGGATGTCGTGACCATCCTTGATGCAGCAGAGGTGCCGGACACGCATCGGGACGATCTTGCCGTGCTTGTCCAAGACCTTCAACAGGCAGGTGACACAAACCGCGCACGTCGGGCCGTCCTGCTCGAACGGCGACCCGACGATCTGGAGAGGGGAGCGATGCACTGGGGCGAAGTGCGACCGGAATGGGCTTTGTCGGGCAATGCGGGCTTCATCGTGGGGCCGCGGTGGCTCACCAGCGAAGTGGACCTTGGCGGCCGTGCATTTCTCCACAGTTACGACTGGACAGATGATGCAGACGGCACGGCGCTTACCACCATCCTTACCGCACCCATGGTCGTGGCGCAGTGGATCAACTGCCAATATCTGTTCTCCACCATCGACAATGACCGTTTCGGTTCGGGCAACAAGGTCACCCAGAACGTGCTTGGCGGCATCGGGGTGGTGCAGGGCAATGGCGGCGATCTCAGGATCGGGCTGCCTTACCAGTCGCTGTTCCGCGACGATGGCACGCCGTTCCACGTGCCGCAGCGCTTGTTGACGGTCGTGCTGGCCCCGTTCGACCTTGTTGAAAAGGTGGTGATGTCGAACGGTGTTTTGAAACGCCTGTTCGGGCTTGGCTGGGTATCGCTGGTGGTGATCGATCCGGTGACAGGAGAGGCACAACGCTGGCGGCGCGACGAACAGGCAGCAGGGGGCTGGAACGATCTTGCCCGCAGTTCCGCGCCACAGGAGGAGAATGGACAATGAGTACCGCAGAACATGACGGACTGGCGCTGCACCGGTTCAAGAAGATCGAGATCGTCGCGCAGGCCGAGGATCGGCATATAGTCGAGGAATTGCTGAAGGCGGCAGGGGTCGGCGGGTGGACGATGATCCGTGACGTGGCAGGCTTTGGCCATTCCGGTTTTCATCACGGCAAATCGATCTTCAATGATCAGACGGGTCTGGTGATGTTTGTCGGCGTCGCCGATCCTGACGTGGTAACCGAAGTGGCAAAAGGTCTTACCCGCCTCTTTGAAAAGCGGCCGGGCGTGACCTTCCTGTCCGATGTGGACGTGATCCGATCCGATTATTTCGCCAAGGTCGCAGGCTAGCGGTAGCAGGGCAGGTCGCGCAGAGACGCCTGCGCAGATTTGACCCGCCTGCGACCAGAGCGGCGCATGGCAGACCCGGCTCGCTCCGTTCGGAAGGACAGACCCGATCTGCGGTGCTTCTCCTTCCTACCAGAACGCCTTGTGACCGGGGCGGCTTTGAAATCGTGCGACCTCGAAGCGTCCGTGACTTGGCAGGATGTTCCAAAGTCGCCTTGTTGGCCGAGTGTGACATAATGGGAAGCCGGCCAAAACTGGCTCGATGCTGACCCGGCTGCCCGAAGGCGCGCAGGTAAGCTTGATAAGTCTGGCCCGGAGAGGCTGGTCGCCTTGGACGTAAAAAACCGCTGCACCATAGGTAAAATGCTGGATTGTACCGCTTTGGCCAGGTCCGCCCCGACCGGCATGCATGCTGCTCATGAAGCTCAGGAGGCAGGTGGACGGCACGCTGTGCCGGCGAACGCCGTCGTGCCGCCTTCGTCTGACCGGCTGCGGTTGGCGGTGGAGCGTAGGACGATCTCTGGATGGCAAAGGCAGACCCGCTCGCAGGCGAGGCGTTGGTGCAGCTTTCGGCGAGGCTGCACACGCTGTGTCGCGATCCATTGCGTCGGCCTTGTCATGCTTCGCCAACTCTTGTCCCGCTGACCCCTGCTGCCGCGGAATATGAACGCAAGAACCGCGCGCTGAAGGCACACGTCTGTGTCGCAAGCATCCGTGGATCGCGGCACCTGCCAATAACGCCATCCAACCTGCTTTTCTGCGCTGCTCGCAGTGGCAGCTTGCAACCTGCGGCGCGGCGAATTTGTTCTACGGATGCAAAAACTTTACCTGCTCTGCACCCCAACGCACTCCCCTGCCCGCCTGCACAAGGGAGATCGCACATTGCCCGGTCGCCACCGCGCCATGGGCTCGATAACCCGCCGGACGGCCACGACAATCTCGCTGCCTTGTGGAAGCCGGGGTGTGACAGAGCCTGTTCTAATGAGGAGTGGCGCAGGAGTGCCCTCCTGTGGAAGACTCTTGCAACAACGCTAAGCAGTATGAGGAAAAGCGCGCATGGATCTTGGATTGCAAGGCAAGAAGGTCATCCTCACCGGCGGCAGCCGCGGGATCGGGCGGGCGGCGCTTGAACTGTTCGCACAGGAAGGCTGCGATGTGGCATTCTTCTCCCGCAATGCCGAACAGGTGTCCCAAACCGTCGATGCGCTGTCCAGGCATGGCGGCAAGGTCATCGGTGAGCCGCTCGACATGCTTGATCATGATGCATACACCGACTGGCTCACTTCTGCTGCTGACCGGCTGGGCGGTTGCGACATTTTCGTGCCGGGGGTGAGCGCATCGGGTTCGGGCGCGACCGGTGACTGGGAAGCCTGTTTTGCCGCCGACATCAAGGGCACGGTACTGGGCTGCGAAACGCTGCAGCCGATGCTGGAAAAATCGCAGGCAGCCGCCATCGTCATCATGGCATCGACTGCCGGAACGGAAACCTTCCTGATGCCACAGGCATACAACGCATTGAAAGCAGCGCTGATCGCGTATTCGGGGCAGCTTGGACAGATGCTGGGGCCACTTGGCATCAGGGTGAATTGCGTTTCGCCAGGACCGATCAAGTTTCCCGGGGGAAACTGGGAAGCCATTCACCAGGCCATGCCCGAACTCTACGACGCGACCGAGGCAAGCTTTGCGCTGGGCCGCTGGGGCGGTCCGGAAGAAGTGGCGCGCACCATCGTGTTCCTCGCCAGCCCTGCATCATCCTACACCACGGGCACCAATGTCGTCATCGATGGCGGCTACACCAAGCGCGTGCAGTTCTGAACCGGCCTCTCACGGCAGGTTCATGCCTGCCGGCAGATGTCCATTGCCTCTGCTGCCAGTCTGGCAAGGCGGGGAAAGGCCTCGGCGCGGCTCTGGGCCTGTGCACTGGCAGCCGTGCCGCGCAGCACCCGGCCCTTGATACCGTGGAAGATCGCTGCAAGGCGGAAGAAGTTGAACGCCATGTAAAACTCCCAGTCAGGGATGTTCTGGCGTCCGACCCGCTGGCAATATGCGGCCACATACGCCTGTTCACCGGGTATGTTGAGCGATGCAAGATCGGCTCCGGCCAGACCGGCCACGATATCGGGCGGCATGCGATACATCATGGCATTGTAGGCAAAATCGGCCAGCGGATGGCCAAGCGTCGACAGCTCCCAGTCAAGGACTGCCAGCACCCTTGGTTCTGATGGGTGGAAGATCATGTTGTCGCACCGCATGTCGCCGTGCACCACCGTCGTTTCATCGCCCGCCGGAATGTTCTGCGGCAACCAGTCCACCAGCCGGTCCATGTCATCGTTGCGACCTGCCTGCGCATCTTCTGTATATTGCCGTGACCAGCGGGCGATCTGGCGCGCAAAATAGTTGCCCGGGCGCCCGTAATCGCCAAGACCCGCTGCCTCATGGTCAATGCGGTGCAGATCGGCCAGGGCCTTGTTCATGGCATCGAAATAAGCAGGCCGTTCTTCACGTCCGACGCCCGGAAATGTCGCGTCCCAGAAGATGCGTCCTTCGACGAGCTCCATGATGAAGAACGGCGTGCCGATCACGGCCTCATCCTCGCACAGGCCGAAGATCTGCGGGACAGGATAGCCACACTGGCCCAGGGCAGCCATTACTCTTGCCTCGCGTTCGACGGCATGCGCGCCTTTGACCAGCGTGCCGGGAGGCTTGCGGCGCAGGACGTAATCGCGCGCCGGCGTCATCAGGCGGTAGGTCGGGTTGGACTGCCCGCCCTTGAACTGCTCCACCTGCAAAGGGCCTGCAAAACTGGCGACATTTCCGGCCAGCCAATGTTCGAGCATGGGAATATCCAGCTCGAACCCGCTGCGCACCTTGGTCGTGCCGCTATTGGCATCGCGATTTTGGGCAGAACCGCTGATTGATGGATGAACGCTCATGCCGCCGCCCATCAATGCGCCAGCTTCTGTTCCTGCGCGCTGCGATGCGCTTTCTTGATCTTCTTGGCCAATGACCATTTGTGCACCTCTGTCGGCCCATCATAGATGCGGAACGCACGGATCTCGCGGAAAACCTGCTCCACAATCGTCTGATCGGTGACACCGGTGCCGCCCATCACCTGCACGCAATTGTCGGCAATGCGCATCAGCGCTTCGGATACTGCAACCTTGGCCATGCTGCTCTGCGTGGTGCCAAGATCGCCCGTGTCGAGCACCGCGGCGCACCAATAGATCATCAGTTCGGCCTGACAGATATCGATCTGGTTCTGCGCCAGCATAAAGCCGACGCCTTCATGATCGACCAGCGGCTTGCCGAAAGCGTGGCGCTCGCAGGCATAGGCGCTGGCGATCTCCTGCGCCCTGATGCACGCACCCAGCCAGCGCATGCAGTGCGACAACCGCGCCGGGCTTAACCGGACCTGCGCATATTTGAACCCTTCGCCTGCCTTGCCGAGCATCTGGTTGGCCGGTACGCGCAGATTGTCGATGGTGATCGACGCATGACCGCCGGGCATCGAATTGTCGATGGTATTGGGCACATGGTCGATACGGATCGCTTCATCGGGAAGATCGACAAGGAACATGCAGGCCCCGCCTTCGCTGTCCGCCTCTGTCGATCTGGCCATGACGATCCCGACACGGGCACCCTGCGCGCCGGTAATCAGCACCTTGCGGCCGTTCACCACCCAGTCGTCGCCATCCTTGTGGCAGGTGGTCTTCATCATCGACGGGTCGGACCCTGCCCCGCCCCAGTCGGCAGGCTCGGTCATGAAGAAGGCAGAGCGTGCCTCCCCTGTTTTCAGCGGGTCGAGAAACCGGCGCTTCAGCATGTCATTGCCGACATGGCCCAGCAGATACATGTTGCCTTCGTCCGGCGCGCAGGTGTTGAGCGCCAGCGGCCCGAGCGGCGACAGACCGGAGCGGATCAGGACATAGGCTGTCTCCACCTGCGTCAGATGCGATCCATCCGCCAGGATATGCGGCGTCATCAGCCCGGCCGCACGTGCCTTGTCCCGCAGTTCGGCGACCAGCTCCTCGGTCGGCGCGCCGTGATGATCGCGGCGTGGGTCCTGTTCGTAAGGAACAATTTTCTCGCGAACGAACGCTTCCACCCCGCTGCCAATGTCCTGCGCGCGCTGCGATATCGCGACCAGCGGATTTTCGTGCAGCAGATCCGGTCCGTTGTCTTCGCGCGCCACTCAGCCGCCTTTCTGTTTTGCCTCGGCCGCGGCGGTAAGCGCGGTGGGATCGAAATAATAGGGCTTGATCTCGCTCACCTTGCCATCGCGAATGGTGAACCGCTCGCAAAGTTCGGCCGGGCGCAGGCGGGGATGTTCTGGGCCGGGTTGGGCAAAGTGCATCCGGGCAATATTGATCACGTAATCACCACCCACTGTTTGTCCCAGCTGCTCCAGCTCGGCAACGTCCAGCCGCGTGAACACATCGGTGTAAAGCTGTTGCAGCGCATCCTTGCCATGGTACTCGCCCGCCATCGGAACGCAATCGGCTTCGTGGATGACCAGGTCGTCGGTCAGCATCGAGGCAGCCTTTTGCCAGTCGCCCGATCCGGTCGCGGCAAACAGGTCGTTTACCAGCTGGCAAGCTGCTTCATCGGTCAGCTTGGACCCGGTCATGGTAAAGTGACAATCATGATGGAAGGTTTCCCTTGAAGGCGGAGAATGACGACGCGGGTTTTCAGCGCCGGATGTCTGGGCCGGTCTGCTGCTCGCTCGCAAGGCACGGTTGCGCCTTGCGCCATGGAGCGACAATGTCGAACATCGGCCGGACCATCGCTAGCTATCGCAATGATTAGCCTGATGCCGGCGGCAATCGCGGTTATGAACGGTCTGCGAAATGGATTTGTCTCACCAGAGCACCTCAACTGCGTGAAAGCCTGCTGATCGAGCCGATGCTGCATGTTCGAACCGCCCTTCCTACCCGGCAGACTGCCTGTTCCTGCGGCATACGCTGCATGACATCGCCTCCATCACTGATGTTGGGGAAGGCACGACAAGGGCCTGGTCTGGCCGGAGCCTGGGCTTCGCCTCTCACGGCGAGATACAGGAACAGTCTTGCGCTTCGCTCCGTCGACTGTGTCGCTGGACGTGCTCCTGTGGTGGAGTTTGCCAGCGCGACGTTCAGCAGACCGGTAGTGACGTGCTGCGGATCTTCGCCTTCAACAAGGAAGCTGCATGACTGAAAACTGGCATGATCTTGTCCTTGAAGCCGACTTCCCTGCCGATGGCAAACTGGCAGCGACGGTCGGCGGCTGGCATGTGCTGGTCGCCAGGACCGAGGATGGTTTCCACGCTGTCAACGACCGTTGCACGCATCAGGCCTCGCCCTTGTCCGGTGGTCGCATCCGGCGCGACGCTATCATCTGCCCCTTGCACGGCGCCAGGTTCGAGATGAAGACCGGCAAATGCATTGGCAGCGCCTATGCCGATCTGCGCGTGTTTGCCGTGCGGGTGGAAAAGGGCATGATCGCGCTCAGCATCCCTGATACGCCGCCCGGCATGGACGAGCTGCCTGTCATCACCGGTTAGGACGAATGCAGAGCCTTGAGCTCTCCCACACCGGCGTCGCGTTACGGCCTCAGATGTCCTGCAATGATCGGCCCCTGCCCAATCGCACAGGTTCGCTTGGCAGCGCCGCGCGCTATCAAAGCTCGAGGCCCGCAGCTCCACAAGGCGGGCAGGAGGAGCAGGATCATGCCGTTTACCGGGCCGCTGGAAGACCGCGTTGCCATTCGCGAACTCATTGACACCTATGCCGATGCCGTCACGCGAAACGACGCAGATCAATGGGCCTCGACATGGGCGAGCGATGCATACTGGACCATGCCTGACTACCCCGAATTTCCACCGCAGACCGGCCGCGACAATATCGTGGCCATGTGGACCACTGCGATGGCGCAATATCCCGGCATGATCTTTCAGGCCTATTGCGGCAGTATCGAGGTGGACGCAGACACCGCAGACGTGCGCGCCTACACGTCCGAGGTTTACCAGCAGGACGGCGTCACCAGGCGGGATCGTGGTGAATATACGGATCGTTGCGTGAAGATCGACGGGCAATGGTACTTCCAGCGCCGCTCGTTCCGCAACATCCATCGTGACGGATGAGGCGCGTTGACGGCGGCGCTGCTTGCCAGTCCGAGCGCCACGAAGAACCGCCAAGCGCTTGCCGTCAGAAGCGCTTGGTTACCTCGACCCTCACCGTGCGCGGCAGGCTGCCGAAGCCAAGCTGGTCGGCAAACACTCCGTCGGGTGTGCCAGTGCCGCTGCCGGTGGAGGGACCATCTACCACGCCGGTGACGTAGAACTGGTTGGTAAGGTTCTTGCCAATGACCTTGATGACCCAGTTGTCATCTGCTGCACCAAAGCGCAGTCCGGCATCCAGCGTGACGTAGCTGTCCTGCCGCGACAGGGGATTGCCGAAGCCTGAGGCCAGATAATCACCGGAATAGCGCGCATCGACGTTGAAGCCGGCACGAAACCGGTCACTGATATCGCGATCGAATGATACACCCAGATTGCCGGTCCAGTCAGGCGCTACCGACAGCTGCGTGCCGGTAAGGTTCTGTCGGGCCGCGATCGGGCTCAGCTGCACACAGCCTTGCGCCACGGTCTGCCCCGCATAGCACGGCGCCTCGTCAAAGCTGGTATAGTTCGCTTCTGTGTAGTTGACCGAGCCGTAGACGTTCAGGCCTTGCACCGCATAGGGTGCATATTCGAACTCCGCCTCGACCCCGCGTGAACGCGCATCGGCGGTCAGCGTCTGGAACGCAAAGATCGGCGAATTAAAGAAATCAACCTGCAGATCGCTGTAATCATAGGTAAAGGCGATCACGTTCAGACGCAGCTGATTGTTCAGCACTGTCGATTTCACGCCGATCTCGAAACCTTCGGCGGTTTCAGGCTGAAAGGTCAGGTCGCCAAAAGGATCATCGGAAAAACGCGAATTGATGCCGCCGTTGGAAAACCCGCCGGATTTGTAGGCAGTCTTGTAAGCACCGTAGACGAGCAGCGCATCTCCTGCCTGCCAAGTGATCGTAGCTTCAGGTGACACATCCTGAAACTGCTGGCTTGCCGTGATGAAGCCAAGCGGTTCATCACCCGGCCGGAAGATCGTGGCAAGACCCGGGTTCACATAAGGCTGGACAAAGAAGCTGTCCTTGGTTTCGTCGGTGTAACGCGCGCCGCCGGCAATCTCCAGCGTCGGGGTCAGCGCGTAAGTGACTTGGCCGAAGATGGCGAAAGTCTCCCCTTCGGTTTCGCTGGTCTTGGCGCTGGCAAGAAAGGTGTATTCCTCAGGTGCCTGGCTGTTGTAGAGGTTGGCGAGCACGGCATATTGTTCAAATTTACGCTTCGTGTTCTGATAAAGCCCGCCGATCATCGCGTTCAGCGGCCCGTCAAGCTGCGTCAGGAACCGTAACTCCTCCGACCAGGCTGTCCAGCTGGAGTTTTCGGTCGCCCAGTTGCTGGCAGGCGAGGACTGAAAATCGCAGGCGCAGGTCCAGCGGTTGTTGACCCACTGATAATTGGTGACGGAAGTGACCTGGATGTATTCGCCATCGTACACCGTGTTGAGCGTGCCCGATGCCGATTCGTACCGGTTATACAGGCTGCCATCGTCCCTTGCGAACGGCACCCGGCCGCCCAGCCCATCTGGCAAATTGTTCTGGTAGGTAACGAAATCCTCACGGCAGGGCTGCCCGGTGAGCTGCGACAGCCCGTCTTCGCGCCCGCAGGCAAAAGCGGCATAATTCCAGGAATTGTTGTTGACGCTGTTCCAGTTGTAATTGCCCTTCAGGGTAAAGGTCAGCGTATCGGTCGGCTCGAACTTCATTGTGGCGCGCGTGATGAACTCCTCCTCGCCGGGTGCCTCGCGCTCGGCGGGTCGGGCGGTGAGGATCAGCGGGTCGCCATCGCCGCCGGCCAGAAGGTCGGAAATATCGCTGAAGGTATAGTCGAACGGTTCGGCAAGATTGGTGTAATAACCGCCATTCATCTTGTAATAGCGGGCAGCAAGGCGCAGGCCGATGCTGTCGGTGATGGGCGACGAGGCAAAGCCTTCAATGGTGTATTGATCAGCCTTGAACTCATAACCGCCCGTCAGCATGAACTCGGCCTCTGGCCCAGGGTCGCTGGTCGTGATCGAGATGACACCTGCGGTCGCGTTCTTGCCGAAGAACAGCGCCTGCGGGCCTTTAAGCACCTCGACCCGCTGAAGATCGAAAAAACCTTCGTTGATGACGCGGCCCTGCCCGTAATAGGCGCCGTCCACCACCACCGCGACGGATTGCTCGATCCCGATCGAGGTTGCCGATGAACCGATGCCGCGCAATGTCAGCTGCGCGCCTGAACCGTTGGAAGCACGGCCCACATTGAACTGCGGGGCGATAGCCGCGATTTTCTCCACGCTCGTGATGTCGCGGTTCTGGATAACCTCCTGCGAAATTGCGGTCACCGCAACGGGCACTGTCTGCACGCTTTCCTCGCGCTTTCTGGCCGTGACGATGATCTCGGACAGCCCGCCACGCGCCAGAGGTGCAGCCGCAGGTGCTGCGTCAGGCAGGTCGATCCCGCTTTCGGGCAATTGGGCAGATGCCGGTTGGGCGCACAGGGCAGCGCCTGTGCAACCGAGCAGTAGGAACCGCCTGTTGCTCATCATCGTTTCTTCTCCCCTGAGTGTTCCGCCTGGCGGGCCGGCCGGCGTGCATCTCCGCCTGCCTGCGATCCGTCCTGGTCGCGGCACGGCTCGCAAGCGGGCAGGATGCCTTGCCTGTTGCCGTCATGCTTTGATGATGAACTTAGGGTTCTGCGGCAAAAGCGCGCCTCGTGCATGTTACAGCTATCGGATGTCACAGGTGCGCTACACCTGCCTCGATTGGCATCGTTGCATTACGCCCATTTCGCGCAGGATCAGTCCGCCATGCAGAAAAACCGTTACTGGCGGCTTGACCGCAACCCTTCCGGCAATGATTTTGCTGCCGCACTCAGCCTTCAGGAGGCTGACCTGCTGCCACTTGCCCAAGGCGAAGTCAGGCTGCGCAATCTCTATCTTTCAATGGATGCTGGCACGCGGATGTGGATGGGACCGCGCGAAGACGGGTATCAGCCGCCGCAGCCCTTCGGGGCGGCGATGTCAGGGCAGGCGATCGGCGAAGTCATCGAAAGCACGGACGCCGAAATGCCGGTTGGCTCGCTGGTGCGGGCGTTCGGGCAATGGGCGGAATATTCCACCTTCAGGCCGGATGAAGCCTGGGCCGTCACTCTCGATGCCAAGACCCCGGACATTCGTCAGCATTTCGGAGTACTCGGTCTCAACGGCTGGACTGCGCTCTATGGATTGCAGGACATCATCGGCATTGCACCAGGCGATGTGCTGGTAGTCTCGGCGGCGGCGGGGGCAACAGGGCTGCTGGCCTGCCAGATCGGCAGGCTGCTTGGCGCGCAGGTCATTGGAATTGCCGGCGGCCCGGAGAAATGCGCATATCTCAAGGATCGGATCGGCGTTGCCATGGCAATCGATTACAAGAACGAGGATGTGGCGGCCCGCATCATCGCCTTCGGCAAGGAGCCGACCGCTCTGTTCGAGAACGTCGGCGGAGAAATCCTTGACGCGATCATGCCAAACATGGCTCTGCACGGTCGGATCGGCATTTGCGGGCTCATTGCCGGTTACGATCTGGCAGGCTCGATGCCCGGCCCGCGCAACTTCGACCAGGTGCTGATGAAGCGGCTGCGCATCGGAGGGATCTTCCTGCCTGACGTGCCCGAAAAAGGTCCGCAGTTCGAACGCACGCTTGCAGACTGGCTCAAAGCAGGTGCCATCGATCTGCCTTTTGACATGACGCAAGGCATTGAAAACACGCTGGTGGCCTATGGCCGCATGATCAGCGGAAAGAACATCGGCAAGACGCTGCTGAAGCTGTGATTGCAATCGTTCGGCCCCGGCCTGCTTTATGAAAGAGGCCATTGCGAATGCGATCGTTCGAGGCGCTGCACCGGCTAGGCCACTGCCAGCCTGCTCGCGCAGCAAGGCACGCGTGTGTCCATCACCCGCATCGACGCCGATGGGGTCGACGCACGCTTGCCCGGGATCGACCGGCAAGAGCACCGCCGTGACTGCTCGCCAGCGCAATATGGCTGACAGGAGCGACCAGGACTCGCGGGTGAAGGAGGTGCAGGAGAGGACCGGCTGCACTGATGTGCCGATGAACGAAGCCGACTGTGCGGTGCTGCCTCATTCAGGCGCAAAAACCGGTTCCGTGGTCAATCCGCGGTCCGAGGCAGAACCGGTCGGCATTCCCGGAACAGCGGCTGTTCGGCAAGCACGGGCAAGGTGCCGCTGATGACGCAGTCAAATCGTGATGGCGGTCACCGCCAGCAACATCCGCCTCAACCTGACCCACCTGTCATCATCACCTGCACGCAGCAGGTCGCCATTCGCGACAATCCGGAACAGCACGATACGAACAATGAAAGCACCCCGATGAAGCACCGGGGCCAACCTCCCGATGGTGCCGCCATGATCGGTTCTTACGTGTTCGATGAGGCAGGCTGCAGCACCGGTACGAAATGTTTTTGGGCGATGGCGTCCAGACTGCGTAATGAGGCTCAGGCTCGAGGGTCGCTTTCAAAGGCCGCGCGTCACCATCGTCACTGCGCAGTCATGCCACCGTCGACAATGATCTCGGTGCCCGTGACATAACGACCCTCGTCACTTGCCAGAAACAGATTGGCATTGGCAATGTCGAGCGGCTCGCCCATTCGGCCCATGGGGATGGAGCCCACGACCTTGTCAAAATTGTCCGGATTGTCGCGCCGCGCGACGATCTGCATGTCGGTCTCGATCATGCCGGGATGCACCGTGTTGACGCGGATGCCATCGCGCGCGCATTCCACCGCCAGGACCTTGCTCATGATCCGCACCCCGCCCTTTGCCGCGGCATAGGCGCTGCAATAGGGCACCCCGACAATGCCGGCGACGGACGAAATGTTGATGATCGCACCACCGCGGCCCTGTTCACGCATGCGGGCAATCGCGCGTCGCGACCCGAAAAACACGCTGTCGAGGTTCACGCGCAGCTGGCGGTGCCAATCATCGGTGGCAAACGCCTCGATCGGGCGCAGCACGGCGATGCCGGCATTGTTGACCAGTGCGTCGATACCGCCATCGCGTTCAACCATCGCGTCGATCAGCTCATCCCATCCGTCCTCTTTCGTCACGTCCTGCACCATCGTTCGGGCATGGCCGTTTCTTGCCTCGATGGCTGTGGCTACCGCCTCGATGCCATCGCTGCGAAGATCGGTCAGCCATACAGTTGCGCCTTCTTCGGCAAAGCGCATCGCGGTCGCCCCGCCCAGCCCGTTCATCGAACCTGCGCCTGTAATCAGCGCGACCTTGCCGTTCATCCGTGCCATCGATGCTTCCTTCAATCAGAACTTCACGCCCGCCGTGACGCCATAGGTGCGCGGTTCGCGCGCCGAGGCAAAGGAGAACAGGCCGGCTACGGTAAAGGCAGCGTTGGCGCCCCTGTCGTCGAGCAGGTTGCGCCCGAACGCGCTCAGATATGCATCCGTCTGGCCCAGCGCGAAATTGGCGGTCAAGGTCGCATCGAGCAGGCTCTGCTTGTCCGTGCGCACCCTGGGATCATTGCCGCCGACGATGACCGGGCCGTTCACAAGATCGCCCGACAAGGGACCGAGCGAGATCTGCTGATCGTAATTGTCGATAAAGCGATAGCCGAGCGTTCCCACAAGCTCGCCAAAGCTGACCGGCTGCACATATTCTGCGCCAAGCGACGCGGTAAGGTCAGGGCTGTAGATCGGGTTGTTGGCGGAATAGTCGAACGGCAGGATGACGCTGCCCACTACATTACCGGCAACAAAATCATCAAATTGTGCATCGAGATAGCCGATCGTGGCGTTGAAACGCAGCCCGGTTACCGGGCTGAACGTCGCGTCCGCCTCTATGCCCTTGATCGTTGCCGATCCGACATTGGAGGTGATGGTCTGGTTTCCGGTCGGCCCGCCCGGTATCGTGGTGTTCTGTTGCAGCCCATCATATTTGGAGACGAACCCGGCAAGGTTGAACTGCAACCTTCCCTGCAGCAGATCAAGCTTGGTACCGATCTCATAGCTGTCCACGGTTTCGGGGCCAAACGGCGTTCCTGCGGTTGCAGCGGTGGCGGCACGCGGGCTGAACCCGCCGGAACGATACCCCCGCGACCAGCTGGCATAAAGCATGGTGTCGGGATTGGGCCGCCAGTCGACGCCGACCTTTGGGGTGAACTTGTCGAAGCTCGCTTCGCCCTGCCCCACCAGACCAAGCTGCGCAAAGCTGTTGGAGAGCGACTTCTTGTCCTTGGTCCAGCGACCGCCGAACGACAGCCGCAGATTGTCGGCAAATGCCCAGTTGAAGTCACCGAATACGGCGTAACTTTCGGTGCTGCCGATCACGCTCTGCGGGTTTGTATCCGCCTCAAGCGGATCAAGATCCGGTGCAAAACCAAAGAACTTGGTATACTGCAACAGGTCGAAATCGGAATTGAAATAATATCCACCCACCACATAATCGAAGCCTCTAAACAGGTCGCCCGCTGCACGAACTTCCTGGCTGAACTGGCTGTAGTTCTGGATCCGCCGGGTATAATAAAGATCAA
Organism: Croceicoccus esteveae; assembly: GCF_031846435.1. Lineage (NCBI taxonomy): Bacteria > Pseudomonadati > Pseudomonadota > Alphaproteobacteria > Sphingomonadales > Erythrobacteraceae > Croceicoccus > Croceicoccus esteveae. The sequence continues at coordinate 156,802 of NZ_JAVRHS010000004.1, forward strand.
CAGGTGTGGCGTCGAAATCCTGCGTCTGGTTTTCACTGGACTTGCGCCAGCCGGTGACCGATGTGAGTCGTACAGGCCCTGTGTCCCAGTTCAACTCCGCTGTCAGCGCCGGTGCATTGTAAGTGCCGCCCGCCGGCTGCCCGAAGACGGTGTACAGATCGTCACCGGTGTCGCGGTTGCAAAGATCAGGCGGTGCAAATCCGCAGAACAGTTCGGTGTCGTTCGTGATGACAGCATTGACGACAGAGAAATCCTGCTCCTGCTTTTCCACCGTCAGAAGAAAATCGAGGTCGCTGTTTGGCTGCACTGCCATGGCTATGCCGTAATTGTCGTTGGTCGCCGCGCCGCGCCGTTCGCCTGTCACGCCATCACGATAATACCCGTCGGTTTCATTGTGAAAATAGAACGGCTTGAAGCCGATCACGTCACCGACGCCGAAATTGAGGACAGCGCGCGTGCTCCAGGTTCCGAAACGGGAATAGGACGCTTCGGCCTTGCCGCCGAACTCGAATGTCGGCCGGGTCCGGCGGATGTTGATGACGCCGCCAATGGTGTTGCGGCCGAATAACGTGCCTTGCGGGCCGCGCAGCACTTCGATCTGCTCGATGTCGAAGAAATCCAGCAACTGCCCCGTATTGGTGCCGATGAATACGCCATCGATCACGACGCCTACGGTCGGCTCCTGCGACTTCTCGATGTCGGCATAGGTCAGCCCGCGGATGGAAAGATTGGCCGCCGCAGCGCCTGAATTCTGCTGCGTGATCAGAAGATTGGGCGCTTCGCCCTGAAGATTGCCAATATTAAGTGAATTCTTGTTTTCCAGCATGGCGGCGTTGATCGCAGTGATCGCGATCGGCGTATCCTGCAGCGCTTCCTCGCGCCGGCGGGCAGTCACGATGATCTGGTTTGCGCTCGCTGATTGCGTGACGGGGCCGGCTGCCGGGGTTGGTCCTTCCGGATCGGGAATTACATCTGCATCCACATCTGTGGCCTGCGCGCTGGCCGGTTGCACGAGCATCATCGCGGAACCTGCCAGCATGGCGCCCAAGGTGCGTGAACGTAATCGGTGCATTCTGCTCACTCCGGATTACCGCGATCACGCGGCTGTTCTTGTCAGCACGCATTTGTTATAATTTTTGCTGCCCAGCATTACTGCCTTTTGTGTCAGGTGCGCGTCATGGCCCAGTTCGGGACATTGCCGTTGGGAGAACAAGCATGGATGTAAATCGCCGTTTTCTGCTCCGCCGACGCCCGGTGGACGACCCTGTGCCGGAAGATTTCGAACTGGTGAGGGAACCAGTGCCGAGCCCTTCGGCAGGCGAATTTATCGTGCGCAACATTTATTGTTCAATGGACCCCGCCATGCGCGGCTGGATGGACGATGCGCCAAGCTACATGCCGCCCATCGCACTTGATGATCCGGTGCGGGCCAGTACCGTTGGCGTGGTGCACGCATCCGACAACCCGGACTATCCGGTCGGCCAATGGGTCATGGGGCTGAACGCGATCGAGGATTATTCGCTCGTCACCCCCGGCCATTTTACCGCGCCCGTCGACATATCGGCGGTGGACAGCCCGACCCGCTTTCTCACTGCCATGGGCGCTGTATCGCTGACCGCCTATTTCGGCATGACCGAAGTGGCAAAGCCGCAAGCGGGCGAAACGCTGTGCGTGTCCGGTGCGGCAGGCGCGGTCGGCTCGGTCGTCGGACAGATCGGCAAAATCCACGGCTGCCGGGTGATCGGCATCGCAGGCGGCGCGGAGAAATGCCGCCGGCTGACGCAGGACTACGGGTTCGACGTGGCTATCGATTACCAAGGCAAAAGCCTCGATCAGATGCGCGCCGCGATCGGAGCAGCGGCGCCAGATGGTCTCGATATGGTGTTCGAGAATGTCGGCGGGCTGGTCATGGAGGCCGAGATCCTGAACCTTGCCAACCATGCGCGCGTCGTCCTTTGCGGGCTGATCAGCGAATACAACGCCAGTGAGCATGTCGGCCTGCGCAACCTGTGGCAGGTGATCGTGCATCAAGCGACACTGACCGGCTTCCTCGTCACCGATTATGCGCCGCGCTTCCCCGAAGGCGGCGCAAGGATCATGGAATGGGTCGCAGATGGCCGGCTGCGCATCGATGAGGATGTGCAGGAAGGGATCGAGAACGCCTATGACACCTTCATGCGGCTGTTCAGCGGGGCCAACAATGGAAAGCAGATCCTGAAGATCGGCTGAGTGATCGGCTGCGTGCGAGGTTCGCTCAATGAAGGCTTTATCGGGCAGGCCGTTACCGCGACAGACGGTTCCTGCCCTTTTGCGCAGTCACCACAGCCACAGGCGTCCGTTATGATGGTGTGCCATTTGCAGCAACAAGGAACGCATCGCGATGCCACAGCCGCCGCATACCCTCAGGCCCGGGCCGCGCCTGCACGGCAAGAGAGCACTGATCCTGGGAGCGAGCAGTGCCGGAAACATGGGTCAGGTGATGGCACAGCGCTTCATGGCAGACGGCGCAACGGTCATGGTTGCAGGCCGCAAGGAAGCGGCGCTTGCCGCCTTTGCGCAGGAAACCGGTGCCCGGTTCGCGCCCTGCGATATCACGCAGGAACAGGATGTGAATGCACTGGTGGACGCAGCAGTCCAGCAGATGGGCGGGATCGATGTTGCAGTGAACGCCACCGGCTGGGGTTTGCTGACGCCATTCCTTGCCAACACCCGCGCTGAACTGGATGCCATGGCCGCGCTGCAATTTGTCGGTCCGTTCCAGTTCTATCAGGCGGTGCTGCGCAAGATGGCAACGGACCTTGGCGGCAGCGGCGGTGCCATAATCCAGATCAGCTCGGCCACAGCCAGCATCATGCTTTGGGACCATGCCGCCTATATGGGGACCAAAGCCGGGACCGATCAGGTCATCCGCTGCATCGCCAACGAATTTGGACGTCATGGCGTGCGGGCCAACTCGATTGCGCCCGGACTGACCGAAACGCCAATGACGGCAGAAGCAGCGCAGGTGCCGGGCCTCTATGAAGCATTTGCGCCCGGTTATCCGCTCGGCCGCCATGGCACCAGCAACGATATCGCCGCCGCTGCCGTATTCCTCGCCAGCGACGAATGCTTCATGACAGGCGAGGTGTTGCAGGTGAACGGCGGCCTGCGCCTGCGCGGCAACCCGTCCAAGGCCGACATCGCGGCCAGCATCGCAGCGCACGCTGCGCCCTGATCCCGTTCATCCGGCGCCACTAAGCAATCAGCCTGCACGCGTCCGTGCATCGGCGCGCAGCACATCCTTGCGCACCTTGCCGGATGCCGTGCGCGGAAAATCATCGACAAAGACGAAGCGTTCCGGAATTTTCTGCCTGGCAAGGCCGCTCGCCGCCACGTGATCGCACAGGTCCTGCTCTGACGCAGGCGTGCCCTCGCCGACGACGAAGGCGCACACCCCCTCGCCCAGACGCTCGTGAGGCATGGCGACCACGCTGACGTCACGAACGGCAGGATGGGAGCGCAGCACATCTTCTATTTCTGCAGCGCTGATGTTCTCCCCGCCACGGATGATGAGGTCCTTCTTGCGGCCGGTAACGGTCAGTGCGCCATCGGCGGATAGTCTGCCCAGATCTCCGGTGCGGAAATACCCCTCATCGTCGATGGCCTCCGCGCTTTGTTCGTGATTGGCGTAACCCAGCATCATGGATGGCCCGCGCGCCAGGATCTCGCCTTCCACGCCTGCCGGGAGGTGCGTTCCGTCATCGTCTGCGATCTTCACATCGTAGCTGACGACCTTCCCATCAGTCGTAGCCGCCAGATGTTCGTCGTGAGGCCAGCCATAGGTTACAAGCGGCACTTCGGAGGCACCGAACACCCGGAACGCGGTCATGTTGTCGAACGCGCGGTTCGCCGCAGGAATAAGATCAGCCGGCACCGCCGCCCCTCCGCAGGCAAACCAGCGCATGGACGGTAGCCGCGTGCTGGCCAGCCGCGCCGCCGCGGCCAGTTCGACGAGAAACGGGGTGGCCGCGACTGTCCCGCTTACCCCATGCCTTGCGATAAGTTCGATTGCCGTATCTGCGTCCCAGCGTTCCATCAGGACCACGCGTGTCCCGCAGATCAGCGGCGCCTCCAGGCCGTTGGCGTAACCTGAAATATGCGTCACCGGTGATGGCATGATGATCGTGTCACCCGGGCGTACGCCCCAATGCTCGTAACTGCTGCGCACGATATGTTCGATGGTATTGTGGCTGTGCAGCACGCCCTTTGGACGGCCGGTCGTGCCGGAGGTGTAGAGCACCATCTTCACCGCATCGGGGTCAGTCGCAGCCGGATGGCGAGGCAGGTCACGGCCCGTTTCCAGCAATCGGGCATAATCGCACTCGTGCACTTCCCCTGCCTCGGGGCGGACGACGAAAACGTGGCGCAGGTCAGGCAGTTCATCGCGCAGGCGCCGGGCCATGGCCGCAAAGTCGAAGCCACGGTGCATGCCACAGGAGAAAATCGCGCGTGCGCCGCAGTCCTGCAGCATCTGGCGCACCTCTGCGTCGCGGTAGATGGGCACGATGGGATTGATCACGAACCCGCCGATTGCGCACGCAAGATTGAGCACACCCGCCTCATGCCAGTTGGGCAGTTGAAAGGCGACCACATCGCCCGGCTGCAATCCTGTATCAGCCATCGCAGCGGCAAGTGCCTGTGCTTCCTCCAGCCATTCCTTGCGGGTCATTGCGCGCTGCCCGTCGATCAGCGCGACAAAATCCGGCTCGCGTCGGGCAAGCTCCTGCGCCAGACCGGCAATCGTGACATTGCGCCAAAGATGCGCGAACGCAGCAAGATGGCGCGGCGGGGTGGCAAGCCAGTGCCACGGTGGCCGGGATCGCGGGCTTGCCGGCTCGATTTCGTCGGCGCTGGTCATCGTATCGCGTCCTGCATCATGGAGCTGGTGTTGCACCAGCCGTGCCAGTTATTTCACCGCTCGGACCTGCCGGCACCTGTCACCTGTGGCAGTTACCCGATCATGTCAAAAGGCTTAGAGAGGCTGCCAGGATTACAGACGCGCAAGGGAAAGGCGCCCCACCCATGACCCAGCAGGCCCGCAAGGAACAGCTTGGCAATGTCGCTGAAATCATGCGCGATTATGTCGAGCACAAGACCACGCATCAGACACAGACCACCATGACCGTGCCAACGGCAAGCTATACGAGCCAAGAACAGTTCGACCGAGAAATGGATCGGGTGTTCAAGAAGGTTCCGCTGATGCTGGCCTTCACCGCTGAACTCCCCAATCCCGGCGATTTCAAGGCGATGGATGCGGCAGGAATGCCGGTGCTGATCAACAGGGACAAACATGGCGCAGTGCGCGCGTTCCTGAACGTGTGCGCGCACAGGGGCGCGCCGGTCGCGCCCGAAGGACATGGCAATTGTCCGGTGTTCGTGTGCAAATATCATGGCTGGTCATACGGGCAGGACGGCCGGCTGCGTGCCGTATCGGAACAGCGGACCTTCGGGGACATCGACAAGGCGCAACGCGGGCTCAGACAGATGCCCTGCGAGGAACGTGCCGGCATGATCTTTGTCTGCCTCGACCCGGCAGGCAGCATCGACCTTGACGATTATTTTCAGGGGTATCTTGGCGACTTCGAGGATCTCGACTTTGCCAACTGGCATTATGTCGGCAGCCGCACCATTCATGGCGCCAACTGGAAGATCGCGTTCGACGGCTATCTGGAAGGCTATCACTTCTCCTCCCTCCACCCCGAAACCATCCACCCGCGCACACCGTCCAACTGCATGCATTACGAAGGGTTTGGCCCCAACATGCGGATCGGCTTTCCCCAGCACGAAATCAGCAATCTGCTGAAGGATCACCCGCGTGAGGAATGGGGCACACGTGAAAACCACGGCTATGATTTCGTGCGCATCCTGTTTCCCAACGTGTCAATCTTCGTCGCGCCCGAAATCACGCAGGTCGCACAGCTTTTCCCCGGGCCGACACCGGACAGCAACAGGACGGTGCTCAACTATCTGCGCCGCGATCCGCCGCGCGACGAAGAGGATGCCAAACGGCTCGAGGGGTTCTGCGATTTTTTCCGCAACGTTACTTATGAAGAGGATTATCTGATCGGAATGGAAATTCAGAAAGGGCTGGAAAGCGGCGCTCACGAAACGCTGGTCTTTGGCAAGAATGAACGCGGCAACCAGTATTTCCACGAATGGGTGAACTGGTACGTCGCCGGCGACGAAAATGCGCCCAAGCCGGAAATGTAAGTGAACCCGATCGCGCTGGCGTCAGGCGTGCTGCCCGAGTTCGGCGCGCTGGCAGTGATCGACGCTGCGGCGCGCGCGCAATTCGACATGGTCGGCCTGTGGGTCGATCCCGCCGTGTGGAACAGCACCGACACACAGGCTTGCGAGCATGCCTTACGCAAAGCCGGAATGCCTGTCATCGATGTCGAAGTGCTCTGGTACCGCGATGGCGAGGACATCGCGGATCACAAGCGCATCCTCGATATCGGCGCGCGGCTTGGTGCGGCAAACGCGCTGTGCGTGTCATCGCGCCCAGACCCTGCCGATACGATTGGCTGGCTCAACGAACTGTGCTGCCATGCCGAATCGACCGGCATCAGGGTCGCTCTTGAATTCGGCATCTTTACCGCGGTCAAGGACCTTGCCGCAGCGCGCGCGATCATCGCTGCGGTCGATCATCCGCTTGCCGCCATCCTGATCGATCCGATCCACGTCGATCGATCCGGCACCCAACTTGCTGAAATTGCCGCGCTCGATCCCGCCTTGCTGCCCTATGCGCAGTTCTGCGATGCGCCGGCACGGCGACCGGACCCGGCCGATTTCAACGCCATAATCACCGATGCCGTCGATTTGCGGCAGCAATGCGGATCGGGCGCGCTTGACCTGCTGGCACTGTATAGGGCCTTGCCTGCCGAAATACCGTTGTCGATCGAATTGCGCTCAAAGGCGCTGCGCAATGCTTTTCTGCATGACCCGGTCGGCAGGGCTTGTGCGGTGGCGCAGCAGACCCGCCGCTGGCTGGAGCAGAACACATGACCATAACGCTGCTGTCCATCTTCCGCCGACGCGCAGGCATGAGCCATGATGCGTTCGTTCAACACTAAGAAACCGTGCATCGCCTCATCGGGGAACAGGTGCTGCAAGGCTGTGCCACCCGCTATGTCCGGCGGTTTACCACGCCCCTTGATGGCAAATGGCGCGCCGACGATGCGGATGTGGTGCTGGAAATCGACTTTCCTTCGCAACGGCACGTCGATGCTTTCTTTGCTATTGTTCAGGACCCCGCGGTAGCGATGATGATCGCCGACGACGAGGCAAGGCTGTTTCATGCACCGTCGATGCAAACCTATCTTCTGGACGAGCGGGAAAGCACCCTGCCCGCGGTCAGGTGACCGGCTCGCCAGCATGCGCGGTGTGCAGCACGCGATAGGTACGGCGGGTGAACACCCAGCGTCCGTCAATCCGCGCCATCTCGTCTTCATAGCGCCCGCGTACGCGCAACTCCTTGCCCGTGTGCGGGTCCTGGTAGATTTCGGAGGTATAGCTAGTCCCGCGTGCCACATCGCCATCTACAGCGATGGAGCCAGGCGTGGTCACATAGATCATCGGGCGGGTGCAATTATCGAGGCCATAGACATCCATCGACTGCACCCATGCCGCGACAATCGCCTCGCGCCCGCTGAACCCTTCAAGGTCGGGCACTTCCGGTAGTGCCCAGAAAGCGTCCTCGGCCCAGCACGCGCTCCAGCTCGGCGCGTCCTTTTCCATGACCGCATTCGAATAGCTGTCGAGCAGTTCGCGCAGCGCCAGCCTGTCCGCAACCGGTCCTGTGAACGCCATCACCATGGGTGCGCTTCCCCGTTCCATTTGAAGAAGCCGCCGGTGTCCGCCATCGTCAGCCGGTCGGCAAGGGTGACGATTCCCGTCACGCTGTCCTCGACTGGCAGTTCGGCCTGCGGTCCGCCCATGTCGGTCTGCACCCAGCCAGGGTGCAGCAAGGTCACGATGATGCCCTGATCCTGCACGTCGCGTGCCACTGCGCGCATCATCGCGTTGAGCGCCGCCTTCGCACCGGCATAGCAATAATAGCCGCCCAGTTCCCAGGTCGAAGCGGCAAGCTGGCTGGAGAAACACACCACTTTCGTGCCATCATGCATTTGCGGCAGGAGCGCCTTGAAAATAGCCAGCGGCCCCTTCACCATGATGTCGTAGGCGTTGTCCCATTCATTCCAGTCGATCGGGGTGGACAGTTCAGGGCCAGCGGGCCCGGATACGCCGGCGACAAGGTAGAGCATGTCGACAGGCGTGTCGCCAAGCGCTGCGACGGCATCATCGACCCGCGCGATATCTCCTGCATCAAGTTCGTGCAGCGTCACCTTACCTTCTGCGCCTGCACCTTGTGCGCCTGCGAGCGTTTGCAGGTCCTGCTGGCGCGCGACATTGCGCACTAGCGCAAACACCCGGTCGCCGCGGGCTGCATGCCGCCGCACCAGTTCAAGCCCGATACCACGCGAAGCGCCAGCGACAAATACATTGGCCATTTACGGTTTCCTTTCAGCCAGCCAGTCATTCAGCACCTCGTGAAAGAACCGGACCCGCGTTTCCTGATCTGACAGATGGGCATCCTTGTACCCTCGTGAATGCATTCCTGCCTGCATATTCTGCGCCAGCATCATGTCCTGATAGACGATCTGTCCGGCAAGCTCCGGCACGCCTTTGCCGCCATCGAAATTGCGCACCTCGCACACGTCGCACTCGCGCAGTGGGCGCCGCCCGGCCATGATCGATTCCACCTCGTCCTCGCCCGCAACGGGAAAGGCCATGCACCAAAGATCGAACCAGCACTTTTCCGGGTCATCGCGGTCAGGCTCGGAGCGGAAGAAGATGAGATTGTCGGGCAGGAAGCTGATCGTCACATTGGGAAAGATCACGGTATGCGGGCTGTCGGTGATTTCCTCTGCATCCATATGCTCGTAATGGAGGTAGCCCCGCTCCTGCCACAGCCGCTGCTTGGCTTCCTTCAGATCCTTCCAGCCCTGCAGCGCGAAATCCTCGTAGGTGTCGTATCTGTCGGGATCGATACCCCAATCTGTCAGGATCTGTCGGAACATGAGGTCCACCCCGCCTGCCGGCCTGTCGGTCAATGACGGGCGCATCGGCTGCACGGTGCGGCCGTGACCTGATGGCCACATCTCGTGCCGGGCGGTATCAACGTCCTGGTCGATCCACGGCGGAACCTGCGGATGCGCGGTGCGCGTGTGGTAGCTTTCGCTGAAATTGTCCGTCACGAATTTCCAGTTGGCATCGACCTTGATGCGATACCATGCGACCCGCACCGCCGTCTCCATCGGGTAGTTGCGGTACAAGGCCGGCATCGGGGCGAGGTAATCCTGAAGCGACGGGCCATTGTCATCCATGGAATACCACACGAACCCGCCCCAGCTGTCGCAGCGCAGTTCGACAAGCGACAGCACACCACACGGATTGCCGCTGCTGAAATCGCTGTCGGCGTCCTGCGCGTGTTGCAGCACTCCGTCCTTGCCCCAGCGCCAGCCATGATAGGGGCAGGTGATCGCATCCATCGATGATGTCGCTGTCACCATGCGCATGCCGCGATGGCCGCAGGAGTTGTAGAACGCGCGGATGGTGCCATCGTCCTGCCGCATGCAGATGACGCTTTCCTTCAGGAACTCGTGCACGAGAAAATCGCCCGGCTCCGGGATCTCGGCAATCCGGCCAGCGACGTGCCAGATCCGGGTCCACAGATGATCCCATTCCTGCTGCGCGAAATCCTTTGCGTAATAACGCTCGCCATCGATGGGATCGCCGCGCAGATTGGCCGGATCACGCCCGTTCATCGGCGGCGGTACGCGGGTCTGGTCGTTCATCGCATCAATCCTTGCGCTTTGTGGCGCACAGACTGGCAAGCAGGAGCCAAGCGCGAAACTAGCACAAGGGGGAGAAATCAGCCGATATCACAGCCCCACCCCTGTTCAATACCGCAGTATCGGCAGCGCCGGGCCTCTGGCTAAATTGTAACCGCAGGCGCCAGACGGGTGCCCGGACGGCTTCAATGCCCAACATGCAGCGGGAGAACCGGGATGACAGCGCAGCTAACACGGCTCCTTGCCACCCTTTCGCTTTGCACAATGCTCGTGCAGGCGGCGACATCCACCGCGCAGGAGAGACCTGCTGCCATTCCGGCCGATGAACCGACAGCTATTCGTGAAATTGTCGTCACCGCGCAAAAGCAGGCGCAGAACCTTCAGGATGTGCCGATCTCGATCACGGCGGTCACTGGCGACATGCTGCAGGATGCGCAGGTCAACACCATCGCTGACCTGTCCACTTCCATTCCCAATGTTCAGATCAACAGCTTTGCCAACTCACCCGATTCCGCTGTTTTCACGATCCGCGGCGTTGGCGTGAACGATGCCGATCCCTATGTCGGCACGACAGTGTCGGTGGTTGTCGATGGCGTGGTCGTGGGGGTCAACACCGCCGCGCTTCTCTCACTGTTCGACATCGACCGGGTGGAGGTGCTGCGCGGGCCGCAAGGCACCTTGTTCGGCGCCAACACAACAGGCGGCGTCATCAACGTCGTGACGCGCCAGCCGACCGGCACATGGGGCGGCGAGGCGCAACTGGTCATCGGCAATTACGGCCAGGTCGAGGCCAATGGCGCGCTCAACTTCCCCATCACTGACGTTCTTGCGGGTAAGGTGAGCGTGCTGCACAACTCCAACAACGGCTATTTTCGCAATTATGCCAATGGTGAGCGGCTTGGCGAGCGCAACATCACCTCGCTGCGCGCCTATCTGAAATTTGAGCAGGAGCGTTATGATGCGACGCTGATCGGCGAATATGTGCGCAGTCGCAACGGCTCGCAAACCGGCGTTATCATCGCGCAGCCGGGTGATCTGTTCTACGTGCCGGGCGAAACCGAGGACCCGTTCGACTACCGTCGCGGCCTGTCCGGCGACCAGCCCGACTACAACGACCGCGACACGTATTCCCTCACGCTGACACAGACGCTCGACAGCAGCCTTGGCGAGATTACCGCCATCACCAATTACCGCGAATATGACAATTCCCTGTTTTCCGACGATGATGCGACCACGCGCGTCCTGTTGCAAACCCGCCGCCAGACTGACCATCACCAGTTCAGCCAGGAGTTGCGCAGCCTTGTCGATCTGTCCGACGCGACCCGGCTGATCGTGGGCGCGTTCTATTTCGAGCAGGCGTATTTCCTCGATCAGGATGGCAGGCTTGACGGGTTCCTGCCCGGCCTTGGGCAGCCGCAAACGCAGGATCAGGACAGTTGGTCGCTGTCGGCGTTTGCACAAGGGTATCATGAGATCACGCCTGAACTTACCGTGCAGGCGGGCCTGCGCTTCAGCCATGAAAAGACCCGCGCCACCTCGACGACCGCCAACAGCTTCAATCCTGCAGGCGGCGCGCAGTTCGACGCCCCGCTCATCCCGGGCAGTCTGGTCCTGGCCAGCGGCAGCGCCAGCTGGGATAATCTGGGCTACAAGCTAGGGCTCGATTACGCACCGCACGCCGATCTGCTGTTGTATGGCTATTATGCGCGTGGCTTCAAATCGGGCGGCTTTACCGGGCGGATCGCTGTTGCAGAAGACTTGGGTCCGTTCGATCCCGAAACGCTGGACACCTTCGAGATCGGCGCCAAGGCAGACCTGCTTGAGCGGCGGCTGCGCGTCAACCTCGCTGCGTTCTTCAACAAATATGACGACATGCAGGTGGTGCAGAACATCACTTTCCCAAGTGGTGCGAACTCCGCCTCCATAGCCAATGCCGGCAGCGCCGAGACAAAGGGTTTCGAGCTGGAGGTTACCGCCGCGCCTGCTGCGGGTCTGACGCTCACTGGAGCGGTCGCGTATCTTGATGCCCGGTACAAGGAATACGATACGCAGGCGCTGGACCCTGCGACAGGTGGGCTGGTGCCCGTATCCTACGCCGGCAACCGCCTGATGAACGCGCCGCGCTGGACAGCGGCGGCCGGCGTCAATTACCGCGCTTCCATGATGGGCGGCGAACTGAACGCCAATGCGCAATACAGCTATTCCGCGGCCCGGTTCACCAGCTACACCAACCGGCCTGTCGAACGGATCGCGCCGATCCATCTGGTCAATGCCAATGTCGGCTGGGGACCCGATGATGCCGGCTGGCGCGTGGGCGTCTACGCACGCAACCTGTTCGACGAGGAATATGTCAACCAGAAGCTCGACCTTGCGGGGATCGGCACGCTGGCGTCGGTGGGCACTCCGCGCGAATATGGCGTCGACCTGCGGTACAGCTTTTGATGATCGCGGCAGCCTTTCTTCGACGCAGCACGCCGGTCATGACCGGCAAGAATGCATGCCCTGGCGGCAGGAGAAGAACCCGATGACTGGAACTTCGGCACAAAACAACCCGGCCGCCAAGCGCCTCGATGCGCTGCTTTCGCGCGCAGAAATCCACGATCTGTGCATGGCCTATTGCCGCGGCGTTGATCGCGCGGATGCGGAGCTTATCCGATCTGTGTTCACCCCCGACGCATCGGTGTCGCTGGGCATTACCGAGGGCAGTGTCGAACAGTTTGCCAGCGATGTGACCGGCTTTGTCACCAACAATGCCCAATCGTTGTTTCACGCGGTCGCCAATGAATGGATCGCAGTGGATGGCGACCGCGGCGTCGGCGAGCTTTACGTTATCGCCATCGTCATCGCCGATGGGCAGGAGGCAGTGACCGGCGGGCGTTATCTCGATCGATATGAACGGCGCGACGGCAGATGGCTGATCGCGCGGCGCGTGTTCGTCACCGACTGGACCTCGAACCGCCCTGCCACGAACGCCGCCGTCGCCATCGGCCGTACCGATGGTGCGGACCCTGTCCATGCCCTGTGGGAGAGTTTGCAATGACAGACCCCGTGCCGCGCCCCGCGCATGTGCCTGCCGACCGCCTGGTCGATGTTGATGTCATGCAGGTGCCGGGCGGCGGGGATGACTATCATCGTGGCTGGGCCGATCTGCAGGCGGCCAGTCCGCCGCTGGTCTGGACCCCGCGCAACGAGGGCCACTGGATTGCATTGTCGGGAGAGATCCTTGCCGAGGTGCAGGCGGACTGGAAACGCTTTTCCAACCGGGTGATCGTGCTGCCAAAATCGCTGGGCGAGCATCACAGGCTCATCCCGACCACGATCGACCCGCCCGATCACCGCCCCTATCGCAAGCTGCTCAACGAGAACCTGGCGCCAGGAGCCATTCGCGGGCTGGAGCAGTCGATCACGGCAGCAGCGGTCGGGCTGATCGATGCGTTCATCGATGATGGCGGGTGCAATTTCACCACACAATATGCGGAGATCTTTCCGATCCGCATTTTCCTGTCGCTGATGGACATGCCCGAAAGCCATTCTGAACAACTGCGTCACTGGGCCACCTGCATGACCCGGCCCGGGCAGGACATGACGTTCGAAGAAGCCAAGGCGGCGTTCTACGCCTATGTCGACCCTGTCGTACAGGAACGACGCGACAATCCGGGCAGCGACATGGTCAGCATGATGCTCCAGTCGCGCATGACCATGCCCGATGGCGGCGAACGCAGGCTGAACCATCAAGAGGCGCTGTCGCTTGTGACGCAGGTGCTGATCGCGGGTGTTGACACAGTGGTCAATTTCCTTGGCTTTACCATGCTGGCATTGGCAGAGGACAAGCTCCTTCGCGACCGGTTGCGCGCCGATCCCGACGACATCCTGCCCGCGGTAAACGAGTTCTTCCGCCGCTTCGGGCTTGTCACTATTGCACGTGAGGTGCGCGCGGACATGGTCTTCCACGGCATGACGCTCAAGGCCGGGGAAATGGTGGCGATCCCCACCGTCGTCCACGGCATAGACCCTGCGGTGAATGCCGATCCGCTCACCATCGACCTTGATCGAAAGCGCGGGCGCCACTCCGCTTTTGGCAGCGGGCCACATATGTGTCCGGGACAGGAGCTGGCCCGCCGCGAAGTGGCGATCACCATTCGCGAATGGCTGCACCGCATCCCTGACTTCCACGTCGCACAAGGCAGCGTGCTTGCCAGTCGCGAAGGGATCGTGGCGAGCCTGGAACGGTTGAAACTTGCCTGGGATGCGCCCGGGAACAGGTCCGGAGACATGCGTTGACTGGCGAGCGGCGCGAAGGCGGCTGCCTGTGCGGCGCGGTGCGTTATTCGCTGCCCTGGCCGCTGGCAATGGCGGTCAGCTGTTCATGCCGCAATTGCCAGAAGCAATCGGGCGCGCCTCTGTCGCTGGTTGGCGTAACCATGCGCGATGGGCTGGAGATTGGCGGCACACTGGCGACTTATGTCGACACTGCGCAAAGCGGCAATGCGGTCTATCGCCAGTTCTGCCCCGCCTGCGGTTCGCCCGTGCTGACCGACACGGACGCGGCGCGGGCGCAGGGCGTCATTTTCATCAAGGGCGGCACGCTTGATGATGCGACCGAACTGCGGCCCACGGTGCATTGCTGGACACAAAGCGCGCCTGCCTGGCTTTCCTTTGCCAAGGGCGACACGATCATGCAGCGGCAGGAGGGTTTGTGACCGCACCTGCCGACCTGATGTCGCCGCTAGCCAGTCAGCTGCAAGACCTTGCCGCCCGTCGCGATATTGCCGATGCTGCCTGTCGCTACATGCGCGGGCTCGACCGACTGGACCGGGCGATGCTGCTTTCCGCGTTTCATGCCGATGCCTATGTGGACTGCGGTCTGATGCAGGGCGATGCTGCGGCCTTTGGCGATTTTGCGCTGGACCTGCTGGGCGGCATGCACGCCACGCACCACCTCCTGGGCCAGATGCAGATCGTTGTCCTTGGTCCGGATCGGGCCAGCGCGGAGAGCTACTTTCAAGCCTATCACGACATTGCCGGGCCAGCGGGTGACCGCCGCGACCTTGTCATTGCCGGACGTTATGTGGACGAATACACCTGTAACAAGGGTGAGTGGCGCATTGCTGCCCGAACGCTTATCACCGACTGGGTTACCGATCGTCCGGGCAACCGCGCGTTCTTTGCCGACAACCCGGCCGCTCCGGTCGGGCGGCGCGACGGCCGCGATTTCAGCGACACGCGGCAGTGGCCTCCCAAGGTCATGGCCATGCTGGCACGGCCCTGCGGTAAGGACAACACTCAAGCCATGAACAGCGAGGCATCATGAACATCGAGGCAGGCGGCGCGCGCTACTCTCCCGACTTCGACCAGCCTGTTCGCGGCGACACGATCACCGCGGACCGCTATACCTCTTCGGCCTGGATGAAGGGCGAACACGACCGGCTGTGGCCGCATGTCTGGCACCTTGGCGGCGTCATCGCCGATCTTGAGGAACCCGGCGATGTCATCCGGCACAATTTCGGCCGCGAATCCATCATCATGGTCAAGCAGGACGACGGCGGGGTGAAGGCGTTCTACAACGCCTGCCCACATCGTGGTAACCGGCTCATCCTTGGCGATGTGGCATCATCGGATCGCATCATTTGCAGCTATCATGGCTGGCAGTTCGATACCGACGGCACGCTGGTCCATGTGCAGGATCCGCATGATTTTCCCGGCGGCGATCCATGCGGGCGCGTGCAGCTGAAGCCATTGCGCTGCGAAACATGGGGTCCGTTCGTGTTCTGGAACATGGACATGGACGCAGCCCCCCTGCTCGACTGGCTCGACCCCTATCCGCAGCGTCTGGAAGCGTACGGGCTGGAAAACTGGATCCGCGTCTTTGCCGTATCAGCGGATTGCGACTTCAACTGGAAGATCATTCGCGACAATTTCAATGAAAGCTACCATCTGCCCACCATCCATCCGGAACTGTCCACTTTCATCAACGATGGCCTGCCGACAACGGTGTTCGAGATGTATGAAAACGGCCATAATGCAATGTGGATGGTTGGCCATCAGGCAACCACGCGGCAGGATTTCCATAGCGGCGAAGTGCCCGAAACGCTTGGGCAGGTGGCGGCGGCGTGGGGCATAAGGGTAGAGGATTACCACGGGCGCACCGGCGAATTGCGCGCGGCAGTCATCGCGGCCAAACGCAAGCTGGGCAAGGAACGCGGCTACGCCAATTACGAACGGATGAGCGACCAGCAGCTTGTCGATTATTTCCACTGCACGCTCTGGCCCAATCTGACGATCACCATGTCGCCCGAGCAGTGCCAGATCCTGCGCACCGAGCCGCACCCGACCGATCCGGGAAAATGCGTCTTTCAGCACTGGTGTCTCTATCCCCCTGTCGCGGGCATGAAGGAAGTGGAAACGCCGGTCGGCATGCTGCCGCTGCGCCATGATGCGCTGGTCCGGCACGGGTATTATGGCGATGGCAACAGCCTGGGTTTTGTCGCCGATCAGGATCTGTCGATCGGCACCACGCAGCAGCAGGGGCTGAACTCACGCGGATTTGACGGCTGTATCCTCTCGCATCAGGAAAAGCGCATCCAGCGCTTTCATGAACTGCTCAACGATGTGGTGCTCGGAACGCCGCCGCAGGGCTGAACCTATGTCTGCGTGAACCCGCCGTCGATTACCAGCTCGCTGCAGGTGACGTAGCTTGCCGCATCGGACGCAAGGAAAACCAGCCCGCCGGCAATCTCCTCAGCGCGTGCCAACCGCCCGATCGGGTGAGAGCCGACGACGTTTTGCCGCGCCGCTTCGCGTGATGGTGCAGCGCCCAGCTCGACATAGCGGTCGATGATCGCATCCAGCATCGGCGTGTCCACTCCGCCAGGGTGCACTGAATTGACGCGGATGTTGTAGCCAAGTGCAGCAAATTCGGCACCAATGCATTTGGACAGCATCATCACCGCCGCCTTGCTGGTGCAATAGGCAGCGTTGAACGCAGCGCCGCGCAAGCCGCCCACGCTGCTTATGTTGATGACCGATGCTCCGCCGGCACGATGGTCGCCGCCTGCCTTCAGCAAAGGCAGCAGAGCCTGCACACCGATGATGACGCCATCGACATTGACTGCGTTCACCTTGTGGAACTCGGCAAGGTCAGTGTCTTCAAACCGGGTGACGATTGAAATGGCGGCATTGTTCACCAGCACGTCAAGACGATCGTATCGTTCCGACAAATAGCCGCCGATCTCGTCCCAGTCTCCTGGGCGGGTCACGTCATGGCACAGATAATCATGCGCCCCATCGATGTGCGCAGTCTCGCCAAGATCGGTCGCGATCACGGTGGCGCCAGCGTCATGCAGGGCCTTTACCGCTGCCCGGCCAATACCGCCGGTGGCGCCTGTCACCAGCGCGATGCAGTCAGGCAGGGCAATTGTCATCGGCTATCTCCTGACATGTTATTGCGCCGTCCAGCCGCCGTCGACCACCAGCTCGGCGCCGGTCATGTAGGACGAGTCCTCGCTCGCGAGGAAGAATGCAGGGCCAGCCATTTCCGCAGCATCCGCAAGGCGGCCAACGGGGGTCTGCGCGCTTGCTCCATCGACCAGTTCCTGCACTGTGCCGGCGATCCCCAGCGCCGCCATGCGGGTAAAGCCCTGCTCCAGCAGCGGCGTGCGCACGAAACCGGGGTGGAGCGAATTCACGCGGATCGGCATCCGCTTCATTGCGAATTCAATCGCGAGGCCTTTGGTGAACAGCCGCACCGCGCCCTTGGAAGCGTTGTAGGCCGAAATATCGGGATAGCCGACCAGCCCCATGATCGAGCTCATGTTGATGATGCTCGACCCTCCCTTGCGGCTGTGCCCCGCCTCGGCGAGCATCGGGGTAAAAGTCTTGCAGGCGAGGAACACGCCATCAATATTGACCGCCATGATCCGGCGCCACTCTTCCATGCTCATCGTTTCGACCGCGCCGGTCTGGTCAATGCCTGCATTGTTCACAAGGATATGAAGCGCGCCGTAGCGTTGCTCAACGTGCTCGCGAAGTGCCAGCCAGTCGGCCTCCTTGGTCACATCGGCGCGCACATAGCCTGCCTCCTGGCCGAGCGCAGCCATGGCAGATTGCGCCTGCGTACTGTCCTGCGCATCAAGGTCGCTGACAATGACCCTGGCGCCTTCGGCGACGAACCGTGCGGCGATGGCTTCACCGATGCCGCGCAAGCCTCCGCTGACCAGCGCGACGCATCCGGTCAGCCGGTTCGATGCTGCCGGGTTCATACGCCCATCATTCCGGCCGTGGTGGCGCCGTCGATCACATATTCCGCGCCTGAGATGAATGCCGCATCATCGCTGGCAAGAAAGGCGACCAGCCCTGCCACCTCGTCAAGCTGGGCGAGCCGGTTCATCGGCGACATGCCTTCGTAA
Organism: Croceicoccus esteveae; assembly: GCF_031846435.1. NCBI lineage: Bacteria > Pseudomonadati > Pseudomonadota > Alphaproteobacteria > Sphingomonadales > Erythrobacteraceae > Croceicoccus > Croceicoccus esteveae. The sequence goes on from NZ_JAVRHS010000004.1 coordinate 175,100, forward strand.
GCGGCGCGCGCTGCCCCCGGATCGGGTTGTGCATTCATGATGTTCCTGATCATGTCGGTCTCCACCACGCCTGGCAATATCGCGTTCACACGCATCCTGTAGCCGCTTTTTCCGCAATGGATCGCCGCGGATCGCGCAAGTGCGCAGATCGCGGTCTTCGTGACCGAATAGGCCATGAAATTGCCCATCGCCGCGCGTGCATTCATCGATGAATTGATGATGATGGAGCCGGTCGCGCCTTCGTTGCGCTTCATCAGGCGGATGGCATGCTGCACGGTCAGCATCGCGCCTGTCTGGTTGACAGCCACGATCCGGTTCCAGTCTTCCAGCCGGATCTCTTCCACATTGCTGTCGCCGCTTTCCGTGCCGGCATTGGCAAAGGCGATGTCGAGCCTGCCGAACTCGTCCATGATCCGGTTCGACAGGCTGGTCCAGCCCGCTTCATCCTCGACGCGGTGGGGCTGGAACACAGCGCCTGTTTCATCGCACAGCGCCCTTGCCGCATCTGCCTTGGAGCCTGTGAAGATAATCTTTGCCCCCTGACGCGACAGCCGGCGCACCGTTGCAGCACCGATGCCGCCTGTGCCTCCGGTAATCAGCGCGACCATGCCATCGAGATTTTTTACCAAGGTGTTCTCCTTCTCGCCCCATGTCCTTGCCAGGAGCAGCAGAGCCGATCCACGTTTGTAACGAACGGTCCACGCCTTTGTCATGATGCACAACCTGTGATTTGGGCAAGGTGACAAATTTTGCCCGGCAGAGCACAAAAGAACAAAAGCGGGTGCAGAACCCCCTGTCGAGGATGCTTGTTTAAGGACCAAAACCATGGCCGAGCGCGATCCAAATCTTCCCATCGGCGCGGACCGTTGTACAGGTCCAAGCTGGAACGCATTGATGGAGCAGGATTCGCGGCCCGTCCCCGAATTCCTCGTCAAGGACAGCTACGAATATCGCGGGTCCGATCCGGTGCCCGCCGAACGCTACACCAGCGAGGAATGGGCAAGACTGGAGCGTGAGCGCATGTGGCCCCACGTCTGGCAGTTCGCCGCGCGCGAAGAAGACCTGCCCGAGGTCGGCGATTACGTCATCTACGAAAATGCGGGCCGTTCCTACCTCGTCAGCCGGCAGGACGATGGGTCAGTCAAGGCGATGCACAATGTCTGCCTGCATCGCGGACGCAAGCTGCGCACCCAGGACGGCAATGCCGACAAGTTCACCTGCCCGTTCCACGGCTTCACCTGGCACAAGGACGGCAGCTTCGACCACATGCCCTGCCAATGGGATTTCCGGCATCTTGAAAACACCGACATGTCCCTGCCGCAGCCCCAGGTCGGGCAGTGGCAGGGCTACATCTTCATCCGTGAGGAGCCGGGCGGCCCCACGCTGGAGGAATACCTTGCCCCGCTGCCCGATCATTTCAGCCGCTGGCGGCACGATGAATGTGCGACCGTGCTGTACGTCGCCAAGGAAGTGCCGGCGAACTGGAAAGTGGTTTCCGAAGCGTTCATGGAAAGCTGGCACACCGTGGTGACGCACCCGCAACTGCTGCCGTTTACCGGCGATTCCAACTCGGGCTACCGGACCTGGGGTGATCATGTGAACGTCAACCTGGTGCCGTTCGGGGTCATGTCGCCGCATGTGACCGAGGGTCGCGGCGAGCAGTGGATCGTCGATGAATTCGTCAAATACAACGGCCGATCGTCCGACAATTACGATGCCGGTGGCGACCCGATGGCGGTGGCGGTGCCCGACGACAAGACCGCGCGCGCGGCGCTGGGCGAGGCGATGCGCACCGCCTACACGGCGCAGACCGGCTACGACCATGACGACGCCACCGACAGCGAAGTGCTTGATGCGCTGGTCTATAATGTGTTTCCCAATTTCGCGCCATGGGGCGGGTTCATGCCCAACATCGTCTATCGTTGGCTCCCCGGCGATACGCCCGACTGGTGCACGATGGAGGTTCGCGTGATCGCCCGGGTGAAAAAAGGCGATCCGCTGCCCCGCGGCGCGGAACGCAAGTTCCTCAAGCGTGACCAGAAATGGACCGATGCGCCCGAACTGGGCGTATTGGGCCATGTCTTCGAACAGGACATGGAGAACCTGCCATTCGTGCAGCAGGGTCTGCACTGTTCCAAGAACGGCCTTGTCAACCTCGCCAATTACCAGGAGATCCGCATTCGCCAGTTTCAGGATACGCTGGCGAAATATATCGCCGGCCAACTGGGCGGGACGCAAGCGTGACGGGCGGCCACGGCGAACCTGACCCGCTGGCGCGTTTTACGCAAGAAAACCATCCGCCGCGTATTGATTGCGTGCTGATTGCAGGTGGTGTGTGGCACGACATTGATTACGCCCGGCTGGAACTTCTCAAGCTGCTGGCAGAGGATCCACGGGTCCGGACGCGGGTATTCGAGGATTACGAACAGCACGACGCGTTGCGTGCGGCCGATATCATCATCACCTATACCTGCGATGTTGTGCCATCGCTGGCCGCTCAAGAGGTGCTGAAGGAATGGCTGCACAAGGGCGGCCGCTGGTATGCGCTGCATGGCACCAATTCGATCCTGCGCCTGATGGATGACGGCTTGTGGCACGCGCCGCGACACGCGCCGTTGATGATGGACCTGCTGGGCAGCCAGTTCATCTCGCACCCACCGATCGCACCTTATCGCGTCGAAGTGGCGGATCCCGATCATGAGCTGACCCGGGGCGTCGAACCGTTCGACACCAATGACGAGCTTTACCATCTTCAATGCCATGGTGATCTGCATGTCCTGCTGGAGGCGGAATGCAGCGAAGAAGGCACCGGCTTTGCCGAAGCAGCGGACGCGCCGGGCACGCACCCCGTGTTCTATATCAAGCAGCATGGCAGCGGTGCGGTGCTTTACAACACGCTTGGCCATTGCCGCGGCCATTATGATCTGCAACCCATGGCCGAATGGTGGCCAAGCGTGGATCGCGGCGCATGGGAGCTGCCGGTGTTCCGCGACCTGCTTTCCCGCGGCATCGCCTGGCTCAAGGAGCGCAGGCATCAAGGCTGACGTGACGTCATTTGCCTTGCCCCGATCCGACCTCGATCAGCTGTCGATGTAGCTGTCCAGAGTATTGCCTGCATCATCCGGCCAGCGTGACAGGACCAGCAATCGTTTGTGCGCAAAGCCCAGCGCCAGCTCATCGGTCACCCCCATGCCGCCGTGAAACTGGATCATTTCATGGCCAAGCTCCAGCGAATGGCCGGCGACAAAAGCACGCGCACCGTGCACCGCTCTTGCAAATCCCGCTTCGCCTTGCTTCACCACGGCAAGTTCCACCAGCGCGCGTGCCTGGGTAAGCACGGCGTATTGCGCGGCCATGCGGTGCTGGATCGCCTGGAACTTGCCAAGCGGCTGCCCGAACTGTTCGCGCGTGCGCAGGTAATCGAGCGTATCGCTGAACATGCGTTCCATGATGCCCAGCGCCTCTGCCGACCGGGCGAGCGAGGCAAGACGCTCCGCATTCGCCAGCGCAAGAGGCGCCTGTTGCGCACTGCCCAATGGCTCGGCAGCCACTTCATCAAACTTTAGCAGCGCCGCGCGCGAACCATCGGCAAGCCGCCATGGCGTTGCCTCAACTCCGGCTGCGTCCGCCATGACAAGATAAAATGCCCAGCCAGTGCTGTCCGCGGGCGCGCCATCATGGCGGGCACTGACAATGTGGGCATCGGCACCATAACCGGAGATTGCGAAAGGCTTCTGCCCGCTGAGCACCGTCTGGCCTGCACGTTCCTGCGCGCTGGTCGCGACATATACGCTGCCGTTGCGGCTGCCGCGTTCGGCATGTGCAAGCGACAGCCGGGCTTGGCCAGAAACGACGCTGTCCAGCCATCTGTTCCGCTGCTGCGGAGACGCCAGCGCGGCAAAAAGCCGCCCAGCGGTCAGCACGCTTTCGATCAGCGGTTCGACGGCAAGCCCGTGCCCCAGCGCCTCGTGAATGACTGCAATGCCCATGGCATCAAGCCCCAGCCCACCTTCATCGGCAGAAAAAGGAGCGGCAATGATGCCAATTTCGCCGAGCAGCTGCCAGCCCCGGGCATCGAAGCCCTGCGGCTCGTCCAGATATTCGCGCCGACGCGCTACATCGTAACGGTCGGTCACGAAACGCTCGGCCAGCGATTTGAGCATTTCCTGATCTTGAGTGAGGTCAAAGTTCACGGTCTTCATCCCTTCGCCCGACCGGTCTACCAGCAAACCTTCCGCTCGCAGGCTCCGCAAAAAGCTAGGCGCGCGATGGCCGTAAACTTGCTCCTTCGCTGCCGCGCGCGTAGAAAAGCCACGGGAGAGATAACAAGATGACCGACCTTTTGATCAAGGATATTGATTCCGTGCGCATAACCTGCCCGGAAGATATCATTCCTGCTGCCAGGGCCCTGCACCTCATTGGCAAGAAGCTCGATCTTGCCGTCGCGCCCGCTCACGACATTGCGGACAAGCGCACGCCTGTCGACATGGACGGCAACGTGCTGGCACGCGATGTGTTTGCCTGGGGCGACGATGAAAAGGTATGGTGGCGCAATTCGCGCATCGCGTTGGAAAGCCCGATCACGTCGGCCTGCCGGTTCGAGACAGAACCGTTCTGGGCCAATGCGCAGGGGTTTCACACCCTTGTGCCCAACCGTTATCTTGAATCGATAGACATGAAGAACTTCGAGAACCGCGCCATGACCGATGCGGCCATCGTGGTGCCGGTGCACATGGCGTTCGGGCAGATCGGCGCAGTGAGCTTCAATCCGCCGGCGGGCATTACCGATCTTGCCGACGCGTTTGCCAAGCATGGTGATCTGCTGGGTGTCTATGCCCGGACCTTCCTGTCAAGCTATGTAAAGATCATGGGTTCGCTGCAGGCGCTGCCGCCCGGCTCTCGCCTTTCCAAGCGGGAGGTTGAATGCCTGCGCTGGGCCGCGATCGGCAAGACGGACATGGAGATAAGCATGATCATGTCGCGCAGCCGCGCCACGGTGCGGTTCCACATCCACAATGCGTCCACCAAGCTGAACGCCGTCAACCGCAGCCAGACAGTCTTCAAGGCCGCACAGCTGGGTTACATTTCGCTCAACCGCTGACGGGCGCCGCGCGCGTCAGGGCCGGTCGTCGAGCACCAGCTGCGCTGCCCGCCAGGCAAGCGCCATTGCCGGCGCGTTGGTGTTGCCGGTGACATGCCCCGGAATGACGGAGCAATCGACGATCCGCAGCCGTTCCAGCCCACGCACCCGCAGACGCGGATCGACAACGCTGGCCGCATCGCTCCCCATGCGGCAGGTCCCTGTCGCATGCAGCCCGCATGACGACAGGCGTCGGAACGCGGCCAGAATATCGGCATCGCTTGCAACAGCGCGGCCGGGCACCTCCTCAGTCCCGACGTGGCGGCCAAGCGGCGGCGCATGAACAAACCGGCGCATGCGCCGCACCAACGCCACCGCGCTTTCCTGGTCATGCTGCGTGGCAAGGAAATTTGGTTCGATGACGGGAGCATCGCCTGCATCGGGTCCGGTGATGTGGAGCGACCCCTTGCTCGTCAACCGCAGCAGCGACCCCAGGATGGTGAGCCCCGGCCGTGGGTCGATCCTGTCCAGCGGAACCGGGTCATTGTCGCTGCCCACGGCAAAGCTGTAGGCGCCAAGGTAGTATTGCGCGTCCACACGCCCGTCTGCATGATGAACATTGTCGAACGCGCCGACCTCGAATGGCCCTGTCGCCATGATCCCGTCGCGGCGGGTTGCCCAGCGCAGCATGGCAAGATATTTGCCCGTCCCGGTCAGGCTGCGGTGCACGCCCAGTTGCGCGGCGCCACTGCCACGCAGGCGATAGGGCATGGATAGCGACAAATGCTCCGACATGTGGCGGCCGACGTCAGGCAAGGCGATCAGCGGAGCGACGCCCGCACGGTGCAATGACGCCCCATCGCCGATACCTGATCGCTGGAGCAGCAGCGGCGTTTCGAGCGCGCCTGTACAAAGGATGATCTCTCCGGCGCAGGAAAACCGGCGCGACCTGCCGCTGATGCTGGCATCGACCGCGGACGCGCGCCCATCTGCGACCACCACGCGCTGCACCGCCGCGCCGGTAATCACCTCGACATTGGGACGGTGACGCGCCGGAGCAAGGAATGTGCCGGCCGCGCTCTGCCGCAGCCCGCGCTTTATATTGTGGCTGTACAGACCGACGCGCGGTCCGGTCTGCGCGTTGAGATCGCGCACCGGGCGCAGACCCAGCGCCGCGCCAGCCTCGATCATCCTGGCGGCAAGCGGGTGGCTGTGCACCTGTGGATCGACATGCACCGGTCCACCGCTGCCGGAAAAGCGGCCGGCGCCATCGGCGTGATCCTCCAGCGCGTTCAGCGCCTGCGTCATGCTGCCCGCGTTCCAGCCGGTAGCGCCGTGGCGGCTTTCCCACGCGTCGTAATCGGCAGGCTCGCCCCGGCTCCAGATCATGCCATTGACTGACGATGAACCGCCCACGCCCTTGCCGCGGATCCAGAATTCGGCTGCATCGCTGCCCGTTTCGCGCGGCTGTGTCACCTGGTAGAGCCAGATCTTGCGCGGATCCTTCACCAGCTTGGCAACGCCCTTGGGCAAACGGTTCCAGAAATTGTCCTCGCCGCCCGCTTCGAGGACCAGCACGCGCGATTTCCCGTCTGCACTCAGCTTTTCGGCCATGACGCAGCCGGATGATCCTGCACCGATGACGATGTAGTCCCAATGGCCGGGTTCGCTTTCCTGCGCGCCATAGCTGGCCGTTCGTATGCCGCTCCCCATCGTGTGCTCCCTTCGTGCGCCAAGATCTGGAGCAAAGCTTTGCACGTGAGCTGGCGGCGGCACCCTAGCGTTTTGGGCAGTCTGCCACCGGGCATTTTTTGCGCTCTAACGGGTGTCTGATCCTGATCCCGCTTAACAGACATGCGCCGGCCCCGGCTGCCGCTGCACGAGAAAGCATCATGCAACCCATTTGCGACACCCTCTTGACCGATGACGATCCGCCCCGGCTGATTGGCGGGCGTGACCGCGCCACTGGTCGGACGGTGTTCCCCTGCCCTGACGATCCGCGGTTCGAACAGGTGGCGTTGTCGCGATCCGGCACCTTGTGGAGCTACACCGTCCAGCGCTTCCGGCCCAAGTCACCACCCTATGCCGGCCCCGCTGCATTCCAGCCATGGGCGCTCGGCTATGTCGAGCTTCCGGGGGAGACGATCGTGGAGGCCCGGCTCGCCGAAGTCGCGTTCGACGCGATCACGATCGGCATGCCGATGGAGCTGACCATGGTGGCGCTCGATCCCGATGCGACACAGCCCGTCGGCATTCCGGCATTTCGCCCAGCGCGGACAGACGCATGAGCGATGCCTGCATCATCGGCATCGGCATCCATCCCTTCGGCAGGACCGATGGCGTATCGGGGCTTGGGCAAGGGGTCATGGCCGTGCGCCAGGCGCTTGACGATGCCGGTATCGACTGGAACGATGTGCAGATTGCCTATGGCGCCTCGGAGGCGGCGGGCAACCCCGACACGATGGTCGAACAGCTTGGCTTTACCGGCGTGCAGTTCACCAATGTGCGCAACGGCTGCGCGGCGGGTGGCTCGGCGCTGTCCTGTGCACAGATGGCGATCAGGGCCGGCGAGGCGGACATTGCGCTTGCCACCGGTTTCGACAAGCACCCGCGTGGCGCTTTCGATCCGCAGCCTGCCGAATACAATTTGCCCGCCTGGTATGGCGAAGCGGGATACATGGTGACGACGCAGTTCTTTGCCATGAAGATCATGCGCTACATGCATCTTCATGGCATCAGCCGCAGGACGTTGGGGCTGGTGGCGCAAAAAGCGTTCCGCAACGGACAACACGCCCCGCATGCCTGGCGGCGGCAGCCCGTACCGCTCGACACGATCCTCGATGCGCCCATGGTGTCCGATCCTTACTCCAAATACATGTTCTGTTCGCCTGCGGAAGGGGGCGTGGCGCTTGTCCTTGCCAGCGAGAAGAAGGCACGCGAGCTTGGCAAACCCGCAATCCGGTTGAAGGCAGCGGTGATGCGCACCCGGCCACCCGGCAGTTTCGAAGTATTCGCGCCGTCGGCCGACATCGAACGCGGCGGTTCGGCGACACAGATTGCTGCCCGCGACGCTTTCACTGCCGCGGGGATAGCGCCTGACGATATTGCCGTTGCCCAGTTGCAGGATACAGAAGCCGGCGCCGAACTGATGCACATGGCCGAAAACGGCTTTGTGACAGACGGCGAACAGGAAGAATATCTGGCGCAAGGCTGGACCGACATCGATGGCCGGCTGCCGGTGAACACCGATGGTGGCTGTCTTGCGTGCGGAGAGCCGATCGGCGCTTCGGGTCTGCGGCAGGTTTATGAAAACGTCGTCCAGCTGCGCGGTCATGGCGGTGCGCGGCAGGTTCCCGGCAATCCTGCCACGGCCTACAGCCATGTTTACGGTGCGCCGGGCGTATCGGCAGTGACGATACTGGAACGATAGCATGGACATCGACCTTTCCCCTGCCGAAAGCGCCTTCCGCGACGAGGTGCGCAGCTTTCTTGAGAAGAACCTGCCGGCGCATATAAAGGCCGGCGCGGCAGGCTCGCCCACGGTGTTCGTGGAACCCGACATCGGACAGGAATGGAACGCGATCCTCGCGCGCAAGGGCTGGCTCGCCTATCAGTGGCCGGAGGAATATGGCGGGCCGGGGTGGAGCGCGGCCCAGCGCTATATCTTCGAGAAGGAATGCGCGCTGGCGGGCGCACCCAACCTCACTGTGCTTGGCCTCAAGCTGGTTGCACCAGTCCTCTATACCTTCGGGACGCAGGAGCAGCGCCAGCATTATCTGCCCCGCATCCTGTCGGGTGAAGATTACTGGTGTCAGGGGTTTTCCGAACCGGGCGCCGGGTCCGACCTTGCCTCGCTCTCCTGCCGGGCGGAACGCGATGGCGACGATTACCGCGTCACCGGGTCCAAGATCTGGACCACGCATGCGCAATACGCCAATCGCATGTTCCTTCTGGTGCGCACCGGGACGCAAGGCAGGAAGCAGGCGGGCATTTCCTTCCTGCTGCTGGATATGGATCAGCCCGGGGTATCGGTGCGGCCGATCAGGACGCTGGCAGGCGACCATGAGGTGAACCAGGTCTTCCTGGAAGACGCGCGGGCACCTGCCGGCGATCTTGTCGGCAAGGAAGGCGATGGCTGGGCGATTGCCAAGTTTCTGCTGGAAAATGAACGCGGCGGGTCATGCCATGCGCCCAAACTGTCCTACGATCTCGATCAGATCGCGCATCAGGCACAGTCGCAGCCCGACGGGCGCGGCGGGCAATTATCGCAAGACCGTGATTGGCAGCGGCGCCTGGCAGAGCTGCGCCTGCGCACAGAAGCGCTTGAAATGATCGAGCTGAAAATCCTTGCCCGCATCAACGATGGCCGCTCCCCCGGCCCGCAATCGTCGCTGACAAAGCTCATCGCTTCCAACCTTCGACAGGATATCGACCTTCTGGCCGTTGACCTTTACGGTCCGGCCGGACTGCAATTGCCCGAAGCGCGGCCGCTTTACGGCGACAACGCGCCGGTGCCGCTGTGTTCACCGGCAGCGCAGGTGGCGTCCGCCCGTTACCTCAACAGCCGCGCGTGGACGATCTTTGGCGGCACTGACGAGGTTCAGGCAAGCATCATTGCCAAGACGGTGCTCGGGCTATGACACGGTTGGACAGGAGATTGACATGCAGCTGAGCCGGGAAGATCTGCTGCGAGCATATCGCACCATGAAGATCATCCGCGAATTCGAAGTGCGTCTCCACGAGGAGATCGCGACCGGCGAAATCGCCGGCTTCACCCATCTTTACTGTGGGCAGGAGGCGGTTGCGGTCGGCGTGTGCGAACATCTGTCCGACGATGACAAGATCGTCTCCACCCATCGCGGCCATGGCCACTGCCTAGCCAAGGGGTGCGACGTTACCGCCATGATGAAGGAAATCTGGGGCAGCAGCGAAGGGCTGTGCCACGGCAAGGGCGGGTCGATGCACATCGCCGACATGGATGAAGGCATGCTGGGCGCCAACGGCATCGTCGGCGCGGGCGCACCGATCGCGGTCGGTGCTGCGCTGACCGCGAAGATCAACGGCAAGGGCAATGTCGCAATCTCCTTTTCCGGCGATGGTGCCTGCAATCAGGGCACCACCTTCGAGGCAATGAACTTTGCCGTCGTGACGAAAGCTCCGGCAATCTTCGTCTTTGAAAACAATCATTATTCGGAACACACCGGCGTTGATTACGCGGTCGGCACGGCCGGAGACATCGCCAGCCGGGCCGAAGCGTTCGGCATGAAGGTCTGGCGCGGCGATGGCACCGATTTCTTTTCCGTGCACGACACCATGCGCGAGGTGCTGGAGCATGTGCGCGCCGGCAACGGACCGGCTGCGGTGGAGTTCGACACGGAACGCTTTTACGGCCATTTCGAAGGTGATCCGCAGCGTTACCGCGCCGATGGCGAGCTTGACCGGCTGTGGGCGGAACGTAACTGCCTCATCAAGTTTCGCGACCGCGTGACAGCAGCCAGGCTCCTGTCAGCAGAGGATCTCGACCGCATCGACGAAGAGGTGATGGCGCAGATTGACAGCGCGGTGGAGGAAGCACGCGCCGCGCCGCGCCCCACCGCCGAGGACGTGCTCAAGAACGTCTATATCAGCTACTGAACGAAAGCGCGCACGATGACACAGATGGCCTATCGCGATGCGGTGCGACAGACGATTTTTGCAGAGATGGAGCGGGATGAAAACGTCGTCATGCTGGGCGAGGATATCGTCGGCGGCATGGGCACGGCAGGCGGGCCAGAAGCGATCGGCGGGATCTGGTCGACCTCGACGGGTTTCTACGATGCCTTCGGCGCGGATCGCGTCATCGACACGCCCATTTCGGAAAGCGCGATCATCGGTGCGGCAGGCGGCCTGGCGCTGACGGGCAAGCGGCCCATTGCCGAATTGATGTTCGCCGATTTCATCGGGGTCTCGCTCGACCAGATCTGGAACCAGATTGCCAAGTTTCGCTACATGTTCGGCGGGAAATCCCGCTGCCCGGCGGTATTGCGCATGATCTATGGTGCCGGCTTCAATGCAGCAGCGCAGCACAGCCAGTCAGTGCACCAGATCCTGACCGGCATGCCGGGTTTGAAGGTCGTCATGCCGGCAACGCCGGGCGACGCCGCCGGCCTGCTGCGCGAGGCGATCAGGGACGACGATCCGGTCGTGTTTCTTGAACACAAGGCGCTTTACGGGGTCAAGGGAGAGGTTCCCGACGACCCTGATTATACCATTCCGTTCGGCCATGCCCGGCTCGCCCGCGCCGGTGAGGATGTGACGATCGTTGCCACCGGCATGATGGTAGGGATGGCGGAACGGGCCGCCGACAGCCTTGCCAGCGACGGGATCGGCTGCGATGTCCTCGACCTTCGCACCACCAGCCCGCTTGATGAAGAAGCGGTGCTGGATTCGGTCGAGGTCACCGGCCGGCTCGTCGTGGTGGACGAGGCTCCGCCGCGCTGCAACCTTGCCACGGACATCGTTGCGCTGGTGGCGCACAAGGCATTTGCCAGCCTTCGCGCGCCGGCGCAGATGGTGACGCCCCCGCACACGCCTGTCCCTTTCGCCCGTGAGCTTGAAAGCGCCTATCTGCCCAGCCCCGACAAGATCGAGGCCGCGGCGCGCAAGGCTCTGGACTATCGCTGAGGAGGCGAACGAACATGGCCAAACTGCGCGCGTTCACCATGCCCAAATGGGGCATTGAAATGACGGAAGGCACGCTTGCCGAATGGATGGTTGCAGAAGGCGAGGATATCGCCAAGGGTGGCACCATCTGCCTCATCGAAACGGCCAAGATCACCAATGAGGTGGAGGCGGAATATGCCGCCACAGTGCGCCGGGTCATCGCACAGCCGGCAGAGGAGCTGCCGGTGGGCGCGCTGCTCGCCGTGTTCGACGATGGCGCGGACGCCAGCGAGGAGGAGGTGGATGCCTTTGTCGCCAGCTTCGTGCCGGCGACAGGCGGCACTGCCGATGGGAGGCTGGTCAAGGAGGAAGGGCGGGAAACACCGCCGCCAGCGCCTCAGGAGCAGCCAGCGGCCGGTGAACCGGACCCTGCCGACAGCAACGCGCAGCCGGGGCGCGCGAGGATCGACACCAACCGCGCGATCAGTCCGCAGGCGCTGCGCCTCGCAGAGGTCGAGCGGCTTGATCTTGCCGATGTGACAGGCTCGGGCCGCGGCGGCCGCATCACCTTTCAGGATGTGCAGCAGGCTGTGCGCGGGCCGAATACCGCGAAGCCGCGCGGCCCGGCACCATTGCCGCCCGAAGACGCGATTTTCGCCTCCCCGCTGGCGCGGCGCATCGCGGCGCTGCATGGCATTGCGCTGTCGACGCTGACCGGCACCGGGCGGCGCGGACGCATCTGCAAGTCGGACGTGCTGGCAAAGGTCGAGAATGACGGCGATAGCGCAGAGCGTGCTGCACCTTTCCGGCTGATCGCCAATGACGCCATCATCGTGCCTTTCGACAAGATCCGGACGATGGTGGCCAAACGGCTCACAGCCGCCAAGCAGGACATTCCGCATTTCTACCTGCGCATGCAGATCGATGCCGGAGCCTTGCTGGAGATGCGTCGGGCAGCCAATCTGCTGCTTGGGTGCAAGGCGACGATCAACGATTTTCTCGTCATGGCAGCAGCGCGCGCGCTGGCGCACCATCGCGATGTGAACGTGCAGCTGCATGGCAGCGATCTGCATCAGTTTGCCCATGCCGATGTAGCGATTGCCGTGGCCGGCGAGAAGGGACTGACAACGCCGATCATCCGTCAGGCGGATCGCATGCGCATCGACCAGATCGCTGCTGCAACGCGCGATCTTGTGGCGAGGGCCAATTCCGGATCGCTGCGTTACGAAGAGATGGACGGCGGCACATTCACCATTTCCAACCTCGGCATGTTCGGCATCGACAGCTTTGATGCCATCATCAATCCGCCGCAAGGTGCAATCCTCGCCGTGGGACAGACCAGCAGGGTCGCTGTGGAAACCGCCAGTGGCGAGGTTGCCTTTGCGGACCGCATGCACCTGACCCTGTCGGTCGATCATCGCGCAATCGACGGGGCTGCGGCGGCTCGGTTCCTGCAGACATTCAAACGCATGCTTGAAGATCCTGAACATCTGTTCGGAAACGGGGGCTAACGCCATGGCGAAACCGGGAAGCCTTGCTGCGACAGGCAGCGTCATGCAGCTGGCTTACCTGCCGCAGGATTTCGATGCAGCGGTGCATTACTGGACGCAGACGATGGGTGTTGGTCCTTTCTTTCTGCTGGAAAATATCCGGCTGGGTGACATGACCTACAAGGGACAGCCTACCCACGCTGTGTTTTCGGTCGCAATCGCTTACTGGAACGACATCCAGATTGAACTTGTCCGGCCGGAAAACGATGCCCCTGCCCATTACAGCGGCGAACATCGGGTGCACGACCGGGTGCAGCATGTCTGCATCGTGGTGGACGACATCGCGGATGCATACGCAGCCTGCGACAAGGCTGGCGCTGAGATATTGGTGGAAGGCAAAGTGGGCGCAGCCGGCAGCGTGATCTACGCCGATCCCGGTCTTGGGCCCGGAGGCATCGTGGAATTTGTCAAGCTCGACCAGGGCGGTGCCGAACTTTTCGCCATGATGAAGGAAGCCGCGAGCGATTGGGACGGCACAGAACCACTGCGCAGGCTTGGCTGATCATCCGGTCGGCAGCGCTTGATAGCCATGTGCTGCCACCCAGCTGCGATGCCCGGGCACATGCCATGATGGCATGCCGGTTAATCTGCTCGCCTTTGCCTGGTTGCCTTGATACCGGCACCGGTGAGCGCCTGCTTAAAACGTTCAGCACCGCGCCAACTCCTGACCAGTCGGGCAGGCATCGGGAGGGGGCCCGGCCGCAGCTGTTTGCGGCGAGGGCCTCCCGTCCAATATCGAGCGCACATCGTATCAGTTCCGAAAGACCGGACGCATGCCTGGACGACAAGCGCGGGCCTTCTTGCACGATCAGCCATGCGCTGTTCGCCCGGGGCAGGAAAGCGAAGCGCATCGAGCATCGGCCCAACTCCCCTACCCAGTCCCGCTACCCAGCCGCTCAGCAGGCTGCGGCGCGCTCCTGACTTTCCGGCGTCTTCATCCCTCAGCTTTTGCCGCCAGCTCCTTTGCCCAGCGGTAGTTCTGCTTGCCGGCGGGCGAGCGTTCGACTGCATCTGTCCACACCAGCGCCCTTGGCAATTTGTATCCGGCGAGCTTTTCTGAAAGAAAACTGCGGAGTTCGGTCAGTTCCGGCGCGGCGGCTCCTTCGCGAAGGGAAGCTATGGCCACCACTTTTTCGCCCCACCGCTCGTCTGCCTTGCCGACGACCACTGCATCGAACACGGCTGGATGGGCGCGCAATGCCTCCTCCACCTCTTCAGGATAGATCTTTTCGCCGCCGCTGTTGATGCAGGTCGAGCCGCGACCGAACACCGTTATCATCCCGTCCTCATCAAGCCGGGCGGTGTCCCCGCTTACTGCCCATAGCCGGTCACCGATGATGCGGAAGGTCTCTTCCGTTTTTGCCGCGTCTCCGAAATATCCGACCGGCGTATGACCGGACCGGGCGACAAAACCGATTTCGCCGGCATGCGCCAGCCGCCCGTCGATCACCACCTGCTGATCCGGCCCCGAAGGCAGCCGCATGAGCCCTTCGCTGCCTTGCATCGCCTGACCCGAAACGCCGGTCTCGGACGCTCCCATGCCGTCTGTCACCTTGGCGTTCCCGGGCAACATGGACTGGAGGTCGGCCTGGACCTGACGCGAGAATACCGCACCGCCGGAACCGAAATTCACCACATGGGCAAGATTCCAGCGCCCTGGATTGTCACGCAAGGCGTCGCGCAGCGGCACCGCCATCGCATCGCCGACGACCTGCACGATGTTGACCTTTTGCTCTGCCACCTTTGTCCAGATCCGTTCAGCGTCAAACCTTGCTCCCTCGTCGATGACGATGGTCAGGCCGTTGAGCATGGCGGACCAGACCGCCCACACCGCTGCTGCATGCATCAATGGCGCCACCGGCATCATGCGCAGGGGATAGCCGGTTGCTGCGCGATCCGCCGCGTCGGCTGGCTCCACCAGCGGACCGGTGGGGTTGAAATGTCCCCCTCCACCGGCGCATGCAAAGACAAACGCCTTGTGCGGCCACATCACCCCTTTTGGAAAACCGGTCGTGCCGCCGGTATAGGTCAGGAGGATGTCATCCTCGCTCCGCTCCCGGGTATCACCTGAACCGGCCCCATCAGGGTCGGTCTGCAGCAGGTCGGCGTAAGCGGCAGAAGCGCTGCAATCGGCGCCGCTCCCATCGTCCACTGCAACGCTCGTCTTGAGCGATGGCAGGTCGCTGCTGAGGTTGCGCACGACTGGCCCGAACTGCGCATCGTGGATGATGGCTGCTGCACGCGCATCTGCAAACAGCTGGCGCAGCTCGTCCTCCCGGTAACGGTAGTTCACGTTGAACGGCACCGCGCCAAGCTTGATGACGGCGATGAACGCTTCGAGATGTTCGGCGCGGTTGGTCAGGAACAGGCCGACATTGTCGCCGCGCGTCACACCCCGCGCGGCAAGGCCGGCGGCCACGCTGTTTGCCCGGCGGTCAAGCTGCGCATAGGTGAGCGTGAGACTGTCGGAGATAATCGCGATGCGGTCCGGCACCGTTGCGGCAATGGTTTCGAACAGATCTGCCAGATGGAACTGTCGCGCCATCAGCAAGACCCCTGCGGCACCTGGCCGTGACAGCCGCATTGCGCGGTCGCGGCTCTTGCCCGGCTCGCCCGATCTTCCGTGTGGATCACCCATGCGATCACACTTTGTGCCTGGCGACTACATGCCTCTCCTGCTTTCACCTGCATCTCTCCCGGCCCATTGACTTGCTGCACTGGCACCCGCGCACACCGTCCGCGGTATCCTGCAGGGGAAAACATCCTTGCGCCTGAGGACCGCCCGGCGCAGTAAATCACCGCAGCAAGACTTGCGCAAGGCCGATGTCATGGGCAACGGGATCAATCCCGCCCATTTCGGGCCATCGAAGAATTACGCAGCACCTGGCTGCAAACCGGAAACGAAATCGACGGAGATTGCCCGGTGGATGTTTCAACCGCTGTCGAACAGCGTCGCTCGACCCGGCATTTCGCCGCCCGTCCGGTGGACCAGGCCATTCTTCTCCGCGTGTTCGCACAGGCCGGCAATGCCCCATCAGGCGGCAATCTTCAGCCTTGGCATGCGACCGTGCTTGCAGGTGACAGGCTGGCCGATCTGCGCCGCCAGATGCAGGTCGCCTTGCAGGCTCCGCCCGGTAGCGAAATGCCTGAATACCGCATCTATCCTGAAAACCTGCCGGATCCATGGCGGTCGCGACGGTCTGCCAATGGCGAGGCGATGTATGCCTCTGTCGGTATCGGCAGGGACGATCGTGGCGGCCGCATGGCGCAGGTGATGCGCAATTTTACCTTCTTTGACGCGCCGGTCGGTGCGTTCGTGCACATGCCGCGCATCATGGGGCCGCCGCAATGGGCCGATGTCGGCATGTGGCTGCAGACGGTCATGCTGCTGCTGGTCGAACAAGGTTTGGCCTCTTGCGCGCAGGAAGCGTGGTCTGCCTATCCCGATACCGTCAAGCGCGTTGCCGGTATTCCGGACGATCATGTCCTGTTCTGCGGCCTCGCCATCGGCTGGCCCGAACCGGACGCGGCCATCAACCGCTTTGCCAATCCGCGCGTCGCGCTTGAAGATACGGTGCGGTTCCTTGACTGAGCGCTGCCTCTGCGCACAGGGGCGCGGCTGAACATGCAGCTTGCGTCTTCTCCTGCCGATGCAGACGGTCCGGCGATCGGCAAGCGCGAGCAGGGCGTGGCGGATCGCCGGCGGCGGTTGATCAAGGCAGCGACCGAATTGCTGACCGAGCGGGAGGACGGCAGCTTTTCTATGCCCGAACTTGCCCGCCGGGCGCAGGTGAGCCTGGCGACGCCTTACAATCTGTTCGGGTCCAAGGCAGCTGTGCTGGCACAGGTATTCGAGCGGCTTGCCCATGGCTTCAACCGCGACCCTGCCTGGATGAGCGGGCTGGGTGCAGCAGACCGGATCCTTGGCGTCATTGACCGGCTGACGCTTGCCTACGAGCAGCAGGGGCGCCTGTTCCGCAGCCTGTGGCGCGCGCTGTACGGGCTGGATCTTGCCGAACAGGGCGACCTCAACCTGTCGCTCAGCAACGAGATCGTGCGCCCGCTGGTCAATGGCTTGGCCACAGACCGGCTGCTGATCGAAAACGTGCCGGCTCATGTGCTGGAACTTACGCTGGCCCGGATTTTCGAAGCCAATTTCGAACAATGGGCGGCGCAGGACTGGACCGCTTCGCAATTGCGTGACCATCTTCAGGCAGGTTTCGCTTTGGTATTCATCGGGCTGGTAGGTCCCGCGGACAAGGCGCGGTTGAACGATGCAATGCAGGATGCGGCGCAGCGCCTGCCCGTCGCCCCCACCGCCAGGGACGTCACAAATCCATAATTCGTCAGTACGCTTGACGCGAGCACCGATAACTATAATGCATTATAAATATAGCAGTCGATGGAGTGATCCGATCCATGCGCGACGTCTTTATCTTCGATCATGTCCGCACCCCGCGCGGGCGTGGCAAGCCCGATGGCGGCCTGCACGAAGCAACCCCGGTCGAACTGTCCCGCCAGCTGATGGTCGCGCTCAAAACGCGCAACGATCTGCCCGCAGACAGCGTCGACGAAGTGGTCATGGGCACGGTCACGACAGCAGGCGAGCAAGGCGCAACCCTGCCGCGCATCGCGCCGGTGCTGGCGGGGTTCGCCGATTCAACGCCCGGTTTGCAGATCAACCGCGCCTGCGCGTCTGCACTGGAAGCGGTCAGCATCGTTGCTGCCAAGATCGGCTGCGGCATGGCCGACATGGCGATCGCCGGCGGGGTGGAAAGCATGTCGCGCATCCCGATGGGATCGGATGGCGGCGGTCCGCACGGCGTCGATCCGCGTGTCAGTTTCGAACGCCCCTTCGTGATGCAGGGGGTCAGCGCCGACCTGCTTGCCAATCTCAACGGCTATTCGCGCGACGATCTGGATGCTTATGCGCTGGCCAGTCAGCAACGCGCGGCGCAGGCGTGGGACGAAGGCCGCTTCGATGGTTCCATCGTGCCGGTGGTGGATGTGATGGGCACCGTGCTGCTTGACCGTGACGAACATCTGCGTCCCGATACCACGATGCAGTCGCTGGGCGCACTGCCGCCGGCCTTTGCGAAAATCGGCGAGACGATGGGTTTCGATGCGGTCGCGGTGCAGCATTATCCGCAGATCGACCGCATCGAACATGTGCACACCGCCGCGACCAGTTCAGGCATCGTCGATGGCGCGGGCCTGATGCTGATCGGATCCGCAGAAGCCGGTGACCGGATCGGGCGCAAGCCGCGCGCGCGCATCCGCTCCTTCGTCAGCATGGGTTCCGAACCGGTGCTGATGCTGGACGGGCCGACGCCGGTGTGCCGCCGCGCGTTGGCGACCGCCGGGCTGGAAGCGTCCGACATCGAATTGTGGGAGCTGAACGAAGCATTCGCCGCCGTGCCGCTGCGGCTGATGGACACGATGAACGTGCCGCATGATCGCATGAATGTGAACGGCGGCGCCATTGCCATGGGCCATCCGCTGGGCGCGACGGGCGCGATGATCGCCGGCACGCTGATCGATGAAATGGAGCGGCGCGGGCTTGGCCTTGGTCTGGTCACATTATGCGCGGCAGGCGGCATGGGTATCGCCATGGTTCTGGAACGGGTGTGAGGAAGCGGATGATGAACGAGGCAGTCACCACCACCACTGACGCCGATGGCATCCGCGTCATCACCATGGATCTGCCGGGCGAAAAGATGAACACGCTCGGCCCGGCATTGACCGACCCGTTGGAGGCGGCGCTTCATGCCGCGATGGATGATGAGGCGGTCAAGGGCATCGTGCTGACCTCCGCCAAGGACAGCTTCGTCGCGGGTGGGGACTTGAAACAGATCGGTGGTGGGGGTTACGGTCTCGGCGACATGACACCGGCCGAGGTCGTGCATCTGTTCTCCTATCTGTCGCGGCTCCTGCGCTGGATGGAAACGGCGGGCAAGCCGGTCGCCTGCGCGATCAATGGCATGGCGCTGGGCGGTGGGCTGGAAATCGCCCTTGCCTGCCATTATCGCGTGGTAGCGGACGACCCGCGCATTCAGCTTGGCCTGCCCGAAAGCATGGTCGGGCTGATGCCGGGGGGCGGTGGAACGCAGCGCCTGCCCCGGCTGATCGGTTTGCGTGAAGCGCTGCCGCTCATCATGCAGGGCAAGAGCATCGCGCCGCAGCAGGCGCTGAAACTGGGGATGGTGGACGCGGTCGTTCCAGCCAGCGAGCTGATCGATGCCGCCAAAGACTGGCTGCGCGACAAGGGCGACCCGGTGCAGCCCTGGGACCGCAAAGGCTTCAAGGTGCCGGGCGGCGCGGGCACGCTGGACGCCGATTTCCGCAACACCATCATGATCAGCACGGTGATGACGCAGGGCAGCAGCTTCGGCAATTATCCTGCGCCGCAGAAGATCCTTGCCGCCTTGTATGAAGGGCTGCAACTGCCGATGGACAAGGCATTGGGGGTGGAGGCGAAATATCTGGCGCAGCTGATGCTCGACCCGGTTGCCGGCAATCTCATCCGCACGATGTTCATCAACAAGGGCAAGGCGGACAAGCTTGCCGCCCGTCCCGCCGATGTGCCCAAGCAGCAGTTCACGCGCATTGCCGTCGTCGGCGCGGGCACCATGGGCGCCGGCATTGCCTTTGCCGCGGCGCGCGCCGGCATCGAAGTGGTGCTGATCGACCGCGACATGGCCGCCGCGCAAAAAGGCAAAGCCTATGCGCAGAAGCGGCTTGCCCGTGACGTGGAAAAGGGCCGGGCCGACACCGCCAAGATGGAGCGCGTGCTGGCCCGCATTCATCCTGCCGATAATTACGACGATATTGGCGATGTGCAGCTGGCGATCGAATCCGTGTTCGAGGATCGCCATGTGAAGCGCGACGTGATCGCGCGCCTGTCCGCCGCCCTGCCCGCAGGCGTGCCGATCGGCTCCAACACCTCCGGCCTGCCGATCACCAGCCTAGCGGATTATTCCGACCGGCCGGAACGGTTCATCGGCCTGCATTTCTTTTCCCCAGCCGACCGGATGCCGCTGGTGGAGATCATCCGGGGCGAACGCACCGATGCGGCCTGCTGGGCGCAGGCGCTCGATTTCGTGCAGGCGCTGCGCAAGACGCCGATCACGGTCAATGACGGCCCGGGGTTCTTCACCAGCCGCTTCATCGGCTCGTTCATCAGCGCCAGTCTGCAGATGCTTGACGAAGGGATCACCCCTGCATTGATCGAGAACGGCGCGCGCATGGTCGGCATGCCGATGGGGGCGCTGGCCATTTCCGATGCCATCGGCCTCGATGTCAGCTACCATGCCGGTCACGCGCAGGCGAAGGAGCGCGGCGAGGAACCGACGCTGGGCGTCATCGGCCAGCTTTACGAAGCGGGCCGCCATGGCATGAAGAACGGCAAGGGTTTCTTCGACTATGACGAGCACGGCGGCAAGCGGCTGTGGGCGGGACTTGGCGAGCTGCTCCCGACACTCGATGCGCAGCCGACGATTGAGGAGGTCAAGCAACGCATTCTTTACGCGCAATTGGCAGAAGGCGCGCGCTGCTTTGCACAAGGCGTGCTGCCCGATGTGATTGACGGCGATCTGGGCGCCACCCTGGGCGTCGGCTTTCCCGCCTATCTGGGCGGACCGTTTGCGGCGATGGACACCATCGGCATCGCCAAGGTCGTGGCGACATGCGACCGGCTGCATGAAGCTTATGGCGCGCTGTATGTCCTGCCCGCCATCGTGCGCGACATGGCGCGGGATGGACGCACGTTTCACGGGCCGGATGCCGCGTCCTCCCCCGGCCAGCTACAGGCGGCATGATCAGCTGTATGGATCGGGGGACACGCCGATGAACTTCGACTTTGACGAGGATCAGCGCCGGCTTCAGGAAGAAGTGCGGCGCATGTTGACGACGCACAGCACCTCTGCTGCCGTTCGCCGGGTGCTTGAGGGTGCGGCGACGCATGACGATGGCACCTGGCAGCAGCTTGCCAAATTGGGTGCACTGGGCGTCGCCTTGCCCGAACGCCATGGCGGCGCGGGCATGGGCCTGCTGGAACTGTGCCTGATCGCGGAGGAAGCGGGCCGCGCGCTCGCCGCCGTGCCGCTGCTGTCGTCCATATACATGTCGGCCGAAGCGCTGCGCCTTGCCGCAGATGACGCGCAGCAAGGCGAATGGCTGCCCCGCCTGGCGAGCGGACAGGCAATCGGCACCGCCATGATCGCGCAGGACGATCAGCATGCCTTGCCTGGCGCCCCGGCCAAGCTTGATGGCACGCATCTGACCGCCATTTTCAATGCGGTGCCCGATGGCATGGTGGCAGATGTGCTGGTGGCGCTTGCCGGCGATGCGCTTGTGCTGGTGGAACTTGCCGGCAAGGGTGTGACGCGTTCGGCGCAGACCTCGCTCGATCCTACCCGGCCGCTGGCGCGCATCGCGTGCGACACGGCGCCGGTCGCCGTCCTCGCCGCATCGGGCGGGGCCGCGATTGCCGAACGCGTCACCGATGGCGCGGCGGTGTTGCTGGCCTTTGAACAGGTCGGCGGGGCCGAGCGCGCGCTTTACGCAGCGCGTGATTTTGCGCGGGAGCGGATTGCCTTTGGCCGGCCGATCGGCGGGTTTCAGGCAGTCAAGCACCAGCTCGCCGAGATGTATACCGCAGTGGAACTTGCGCGCGGCCATGCCTATTACGGCGCATGGGCGCTGGCGACCGGTGCGCCCGAACTGCCGCGCGCGGCTGCCGCGGCCCGGCTTGCCGCGACCGAAGCCTATACGCTGTGCGCCGAAGAAGGGTTGCATCTGCATGGCGGCATCGGATTTACCTCGGACATGGACTGCCATCTGCACCTGCGGCGTGCGCGCTGGCTGGCGCAGATCATCGGCAACCGGTTCTGGTGGCAGGAACGGCTTGCCCGCGAATTGATCGGGGAGGATGCCTGATGGACTTCAACGACACCGCCGCAGAAGCCTCTTTCCGGAACGAGGTTCGCGCGTGGCTTGCCGCCAATGCCGCGCCCCGTGTCGGAGCAGAGGACAAGTTTGGCGACGGCCTTGATCATGCCGCCTATCTTGCCGCGGCAAAAGAATGGCAGGCCCGCAAGGCGGCTGCCGGATACGCAGCGATCCCCTGGCCCAGGGAGATGGGCGGCTTGGGCGGCACACCTGCCCAACAGATCATCTATGCGCAGGAAGAAGCGCGTTTTCTTGTGCCCAGCCTCGTGTTCGAGGTCAGCCTTGGCACTGCTTTGCCGACCGTCGCCATGTGGGGCACCGACGAACAGAAGCAGCGGTTCCTTGCTCCCGCGCTCAAGGGCGAAGACATCTGGTGTCAGATGTTTTCCGAACCCGCCGCCGGGTCCGACCTTGGCAATGTGCGCACGCGGGCGGTGCGTGATGGCGATGACGGGGGCGATGACTGGCTGCTCACCGGGCAGAAGGTGTGGACATCGGGCGCGCATTTCGCCGATTATGGTATCGTGCTGGCCCGCACCGACTGGGACAAGCCCAAGTCCAAGGGGCTGACCATGTTCATCATGGACATGAAGGCTCCCGGTGTCGAGGTCAGGCCGATCCGCCAGGCCACCAATGATGCGCATTTCAACGAAGTGTTTATGAACGAGGTGCGCATTCCCGACACCATGCGGCTCGGCGCCGAGGATCAGGGTTGGAAGATCATGATCGGCACCTTGATGCAGGAGCGTTTCTCGCTTGGCGAACAGTTCGGCGGCGATCTTTACAACCGGCTGATCGCGCTTGCCAAGCAGGTGCGCTGGGGTGGGCGGCCGGCGATCCAGAATGACAATGTGCGCGCCGGGATCGTCGATTGCTATTTGCGGCAGTTCGGCGTGGAACTGATCGTCAAGCGCGGCATGAGCGCCATCTCGCGCGGGGAAAGCCCCGGTCCCGAAATGGCGGCGGTCAAGCTGGTGGGTGCGCGCGCGTTTCAGACAGGCGGCGCGCTGGCGGTCGAACTTGGCGGTGCCGAAGGGCTGATTGCGGCGCAGGATCTTGGCCAGCAATGGGCTTTGCCGCAGACGCTCTGGCTGTCAGGAGCAGGCGCACGGATCGCGGGCGGCACCGACCAGATCCAGAAGAACACCATCGCGGAACGCATTCTCGGCCTGCCGGGCGAGATCCGCACCGACCGCAATGTTCCCTTCCGCGATCTGGAGAGCGGCTGATGGCTGGCGAACCGCTGGCCGGCGTCAGCGTGCTCGATTTTACCGCGCTGTTGCCCGGCGCGGTGTGCACGCAATTCCTTGCCGATCTTGGCGCCGATGTCGTGAAGGTGGAGCCGCCCGGCACCGGCGATGCGGCGCGCGGCCCTGCAGGCAGTCCGCCCGGCGGCATTTTCCACATGACCAACCGCAACAAGCGATCCGTCGTGCTCGACCTGAAGGACGAGGCGGGGCTGGCGACCGCGCGCCGCATGATCGCCAAGGCCGATGTGCTGGTCGAAGGTTTCCGGCCCGGCGTGATGGCGCGGCTCGGGCTCGGCTGGGACGAAGCGCAGGCGATCAACCCGGCGCTCGTTTACTGCTCGATCACCGGTTACGGGCAGGACGGGCCACTGGCGCACAAGGCGGGGCACGACATCAATTACCAGTGCCAGGCTGGCATCGTCGGCCAGAACGCGACCGACGGCGGGCGCCCTGCCCCCGGCGCGGTGCCGCTGGCCGATCTGGGCGGCGGATCCTTGACCGCGGCGGTCGGCATTCTCGCCGCACTGTTCGACGTGCAGCGCAGCGGCAAAGGGCGTCATGTCGATATCGCCATGACCGATGCCGCCATGGCGCTCAACATCGCGAGCCTGTCATCAAAAATGATGTTCGGCGGGGACGATCCCGTGCCTGGACGCGATATCCTGACCGGCGGACTGCCGTGTTATCGCACTTACCGCACCGCCGATGACCGCTATCTTGCCGTTGGCGCGCTTGAACCCAAGTTCTGGCAGGCATTTTGCGCCGCCATCGACCGGCCGGATCTGGTCGGGCGCGGATGGGACATGGGCGCAAGGCTGGACGCCGCCACGCAGGAGGTCGCCGACACGATCGCCAGCCGCACTCTGGCCGAATGGACCAGCGTGTTCGCCGATGTGGATGCCTGCGTCGCGCCGGTCATGACCTTGGGCGAGACGCTGGATCACCCCAATACGCAGGCGCGCGGCATGGTGGTGCAGGTGACCGGCGGCGGTGCGACGACATTGCAATACGCGCTGCCGATCCGCATGACCGATTTTACCTTCGCCGTGCGCCTCCCGCCGCCGGCACTTGGCGAACACGATGACGAAGTCCCATGATGAGGAGCAGCCCGCAATGACCAGTCTTTCCCGACGCAAGGTGCTCGCGACTGGCGCTGCCGGTGCTGTGGTCGCGGCCCTGCCGGCCACGGCGATGGCCGCCGTGCGTCGCATGGAGCTGCTGGATGATTTCGACGCCATCGGTCTGGCCCGGCTGGTGACGACGCGGCAGGTGAGCGCGGCCGAACTACTCGACCTTGCCGTCGCGCGGGTGGAGGAGACGAACCCGCGCTTCAATTTCATGGCGCACAAGTTCTACGACCGGGCGAAACAGGCGATCGCGGCAGGTTTGCCCGATGGCCCCTTCCGGGGGGTGCCGTGGCTGCTGAAGGATCTCAACACCAATCTGGAAGGCACGCCGGCAGGCGAAGGCAGCCGCTATTACGCAGGCAACATCTCGCAATTCACTTCCGAGCTGGTGCGGCGTCATCAGCAGGCGGGATTGGTCATCTTCGGCAAGACCACCAGCCCGGAATTCGGGCTGACCGCGACGACCGAATCCGCCGCCACCGGCATCACCCGCAATCCGTGGGATCCGGAGCGGATCGCCGGCGGGTCGAGCGGCGGGTCGGGCGCGGCGGTGGCCGCAGGCGTGCTGCCGATGGCGCATGCGACAGATGGCGGCGGGTCGATCCGCATTCCGGCCAGCTGCTGCGGCCTGTTCGGCATGAAACCGAGCCGCGGTCGCGTGCCGATGGGGCCGGGCCTGACCGAAGGCTGGGGCGGATTGTCGGTGCATCACGCGGTCACGCGATCGGTTCGCGATTCCGCCCTGCTCCTCGATATGACACATGGGATCGAACCCGGCTCGCGTTACAGCGCGCCAACGCCCGATGGCACGTTCCTGTCTTATCTGCGCAAGCATCCGGGTCAGCTGCGCGTGGCGCTGGCGCTTTCGCCGCCGGCCGGAACGCCGGTCGATCCCGAATGCGTGGCGGCGGCGCGCGATGCAGCCCGCCTGCTCCAGTCGCTTGGCCACAAGGTGGAAGAAGCTGCGCCCAAGGTTGATGTTGCCGCATTGGGCGCGGCCAATTTCGCATTGCTGTCGACGGCGATGGTCGCGCGGATCGATGCGCGGGCGAAGGAGACGGGCATCGCCCCCTCCCCCGACGTGCTGGAACCCGTGCCGCTCATGTTCTACAACATCGGCAAGCAGACCGATGGCGCGGCGGTGGCCCGCGCGCATGAAACATTCCAGCGCGCCGCCTACGCCGTCGGCGTGTTCATGGAGGATTACGACATCATCGTGTCGCCCACACTGGCCACGCCGCCGCCGCCGGTTGGCCGCCTTGGCCTGTCGCCGGCGGATTTCACCGCATGGGGCGAGGAGGTTTCGGCCTTCACGCCATTTACCGGCCTGTTCAATGTGACGGGGCAGCCCAGCATGTCGCTGCCGCTCGCATTATCCGCCAAGGGCCTGCCGATCGGGGTGCAGATGACCGGCCGCTATGGCGCGGAAGCCACGCTGTTCTCGCTTGCCGCGCAGGTGGAACAGGCGCAGCCGTGGTGGAAATCCATGACCGCGCCTGTCCGTAGGCAGAGCTAGGCCGCGCCTGCCATCCGGTAACGGATCGGCAGGTGACGCAACCCGCCGGTAAAATTGGTGCGCACCCATTCGATGGGGCCGGCGATCTCCACGCTGTCCACCCGGCGCGCGATTTCGCCGAACAGCGCCTCCACCTCCATTTCAGCGAGTGCCCGGCCCAAACAATGATGTGCGCCATGACCAAAGGCGACATGGCGGTTGGGTGACCGGTCGACACGGAATTGTTCCGCTGCATCGAACGCGGCCTCATCACGATTGCCGGACAGATACATGAGCGCCACGCTCTCCCCTGCGGCAATCTGCTGTCCGGCAAGCTCGGTATCGACTGCTGCCGTCCGCATGAAATGGCGCACCGGGGTGGACCAGCGAAAGATCTCCTGCGCGGCGAGCGGGATGAGCGCGGGGTCATCCTTGAGTCTGGCGAACTGATCGGGGTGGCGGGCAAGCTGCATCATGCCGACGCCGATTGCCGAGCTGGTGGTGTCATGTCCGGCGGTGGCGAGCAGCATGCCGTACGACAGGACATCCATGTCGGCGAGCGGCGCGCCATCGATGGTCGCATTGGCGATCACAGACATGAGATCGTCCGTCGGCTGTGCACGCCGCTGCGCGACGATCCCGGCGAGATAGCCGAAGAACTCGTTTGCCGCTTCCTGTCCGGCATCGCCGCTGCGCTGGCGTTCGGGATCCTGCGCGCCGAACAATTCCTGCGTCAGCCGCAGGACCAATGGCGCATCGCTGTCCGGCAGGCCGAGGATCGAGGTGATCATGATCAGCGGAAACGGCACCGCGACCGTATCCACAAAATCGCATTCGCCGCCTTGTGCGGCAAGCCGATCCACATACTCACGCGCCAGATCATCCATGCGGCCGCGCAACCGGGCAAGTGCGCGCGAATTGAACCAGCCTTGTGTCACATTGCGGTGGTTGCGATGGTCGGCGCCATCCATGTCGAGCAGGGTGCGCACAGGCCCGGTGCGCTTGCCAAATTGCGCGATGATGCCATCTTCGATGTCGCGCGGGATCAACGTCTGGCGCGGTTCGGCAAGCCAGGTTTTGCCATCGCGTTCCACCGCCATGATGTCGTCGCGGCGCAACACCGCCCAGAATGGCCGATAAGGCGCCTGGTCGATCCACAGGAGCGGACCTTGCGCCCGCATCGCTCTGGCTCGGCTCGCCAGTTCAATATCGTCAAGATAGGCTTCGGGGGAAAAGATGTCGATGTTGCTGGTGGGCCGGCTCATATACCCTGCCTTTCGTGCGAGTTGGTAAATCGGTCATGCCGTCTTAGACACAAGCAGCGATGCTGCGCGGCGCCTGCCGCTCATTTTGAGTGGCCTGGCCCTGTCTCCAGGCACCGATGCGGCTACATCAACGTTCAGGACAAGGAGCATGCCATGAATTATCAGATGCTTATCAACGGCAATATGGTCGATGGCGATCAGAAGATGGACGTCATCAACCCGGCGACCGGCAAACTGTTCGCTCACGCGCCACGCGCCAGCGCCGCCCAGCTTGAAGAGGCAGTGGCAGCGGCAAAGGCAGCCTTCCCCGCCTGGTCTGCACGATCATGGCAGGACAGACGCGCCGTGCTATTGCAGATGGCCGATGCCATTGAAGGGGCGGCAAGCGATATTGCCGCCGTGCTGACGCAGGAACAAGGCAAGCCGATCGCGCAGGCGATGCAGGAAGTTCATGGCGCGGCCTATTTCTTCCGCGCGACCGCCCAGTTCGACGCACCCGGCCAGACCCTCGTCGATGAGCCGGAGCGCAAGGTGGTGGAGCAGTTCCTGCCTCTGGGCGTGGTGGCCGCGATCGTGCCATGGAATTTCCCGCTGATGATGGTGGCGTTCAAGCTGCCGCCGGCGTTGCTGGCGGGCAATACGATCGTGGTGAAGCCCGCGCCAACCACGCCGCTGTCGACCTTGATGGTGGCCCGGCTGATCGCACGGATTGCACCGCCCGGCGTGGTCAACATCATCGCCGATTGCAACGATCTGGGCGGGCAACTTGCCGCGCATCGCGACGTTGCGAAGGTAAGCTTTACAGGTTCGACCGCGACGGGGCGCAAGGTTTATGCTGGATCGGCCGACACCATCAAGCGGATGACGCTTGAGCTTGGTGGCAATGATGCGGCAATCGTGCTCGACGATGTGGATGTGGCGCAGATCGCGCCTGCCATCTTTGCAGCAGCGTTTGCCAACAGCGGGCAGGTGTGCATCGCGATCAAGCGCCTGTTCGTGCACGATGCGATCTACGATGAACTGTGCGACGCGCTTGCCAGGATTGCAGAGGCGGCGGTGGTCGGCAATGGGCTTGAGGAAGGAACCGAGTTCGGGCCGCTGCAGAACCGCGCGCAATACGACAAGGTGCGCGCCATGATCGAGGAGGCGCGTGGCGCAGGTGTCATTATTGCTGGCGGCGACAGCAATGATGGTCCTGGCTACTTCATCCGCCCGACGATCGTGCGCGATGTCGCAGAAGGCGTGCGGATCGTTGATGAAGAGCAGTTCGGGCCAGTGCTCCCCATCATTCGCTTTGCCGATGAGGATGATGCCGTGCGGCGCGCCAATGCCAGCGATTTCGGCCTCGGTGCATCTGTATGGTCCGCCGATCCTGCCAGAGCCGAAGCGCTGGCCGAGCGGCTTGTGGCAGGCACGGTGTGGGTCAACAAGCATCTGGATGTCACGCCGCATATTCCCTTTGGCGGTGCGCGGCAGTCCGGCCTTGGCGCCGAAATGGGGATCGACGGACTGACCGAGTTCATGCAGCGCCGCATCGTCAGCCGATAGGGCGACGCGACAGTAATTGTATTGGTTGCAGATGGGCTGCGCTTGTGCCGAAACAATCACCAGACCGTAACCAGAACCGGGATCAGCACCGGCGCGCATGACGGGCTTCAGGCCAGTTCTGTCAATTTTGGCAAATTGCATGCCATTGAGGTCGAGCCCCTGACCCATCACCTGGTCGCTCGCCGGGCGCGTGGTCTATGGTAACCTTGACCTGTTTCTGGTGCTCACCATGGTCATCGATACGGCTTTGTCCGTCGGCGCGCGTATTGTCAGCGAGCACGGCGAAGAGTTCGGACGCGATAGCTAGCACAGCCATCCGGTCCTTGCGCGGTTTACATATGCCGCAACCCTACTGCGGCAAGGAAGGCAAACACCTTGCCGCAGAACACAAATGAACATCCGTAGCCTTGTTGATCTGAATGCGAGGGAGCGACACGCGAGGTGACAGGAGATTGTCAATCGGCACCTGTGCGTCACACATCCGCAGAGTGCTGCGGCCGATCCAGTCAAGCAATGGGCCACTTAGGGTCGATACAATCCGATATGTGACCATCAACATAGTACAATTGCGAACGCCGTCAGCAATTGGCAAGGCCGTTTGCCATGGATTCACTTAACAGAATTTTCCAGCCTCAGCCTGTCGAACAGTGGGAACTGCCCGATGAGCAGAATGAGCACCGGGCCGAGCGCAAACGATTATCAGAGAACCATTACATCAGGGCACAAGCCATGGCCGCTTGGCTGCTCGCGACGCTGGTGGCAATCAACGGTGGCGCGCTGGCCACGAACCTTGTTTCAGTCAGCGATGCGACGCCGTTTGTCTCGGGGATCATCCTTGCAGTCCTGTCTGGGTTCGCCTCCTGGCAAGAGGCTCAGGATCGATCCGGATTGCACTACCTGGAGAGCTTGCCAGCGGGCAGGACAACAGCATTTGGATTGAAGCTAAAGCGCAAATGGCAGTGGCGAGGACCAGCATCAGGGGTAGCAGCAAAGTTGCTTAACTGGCTGTCATCAGGTGCTTTCGTCATCGGGTGCATGATGTTGAGCCGGTGACCGCAGCTCTGCCAGATCCGCCGCCAGATGTTGATGCGCTAAAGCCTGTGGTAGACCCCGATCTTGTCTTGTCCCTGGTGCAGAGCGGTGCGTGTTTGGCAGGCGTCTGGCCCGCTGCCCTGCCGGACAGAAGGCCAGACAGCGGCTGCTCATCCCACCATCAATATTTCACCCGCACTGTCGTGCCATAGGTGCGCGGCGGGCTGTAATAGCCACCGGCAAAGCCCAGCTGGCCAAAATCGATCCCGCGGAACAGATCGACATCGTCAAGCAGGTTCTTGCCCCAGATCATCACCTCGGCCTCCGCGCCGCCCAGCGTGACGCCCGCCAGCGTCAATTGCGCATCGAGCAGGTGACGGTTGCCGCCTTTCAGCTCCTCGTTGAATGGCGAACTGATGTCGCTGCTGAAGCTGTATTTGCCGTCCTCATAGGTGTAACCTACTCGCCCGATCAACTCGATGCCGCGCGAGCCAACGTCGAACCGGGCGTTAAGCGCGGCATTGGCCGTCAGCGGCGAGGTATAGCCCGGCGTGATCACCGATGCGATGTTGACCGGCTCCCCTCCTTCGAGCGGACGGCCGGCCAGGAACTCCTTGTACTTGATGTCGACATAGCCGATCGACCCGTCGACGGAAAAATTGCGGTTGAGGATCGCCTGGATGTCGGCTTCGACACCCTTGTAATCGACGCTGCCGGCATTGGCGATGCGCGAGCCGAAAGTGCCCGGCGGTCCGGCAAGCGGCACCACCACGGCCAGATCGTCATATTGGTTGTAATATCCCGCCACGTTCAGCCGGACTGCACGATCGAACAGCTCGCTTTTCAAGCCGATCTCGTAGGACATGACCGTTTCCTCGTCGAACGAGGGGATCTGGTTGGTGCCGGGGATGACCGGATCCTGCGCGTTGAACCCGCCGGAGCGATAGCCGGTGGCGGCGCGGGCATAGACGCTGATTTCGGGCGTGAATTCATAGCGTCCCATCAGGTTCCAGGTGAACCGGCTGAAATCCTGATTGCCCCGTTCGACACCGTCCGCCGGCACCGGACCGTTCTGCAGCCGCACGATCGTGCGCTCATCCCAGGTGTAGCGCGCGCCCGCCGTGACGCTCAACGGCGCATCGCGGCCAGCGGGATAGACCGTCGTCTGCCCGTAAAGCGCATAGCTTTCATTGGTGGCGGTATAGCGCAGCACCGCCGGCGTCACGACCGCGCGATACCGTTCCGGATTGGCGGCGGCAAGCGCGGGACCAAGCGCACCGAAACTGCCAAGGAAGATCTGATTGGTGTCGAGCACGAAGACGCTGGTCTGCGGATTGTCCTCCGATCCCTTTTCCCAGAAGTAGAAACCGCCGGCGACCCAGTCGAACGCGCTCGCATCACCGGAAAACTCGATTTCCTGGCTGAATTGCTTGTGCTTGCGATCATTGGACGTGGTGAACAGATCGGCGGTCGTCGTTGGCACTTCTGCATTGGCAATGAACGGGCGCGCCGCTTCGGGGATTGTGGGGATGAAGGCCAGCAGTTCTTCGGGGAGGCCGTTCAGCAGCGAGGCTTGCGAAAACAGCGGGCCGCGAATGGTGCCCAGCCCATCGATGTCGCTGCCGAGAATTTCATTGTTCCAGAAGCGGAAGCCGGTCAGCGTCTTGACCTGGAACCCGCCGAAATCGTTGATGACCTGAAAATTATGACCATAGATCTCGTCGGTGGATCGACCCTGGCTGTTGAGGCACAGCGTGTCACGGTATTCCTTCGTGGGAACGCCCAGGGCGGCGCAACCGGGTTCCAGAAACTCCGCATTGGCGAGATATTGCGCGACCGGCGCCTGTTGCGTGACAGTCACGAGCTGCCCGTCGACGCTCACCGGCGGGCGCGGGGAACCGTCGGCCACATTGGTCAGCTGAAACGCGGTTGGTACGCCGCGCACCTTCGCATAATCGAAAATGTAGCGCACGCTGCCGGTGCTGCCGAGGTCGAAGGCAGCCGCCGCGCGGTAGCTGTCCTGCCGCAGTGCGCCGGGGTCGCGCGAATCTGGCGTCAGGATGTTGTCGACATAACCGTCGCGTTCCCGGTGCGAATAGGAAAAGCTGGTGCGGATGCCGGCGATTTCACCCGGATCAACCGACAGCTTGGCGTTCCAGCTGTCGAAATTGCCATAGCCGGCTTCTGCCTGCACGCGCAGATCATCGGACGGCGCACGTGAGACAAAGCTGATCGCGCCGCCAGTGGTGTTGCGTCCGAACAGCGTGCCTTGCGGGCCGCGCAGCACCTCGATCCGTTCGATGTCAGCGACGTCAAGCCCGGCGGCACCGTTGCGGGCGATGTAGATGCCATCGACATAGATGGCATTGTTGCTGTCGATGCCGAAGGTTTCCTGCGCCCCCGACGCAATACCGCGGATCGACACCACGGCGGACGTGTTGCTGACCGTGCCGCCGACCACGGTCACGTTGGGGGCAAGACCGCTGAGGTCGCGGGCATCCTGGATACCCAGTTGCTCCACCTTGTCGGCGCCGATCGCGCTGATCGCGATGGGCACGTCCTGCAGGTTCTGCGCGCGTTTCTGCGCGGTCACGAGGATGACGTCGAGATTGCCGGCACCTGTTTCAATCCGCTCGACATCGGCATCCTGCGCGAACGCCTGGGTGCCCAGCGCCAGCAGGCTGGTGCCGGCGATGAGACAGGCGGCGATTTGCTTGGTCATGATGAATTCCCCGTTTCTGTTCTGTTTTTATGCGTGTTGAACGAAGCGCTACGGATTATGCGGAAGCCGTTCGATCACCGGCAGGACATATCTGCCATCCAGCGCTTCGGCGCGGGGCAGGTACATGCGGGTCACGAGGTGATATCCGCCTGCGGGTGTCGGCAGCCAGTTGGCAGTGCCCTGCGCCGGTGCCGTGTGCGACAGGACGATGTCGAGCGATCCATCGGCATTGGTGCGCAGGCCTTGCGTCCGGTTGCCGATCGAGTACCGTTGCAGCGGGTTTTCAGTCAACTGCAAGGTGGTGCGATCATATGGCGTCATGGACCAGAACGCATCGACCGGCGGCGTCTGCCCCTTGGCGAAGCGGATGCGATAGGTGTTGCTGCCGTCCAGCATCTGCCCGGTGCTGTCCATGATCGCGGCGGGGTAGATCGATTCTGCCGGTTCATTGGCATAGCCGCCCTTGGCAATCGTCGCGCGCAGCAGATGGTCGTGCCCCGGCGCGGCCACTGCACTCGACGACAGCCAGCCATTGCCGGTCTGCGTCGGCTTGAAACCATGCTGCAGCAGCACCTGCGGTCCGACGCGCAAGGCGCAGCCCAGCCCCGTCATCTGCCCGGGTGACAACGCGGCTGTGTCAAAAGTGCTGTTCCGGCCAAATCCCGCAGTGTCGAAGGCGGTCATCAACGCCTCCTCCCCCGCGACGGGCGGCAGCGCCTTCAGCGCCTGATTGAGCATGGCGTAGAACAACAGGCTGTCATAAGGCTTCATCGGCTGCGCATCGCTCACCGGATCGCCGGCGACGCCGCGCATCTGCATTGCTTGTGCGAGCTGGAGCGCGCGGGCCTCGTCACCGCTGTCCCGGGCAAAGATGCGTCCAAGCATCCAGGCGGTATCGGTCGGCAGGCGGAACGGCTCGTATCCCGCCGGTATCTCGCCGCCCGACGGTCCGACAAGCGCGTAACGCATCGCCTTTCCGCCATTGGTGCGCGTGCCCAGATGGTGCGGCTTGCCGTAAAGATCGAAGAAGCCGAGCGTGTAATACCGCTCGCCCAGCTCCGGCAGGTCGAGGAGCACGGGCCCGTGCGAAAGATCGGTCCAGGCATTGAGGTACAGCGTATCGGCGTTTGCGGCGCGCAATTGCCCCTGCGTCGCCGGCGTCAGCACACCGGGATAGATCGCGATGCGATTGGTGGGTGCGGCAACCGGCTGATCCGCGCGTACCCGGTGTGTTTCGTCATGCTGCTGCCGCAGCAGATCGACGATGGGAAAGCCGTAGATATAGCCTTGCAGGCCGATCGCCTGCGCCAGCGCCGCATCGGGGTCCAGAGCGGCGGCTCGGCATTGATCTTCGGAAGGCAGCGCCAACGCGCTGGCGGCAAGCAGGATCGAAAGCATCGGCGGTCAACTCCCATAAAATTCGTCAGGACATCATGCTCAAACCCGCTGCATGATCATGTCAGCGCCCTTTTCACCGATCATGATGGCAGCGGCGTTGGTATTGCCCGATACGATGCGCGGCATGACAGACGCATCGATCACGCGCAGCCCATCGACCCCGCGCACCCGCAATTGCGGATCGACGACGGCATTTTCGTCGCTGCCCATCCGGCAAGTGCCGACCGGATGGTAACCGGTGTTGCCGAAGCGGCGCGCGTAATCGAGCAACTCATCATCCGTTCCGGCAGCAGCGCCTGGATAGGCCTCGCGCTCCACCATGGTGGAAAGCGCCGGCGTTGCCACCAGTTCGCGCGCCATCCGCATCGCGCGAAGCGAAAGGCGGCGATCATCCTCGTCGGTCAGATAATTGTGCACGATGTGCGGCGTGCGCGCATCGGGTCCGGCAAGGCTGACATGCCCCACCGAGCGTGGCCGCAGCACGCAAGGCGCCAGCGACAGACCGGGATAGGGGGACAGCACCCGCTCACCTTGGTCCAATTCGCCGCTTACGGGCAGGCAGTGGAACTGGATGTCGGGCCGGTACACCGCCGGATCGGATTTGACGAACGCGCCGGTCTGCGCCGCCGGAATGGTCATCGGCCCCTTGCGCGTCGCGGCGTAGCGCAGCACGTTCCACACCAGCCGTGCGCCGCCAAGTTCGCGATTGTAGCTGAACGCGCCGGCGCGCAGCCGCCAGCTCATCGTCAGGATGAAATGATCCTGAAGATTGGCACCGACCTGCGCGCTGTCATGCAGCACGGCAATGCCGTTGCGGGCAAGCTCGCCAGCAGGACCAATGCCCGATTGCATCAGGATCTGCGGGCTATGATAGGCCCCTGCTGCCACGATGATTTCGCGCGCGACACGGATAATGCGGGTCGCGCCGCGCTGCTCGATTTCCACCCCGTCGGCGCGGCGGCCGGTGAACAGCACGCGGCGGCAATGCGCGTCGGTGATGACCTGAAGGTTCGGGCGCTGCATCACGGGGCGCAGGAAAGCGTCCGCCGCCGAACAGCGTCTGCCGCCGTATACCGTCAGCTGGTAATGGAACGCCCCTAGCTGCGATCCTGTATTGTAATCGGGATTGCGCGGCACGCCGATCTGTTCGAACGCATCAAGCACGGCGCGGCTGGTCGGGTCGTCATGCGCATCCTCCTCAACGCGCAAAGGGCCGCGACGGCCCCGTGGGTCAGCAGCATCGCTGGCGTTGGCGTTGGCGTTGGCGTTGGCGTAGGTTTCGCTGCGGGCGAACAGGGGTGCAACATCGTCCCATCCCCAGCCGGTCGCGCCGCCGCGTTCCCAATCGTCATAATCCTCGTGCTGGCCGCGCACGTAAAGCAGCCCGTTGATGTTGGACGAACCGCCCAGTCCGCGGCCGCGCGGCAGCAGCATCTGGCGTCCCGCGATCGCATCTTCTGCCGCGCTGTGATAATGCCAGGAGTGTCCGGGCTTGCTGATCGTGTCGCCAAATCCTGCGGGCATCGACACCATGAAGCCTTTGCCGGTGCCGCCCGCCTCGATAAGAACGACGCGGCAGGATGGATCCGCCGACAGCCGATTGGCAAGCACGCAACCGGCGGACCCGCCACCCACGATCACGAAATCTGCGTCCAAACGCGTCCTCCCTCCGCGAAACCAGCCTTGTCGGCAGTTCTTCTTCGGCACATCCCGCAACGTAGCCAGTATCCTGTCGCCATGAGACGCCCAGTTTGGGCAGGTCACGGCTTTGCCGGGATCGATTGTTCTTCGATACCGCAAGCTTATACCAGACAGGAGAGATCTGATGCCCATTTTGAGCCGTTCGCTGATGACAATCCTGATGGTATCTTACGCGATGCCCGCTTTGGCGCAGGACGCTCCGCTCCAGCGTGATGCAACCGCCGCCACAAAACAGGCGCAGGCGGCTGCCGCGCGCGATCTGCCGCCGCCCGATCCGCGCGACCGGGATTTCGCCAGCAGGGGCTTCATCGCCACCTGGCCCGAGCGCATCATCCGGCAGGACGATGGCAGACCGTCCATGGACCTTGGCGGCAATGATTTCATCGAAGGCGACGCGCCCGACACGGTGAACCCCGGGTTGTGGCGGCACAACAGCGTGCTGCGCAACGAAGGCCTGTACGAGGTGGTGCCCGGATTGTACCAGGTGCGCAATTTCGACAACAGCAACATCTCCTTTGTCGAAACGCCCAATGGCTGGATCGTTATCGATCCGCTGACGGTGACCGAAGTTGCCCGCTCATCCTTTGATCTCTTGCGGCAACATGTGGCGAACAAGCCGGTGCTGGCCGTCATCTACACCCATTCCCACTCCGACCATTTTGGCGGCGTGGCAGGTGTCGTCGACCCCGCCGATGTCGCCGCGGGCAAGGTGCAGATCATCGCGCCCGAAGGCTTCACCGATGCGGTCACCAGCGAATGGGTCATGGCCGGCAATGCGATGGGGCGGCGATCGTTCTATCAATTCGGTCTTTTCCTGCCGCGCGATCCCAGGGGCCATGTCGGCATGGGCATGGGCACCGCCATTGCCGCGGGCGAGCAGAATTTCATCCCCCCTACGCGCGAGATCAGCCACACGGGCGAGACGGTGACCATCGATGGCATCGACATCGTGTTTCAAATGGCGCAGGGGACCGAAGCACCGGTCGAGTTCAATTTCTATATCCCGGCGCTAAAGGCGCTGAGCACGGCGGAAACCGCCACCTCGACCCTGCACAACATCCAGACCCTGCGCGGTGCCGAAGTGCGCGACGCCAAGGCATGGGCGCAGGCGCTGACCGAGGCACAGCGGATGTGGGGCGACAAAGCACAAGTCCTGTTCGCGTCCCACCATTGGCCACGGTTCGGCAACGACACGATCCGCACCTATCTTGCCCATCAGCGCGACGCATACAAATACATCCACGACCAGACGGTGCGGCGAATGAACATGGGCGAGACCCCGGCCGAGATCGCGGAGCATCTGCGCCTGCCGCAAGCGTTGCGCGACGATTGGTCCGTGCGCGGGTTTTACGGCACGGTCAGCCATAATGCCAAGGCTGTCTATGACCGGTACATGGGGTGGTACGATGGCATTCCCGCCAATCTCAACCCGCATCCGCCGGTCGCGCGCGCCAAACGGCTGGTCGACGCGCTTGGCGGCGCGGAGGCGCTGCACCGTGCGGCAGGCGCGGCCTTTGCTGCGGGCGATTATCGCTGGTCGGCGGAGCTTGCGCATAATGGCGTCTTTGCCGATCCCGCCGACATGCAATCGCGCCGCCTGCTCGCCGACAGCTACGAACAGCTTGGATATCAGACGGAAAGCGCGGTGTGGCGCAACATCTACCTGACCGGCGCGCGCGAATTGCGCCAGGGGCCGGATGCCTACCCAAGCGCGGGACCGTCCGCACTGGCCCAGGCTACCCCCTTTGGCGATCTGCTCGACTTTGTTGCAACGACACTGGATCCTGAGCGGGCGGGCGATACCCGGCTGGCCTTCAACCTCGTCACTGCCGGCGATGGCAAGCAGTTCGGTGTGACGCTTGGCAATGCCGTGCTGGTCAGCGAAGCCGGGCATGTCATTGCCGGCGCGCCGACGCTGACCGCACCCAAGCCTGTGTTGCTGGGCATTCTCTATGGTCAGCTCGACATCAATGCCGCGATCGGCGCGGGGCAGGCGTCCCTGACAGGCGAGGAAGCGCCGATCGCGCAATTGGTTGCCATGCTGGATATGCCGCAACTCGACTTCGCCATCGTCGAGCCTTGAGGCGGGCGTCTGACGCTGATTACTGGATCGGCGGTCGGTAATGAGCGCTGCGCAGGGTCAGCATATAGGCCGCCACATCGTCAAGCTGCGCCGGAGCAATGGCAAAGTTCATGACGTCAGGATAATTGTGCGAATTGGCGAGCCAGCTGGCAAGGCTCGCCTGCGACAGTCCCGGCGTGTTGACGACAGCTTCGAAGCGCGGCGCGTCTGGATTGGGCGATGTCTGCCCCGCCGCGATTGCATGGCACCCGCTGCAATGTGCCTGCGCGAACTCTGCCCCTCGCATCTGCGGTGTGGAAAGCTGCACCACTGCCGAACCGCGACCGGCAACCGCAAGAGGGGCTTCATTCCTGCTGGCAGGTGTTGCGCTGCACGCAGCAAGCAGAGGAGCGATCAGCAACAGGATTGGCAGATTTTGCAAGGCATCTACTCGCTCAAGGATCAGGCACCGGCTTACGACAGCTTGCGCTATACTAACGCGACCCGTCCCGTCGTGCCAGAGGCTGTTGCCATTCAACTCAACCCCACTCCCCTCCCCCGGACCTTCACGGTGCTGGCTCGGTAGAAACTGGCGGGCGCACGAATCTGGGCACTGACGACACGAGCAGGATCGCCTGACAGCGAGCCGATTGTCTTGGTCGCGGCACGCGCTTGATTGTATTGGCCCTGCAGCCGATAACGCAAGCACGAAAAACGGGCGCTGCAACATATGAAAGTGTGCAAATTCATGGCTGGTGAACATCACTGGGGCTTGGCTCCGACACAGAGGCGAAGGCACTTTATAGGGATGGCCGCTGTGCTGGCGCTGGCACTCGCCGGCTGCGGAGGCGGCAGCGAAGATGCATCGACTGATCGTGCCACCGGTGCGGCAGCGGGTACGGGAATGGCCGTGGGATCAGCTGTGCAGCAGGACGCGGGCATTGCTGCCGACATGGCGGCATTGTCGCCGCTGGCTGCAAAGGGAAAGCGGGTTTATCTGCAATGCTTGTCCTGCCACACCATCGAGGAAGGCGGCGCAGCAAGGATCGGTCCGAACCTGCACGGGATCATGGGTTCGCCTGTCGGTAAACAGCCCGGCTTCGGCTATTCGCAAGCATTGGCGGGTGCAGACGGGGTCTGGACTGCCGCTTTGCTTGACCACTGGCTTGAGCGGCCACGCGAAGTATTTCCCGGCAACCGCATGGCCTTTGCCGGATTGGCAAACCCGCAGGATCGTAAGGCCGTGATCGCTTATATTGAGGAAGCCGGCAATTAATCCTGGTGGAGCTTCCAGGCGCCCTGCCCTGGCTCGTGCACTCCACTGCGGAGCCCGGTTTGCTTTAGCTGGTGGAGGCGCGGCAAGGCTGGAATGGCTGCGTGAGCCTGCGTGAGCGTGAGTGAGGGTGTAAAGGCGGCTTGGCGTCTGGAGGAGAGCTATGTCGCACCAGCGGGGCCTACTGCCGCTTGCCTCGCGCATTGTGCAAGCGTCCCGACGTGATCAATACGAGTATTCCGGGCCGCCGATAGATTGAGCACCCGCGTCGCCACATCAGACGCCGGTTATGGTGATCATGCCAGTGCACGCCGCAGGTCCGGATCTTTTACAGCAATCATGTTGCCCATGCGAAAATGCTCGTCGTTCCAGTCGTAGGTTTTGAACGCAACATGATCGGGGAACAACCGGCCTACTCCATAGCCTGCCTGCTCAAGCATCATCTGCACGTCATGCAACAGGCCTGATGCAGGGATCCATGTCATTCCGTACTCGAACTGTATGACAAGCGGCGCGTCCGGCCCATGCAGCAGGTTGCGTGCGCCGCGCAGAACGGCAGGTTCGTGCCCCTCGACATCGATCTTGAGGAAATGGGGTGCCCGGGCGCCAGCCTGCACCAGCAGATCGATAGTGGATATCGGACATTCGACCTTTTCCAGATCGTCGTGGGCAAAAAATTCGTTTGCGAGCGGCTTGATGGAGTTGGTAGTATCCGCGCGCTTGTTCCAGACGACTTCCACGACCCCTGCACTGTCCGACAGACCCATCTCCCGGATCTCGCACCATCGCGGATCGACGTGCTCTCCCAGTTGACGGGCAAGCTGAGGAATGATCTCGAACGAGACGACCTGTGCATCGGGCACTGTCGCGTGCGCTTCGAGCGCATACTCCCCCTTGTGTGCGCCTACATCCCATATGACCGGCCGCAGCGGTGCATGCTGCGCAAAAATACGCAGCGCGAAACCTTCCCCATTATTGTCGAAATCATAACAGCCGGTGTTGTTGTACGCGTTCAAGAAGCGCATCGCGAGCCTGTTTGCCGCACCCATCACACGGTTGCGACGGTGCGTCACAATCCAACGCTTGACGGCTCGTTCCACGAAACTCTCCCCTGCTGACCTGATGGTCCTACCGTACCGGGATCCATGCTAGGTCAGCATCTTTTGGTGCGCCAGTCCTGAAACCGGGCTGGTGGCGCAGCGTACCGTTACGAAACGAAAGTCTGCGCAACGGGCGAATGGTCGATTATCCAAGAATCTAACAAAACAAAAAGATCCTTCGGGTTAGAGAAGGTTAAGCCGGTTATAGAGGTTAAGGTAACGCAAATTGCCTGCAAACGTTTGATATATCGGAGAGAAATTAGCAGGTGGCGTTCCTGAAAAGCCGGTTCATCGTTCCTGAAAGGTCGCTTCTGTGTTCCGGAAAGTTCGATCGAGCGTTCCTGAAGGATCGAAAACCGTTCCCATTGTGTCGATCGTTTCGCAAATCGTCCACTTCGAAGCGTGACATTGAAACACTTCCTGAATGCGGAGTGCCAAAATCATTCAAATGTGATGCGCTTGGCAAGCTGGAAAAGCATGGCTCAGACAGGACGCGACACTTCGGGAACGCCGGACGAAGTGTCCGGATGATCAGCCCAGATGTCTGGCGTGGTGACGTTTCACCCACCCGATGAAAGCACGCTGCCAATTTGCCGGCATACGACCCGGATCTGCGGCAACCCACCGTTCGAAGTCGGCGTGCAAGGCATGCAGGTCCCACCCGGGGCAGGTGCTCCGCAAGTGATCGCTTGTTTCCTCGGCGATGAAACCGCGGGTTGCCGCGTCACTCAGGCTGGAGACCGCCGAACGGATCAGGACTTTTGCATCCAGCAAGGGTGCAGCCTCATCTTGAAGATGTTCCTCACGGGAACGCGGCGTGGCCTTCGGTTCCTGTTCCTGATCCATCGCCGCTGTCACAGGAGCGGTGCTGCACTCTCTGCTCAGCGAAGCGGCATCTGCGCCGCCGTTACCCTTGAGCCGGCACATGCGCAGGAGCGGCTCGCCTCCCCTGCCCTGCTCCACTGCGAGATGATAACCCGGCAACCCATTCTTGTCCGCAAGTTTCAGGATTTCGAACTTGAACCTGCGGTATTGCCCCTCGGCACCGGACTTTTCGAACAAGGTCGGCATTGCGATGGCGAAGCCCGCCTCGCCTGCCCCGCCTGCATGTTTGCGTGCAACGCGATATAGCCAGCGTTCGCGTCCACCGGTAATATTGAAATAGGCGCGGTCAATGGATAGCACGCCGCCCTTCATCATTACCCCTTCCCAAAACCAGTTTGACAGTTCCAGTGTCATGCCTCTGGAACGTTCGGTCTTTTCATCCACCAGCTGGGTCCAGCCATCCAGCCAGGAGAATGTGGCTTCGCGTCGGTTTTCTGCCCGGATGTTGGTCTTGATGGTTGTCGATACGAGCCGGTCAAGAGCATGGCCAAGCAGCTCATAAGCGCGTCCGGTGGTAGGCCGCCCGATCGCACGCAGCAAATCGTAAGGCATGATGCTGATGGTGCGCGGGACATCGTTCAGCCCTCGCCGCGCCATGTCGGCCAGACAGCTGGCGCAGTAGATCAGGATGTCAGCGTCCCAGATCGTGGCCATGCCATATGCAGGGTTGGCAGAGACGTTCACCCACAGCTTGCCATCAGGAGAGGTGTAATCAATGGGCTTCACTCGTTTGCCCTTTGCCAGCGAAAAGAACGGTCGCTCCATCATCTCGCGCTGGTCGCGCATCGGCATGTCAACCAGATAAGGCAGGAACATGTCGAACCGTTCGGGTACTGGAGCCCGGCGCGCGGTGGTCATCTTGTCAGCTTCCTGTTGCAAAGCCGTTTCCCCGGGGAAACGCGCCGCCATGTTTCCCCGGGGAAACAGCCGGTGGTCCGCATCTGGCCACTCACCGGGAGAGACCTCTGCCCTCGTCTGCAAGATGGCGCAACGCATCGCGAATCCGCTCGAGAACGTCGGCCTCATCAAGCCCCGAACCTGCATGCAGGCGCAGCGTCACCCCGCTGCGATTGCTCGACTGGATCGTCACCGCCGGCCGGCCGTCTATTCCAGGCATGACGGTCAAAGGCGCTTTGACGCCGTTACCGACACCGGCGGCCAGCAAGCGCGAGATCACCTCGGCAGTGGCGAGGGGAGGGCTGCCACGTCCGGCCAGAACCTCCTGCCGCTTGGCAAGTCGTGCTGCTTCCTTTCGGATCGCCGGGGAGCGTTCCTTGTCGTCCAGTGCCTGGGCGAGGGGGTATGCGGGCTTGAGCTGCACGTCTGCCGGAGAGGCGAAAGCATCGATCACCGCGTCGGGAATGCCCGCCACCTTGATCATCTTTGACAGCCATCCTTTCGACAGCTTGAGCCGTTCGGCCATGCGCGTCATGTGATTGCCATAATGTGTCTTCAGCGCCGCCGCGTAATTTCGTGCCCGTTCAAGGTCCGAAACATCCTTGCGGGCCCGATTTTCGATGTCGGCGAGCCGGAACGCAGCTTCATCGTCAAGATCGGCAACCTGCGCTACGAAACGCATCTCAGGATAGGAATTGGCTCTCAACCAGGAAATTGCCCAATGGCGCCGTGTGCCTGCAATGACTTCGTAGTCGTGGAGCGGATCACCATCGATCCGCCGTACGATCGCCGGAACCTTCTGCCCGTTTTCAGCAATCAGCGAATCGATCAGTTCACGACAATTGTCCGCGTTGAGGTGGGAATAGGACCGGGCGTTGCCAGCCCACGGCCGCACGCGTGACGGGTCAAGCAGCATCTGTGTCACTTGCCGGACTTCACCGCTGGCAACCCGTGCCAGTGCTGATTCGCGGCCCAGCAATGTCATTGAAGATCGAGCCTGTCGGGCAGGACGGGCGCTTGGCTCATCCGCCGGTCCTTCACCCTTCAGCGCACGCGTTCTCGCCGTGCTCCTGACGCCATGCGATGCGGCGTCACTGCCGCTGACCTGCTCTTCCTCCTGAAGGATGTCAGCGAGATAATCCGATTGCTTTCGCGCCATCATGATGTTTCCTTGCAAAAGGCGCGCCAGCTAAAGGGTGTGCAACCATGTAGGAAAATAAATGTCGCTGCTGAACCAGGGCATTTGCAGCGGCGACCCCGTCGATCAGGCAGCATTGACGATGGCCTCCTCGCTGGCAGGTGCGGCAATACCCCATCCGCGGCGCACCAGCGCTTCAACCTGGGCAAGTGCCTCATCGAGGTTGGCGCGACACCGCTTATGCGTGCGTGGCGTGCCGATCGGGCGTTCGAGTTCGTAAATGGTCATCATGCGCAGCGCCGCGTGGCTGATCTCCGCGCTCTCAAGGATCGGAACGGGGAGCAGGGCAGGGCCAAAGCTTTGCTCCATGATCTGGCGCACCATGGCATGGCTGGGATCATTGGCATCGAATTTGGAGCAGATGAGCCGCACGAAATCATACTCCACTTCAATGCCAGCCTCCCGCAATTGCCCGCTCACCTGATCCATCATCGACAGGAACTGGACGGTCGAACAGAAATCGGGAGTTGTTGCAGCCAGCGGCACCAGGAGCGAATTTGCGGCTTGCATAACCGCAAGGCTGATGGTGCCCAGCGCCGGCGGCGGGTCCAGCAGAACGACATCATAATCGCTGGCTAATTCAATAAGCCCCTGTTTAAGCTTACGAAATCTGCTTGCGAGAATGGATCCTCCGTCAGAGCCTGCTGCGGCCAGTTCATACTCCACATCAAACAATTCAAGGTTCGATGGGATCAGATCGACGTTGGGCCAGGGAGTGGCCTGAACGGCGTAATTCAAGGTGTTCTGCGTCGGCTCGATGGATAGATATGGATAGAGGGTCTGCTCGCGAGTCACGTTGAAGTGCGGATTGAACCCGAACAGGGTCGTCGTCGTGGCCTGACTGTCACAATCCACGACCAGCACCCGGTAGCCTTGCACCGCGAGAAAGTGCGCCAGATGTGTCGTCACGGTGGATTTGCCGACCCCGCCCTTGAAGTTCTGCACCGCGATGAGGGCAGGGCTGTCCAGTGGGGCACGAATCGGGCTGGCGCCAAGCACCTGACGCATGCGAAGCAATTCCTCTATCGTATAGCCAGGACGCCGGCCGCTCTGCGTAGCCTGGGGGGAGGGCAGACGGCCGTCGTCTTCGGCCATGCGAATGCGGTTCGTGCTGCATCCCAGCAATGCTGCTGCTTCCGCGATGCCATACCG
This sequence comes from Croceicoccus esteveae, assembly GCF_031846435.1. Classification (NCBI taxonomy): domain Bacteria; kingdom Pseudomonadati; phylum Pseudomonadota; class Alphaproteobacteria; order Sphingomonadales; family Erythrobacteraceae; genus Croceicoccus; species Croceicoccus esteveae. The sequence continues at coordinate 219,426 of NZ_JAVRHS010000004.1, forward strand.
CACGAGCAGCCCCTTGCGCGCTTCCGGTAAAAAGGCTTTCTTGCGCAGCCGCTCTATCATCCGCTCGCCTGTTTCAGCAAGTTCGGCAATCCGGTCTACTTCTGAATGCATTATGCCACTCGCCGTACATGGTTGAACATTTCTTCGCCAAACTTGAGGGAGATTCATTCATTTCGCAAACGAGACCAAAACTTATCCACAGCTTAACGACACTCTTGGCTTGACCCATTGACACACCTTGTAATGCGAAATTCGCAGGGGATCGACAGGTGTGGCATCAAGGTCCACCACAAAAGGAAGGGCCTGGCTCATGCTGACGGCATCACCAAAGGTAGGAGGCACAACAGGCTCCATGCAGTCTGCGATGAAAGAGGGCCGCCCCCACGTCCTGCTCCTGACGTCCGGCAACACGCATGATGCCATGGTCGCCATGCTGGCGATCGATGCCGCGCCGCCGTCCAAGGTTCTGGCCACAGACAAAGCTTACGACAGCAACGCCTTGCGAAGCTGGCTTACCAAGCGAGGGACTGCACCTGTCATCCCTCAACGTCCAACCCGCACAATCCGCACCGGGGAGGACCGAGGATCTACCGCCAGTGCAACGTGGCCAAACGCATGTTCTGCCGCTTCAAGAACTAACGCCGGGTCGCCGCGTGCGTCGGATGCAAACTCCGCACAGAAGGTAATCCGCCTGCCTATTGAGCGGGAGGACGAGAGTATCGCGCCTTGGCGCACTTGATGCGATAGTTGACGCGATGGGTGGATACCCTAATTTTCCTTCTGACGATTGAGGCAAGCACAGCTGGAATGCAGCGAAGCTCGCAACATCAAGCCCTTCATGGCAACCATCGTCATTGCAGCCTTCGTTACATGGTGGCTCTTCTGACTGATCCCGTCACACTTCGTCAGCGCCCATACGCTTTTCTGACTATGCTATATCGCCAAACGAACCGCCGCTGTCGAGCAGCCGCTTCCGTGCAGAACCTGACTTTTAGGGCATCCTTTCCATGCCTGCGCGGATGCAAACTCCGCACAAAAGATAATCCGCCTGCCTATCGAGCGGGAGGACGAGAGTATCGCGCCTTGGCGCAGTTGATGCGATAGTCAACGCGATGGGTGGATACCCAAATTTTCCTTCTGACGATTGAGGCAAGCACAGCTGGAATGCAGCGAAGGCTGGATCAGTCACCGCAGAAGAAGTCAAGGCGGCGACGCAGAGTACCCTTGCCGAACCCAATGCGCGCTTTTTTGCTTGCGATTTAATCGCTTGGCTCCCGCTCAAATTCGCTATCGTCGCCCCGTGTCCGGCTTTTGGCTTGGGTCGCACCGTTCTGGCGACATCGCTGACGCGCTGGGAGTGAAGGTGTCGAGTGTCGCGCCCATGCGCAACAGTTTGATTGTCGAAGGGATGCTTTACAGTCCCACGCCTGGTTACCCAGCCTTTAGGGTGCTCCTAATGGACACGTTCATGCGGCGGATGATGCCCGAAGGCTGAGCTCGCTCTGCTCCATCGTGAGCGGTGTCCAACAGGCGCAATGCGGCCGCCAGGCGGCAAGGGCTGCATCCAAACCCTCATCGTAGCACAACTGCCTGGAAAGTTGCCAAACCCGTCCTTCGCAATCCGGCGCAGAGAGCTGATGAAGTGGACATGGCTGCCGGTGGCGCCACTCAGGGAAATCTGGTTGGAGTGGTGCGCAACCAGGATCACCGCATGTCCATCGGCCACGAAATGATCGTGCGCAAAGCTGCGGATCTTCTCGTATTCTGCGTGCCATGGCCAAGTTTCATCGGGCGCAAACCTGAACTGGTTATCGGCCTGCTTCTCAAACCCGGCGCATCGAGCGGCACCAGCGTCTAGGTTTTGGTGGCATGGCCGAAGCGGGAGTTTCCCCGGGCCGCAGCTTGGCCGCGAAAACGCGGCTCATGCAGTCAGCGTCCGTCTCTACCTCCACGCACTCCTTTTCGGTCGGCCGACGGGTGCGACATTCGACATTGCCGAACCCGGTTTGACGAGGTGCTTCGCGGTCTGCAGGGCAGGTTCTACCGGCGCAACACGACAGACAGGTGGTGCGATTAATCTTCACAGAGCAACCCGGCGACGACCTCGGGATCGAAGCTTTCGACAGCTAAGGCAATCTCATTTCCGTGCAAGGCCGGGTCAGCGTCGATACTCGGCGCCCCGGGCGAGAGGAGGCTCGCGTGAAGATTTCTGTGTTCACAAGCAGCGTGCTACGCCGTCTCA
>NZ_JAVRHS010000005.1:0-211517 GCF_031846435.1 Croceicoccus esteveae
GTCTCATGAGGAGGCACAGAGCCTACAATCTTATTATAGAACCCGTTTTTTCCGCTTCTTGGTTTCGCTTCGAAAGATCACACAGCACGCCACGCATTCCACGTACCAGTGGGTTCCGATGCAGACTTGGGACAGGCTGTGGACTGATGAACAGTTGTTCGAACAGTATGGTATCGCTGACGACGAGATTAAGTTCATTGAAAGCCTGATCCGGCCGATGGAGGCGTAACGTGATCAAGCTGACAATCGATGAAATTTTGCTTCCCAAGCCAGATGGCCGTCTGCGCATTTACGCGTGGACGCCCAACGATCCGCCGCCTGCTTATACCGCACTGATAAAGGTCGGGCAAACCACGCAGGCCGACGTCAATGACCGCATCCGCCAGTCGCAGGGCCAGATGCAGCAGGCCTACACGCTGCATGTGGATGAAGTTGCGGAGCGCGATGACGGCTCCATCTTTCGCGACAATGATGTCCGCCGCCGTCTGATCGAGAAGGGCTTCGAGAAAGTCGTTATCGGTGCTTCGCGGGAATGGATGCGTTGCTCGCCAGCTGACGTGAAGAGTGCCATTACCGAACTGCGCAAAGGTCTACGCTTCGAATCCGCTCGTCACGAGACCTTCCCCATGCGCCGCGAACAAGCCGAGGCGGTGAAGGTCACTCACGACTATTTCCAGTCCCGCTGGGCCGAGGACCCTAAGGCTGTCCCACGCTTCCTGTGGAACGCCAAGATGCGTTTCGGCAAGACCTTCACCGGCTATCAGCTAGCGAAGAAGCTCAAAGCAAAGCGCGTGCTGGTCGTCACCTTCAAACCTGCCGTCGAGGATGCGTGGGAGGCTGACCTTAAGAACCACGTCGATTTCGATGGCTGGCAATACATCTCCCGCAATGCCGGGGGCAGTCCGCTCGATGTGCCCAAAGATACGCCACTAGTTTATTTCGGCTCGTTCCAGGACCTACTGGGCACGGACCGCTATGGTAACATAAAGGCCCGCAACGAGTGGATCCACGCGATCAACTGGGACCTTGTGATCTTCGACGAATATCACTTCGGCGCCTGGCGCGATGCCGCGAAGGAACTGTTCGAGGGCGAAGATGCCGAGGTCGCCAAGAAAGAGTTGGCCTACGCATCCAGCCTGGAAACCGTGAACGAGGATCTCGAAGACCTGTCTGAGGACGAGGCCGAGTTCCTGCCGATAACGACGAAAGCGTACCTCTATCTCTCCGGTACGCCCTTCAAGGCTTTGGCGACCGGCGAGTTCATCGAGGAGCAGATCTTCAACTGGACCTACACCGACGAACAGCGGGCCAAGGCCGAGTTCGCGGTCGCCCAACCGGAAGAGCGCAATCCTTATGCCGCTTTGCCGCAAATGCGGTTGCTGACCTACCAGATGCCCGACGAGCTCTTGGCTATCGCAAGCGGCGGCGAGTTCGACGAGTTCGATCTCGGCGAGTTTTTCTCTGCCAGTGGCAAGGATGTGCTCGCAACCTTCAAACATAAGAACGAGGTCCAGAAGTGGCTGGACATCATTCGCGGGTCCTTTGCACCCCAAACGCTCGATGCGTTGAAGGCCGGCGGGAAACCACCCTTTCCATACTCGGATGTCAGGCTGCTCCCCTACCTCAACCACGCATTCTGGTTTTTGCCAAGCGTCGCCGCGTGCGAGGCGATGAAGAACATTCTGGAAGAGCCGCAGAACGTCTTCTGGAAGGCTTACGACGTGATCGTGGCTGCGGGACCGCGAGCCGGAATTGGGCTCAACGCGCTGCCACCGGTTCGTGATGCGATCGGTTCCGGCCATGACACACAGACCATTACCTTGTCGTGTGGGAAGCTGACTACAGGCGTGACTGTTCCGCAGTGGTCTTCGATCCTGATGCTGCGCAACCTCAAGTCGCCAGAAACCTATTTCCAGGCTGCGTTTCGCGTCCAGTCGCCCTGGTCGATCAAGAACCCGGACGGCGACGGTCCCAATCGGGAAGACGTGTTGAAGCCGGTGTGCTTCGTATTCGATTTCGCACCGACCCGCGCGCTCCGGCAAATCTCCGAATACGGCATTGGTCTCTCGCCTAACGAGGGCAATCCCGAGAAGGCCGTCGCCGACCTGGTCTCGTTCCTGCCTGTGCTCGCCTATGATGGCGCCAACATGATGCAGATCGATGCCGGCGGCATTCTCGACATTGCGATGGCGGGGACATCCGCCACATTGCTTGCCCGAAAATGGGAATCCGCAATGCTTGTCAATGTCGACAACGACACATTGCGCCGCGTGCTGGCAGACGAAGAAGCAATGGCAGCGGTCGAACGGATCGAAGGCTGGCGCGCGCTTGGCGATAACGTGATCGAGACGATCATCAATAAGGCCGAAAAGATTAAGGACATCAAGAAGAAGGCGAAGGACAAGGACCTAGCGTCCAAGGAGAAGAAGGAACTGACGGACGAGGAAAGGGAGTACAAGTCTCTGCGCAAGAAGGTGCAGGAGAAGCTGATCAAGTTCGCAACACGTATCCCGGCATTCATGTATCTCACGGATTTTCGTGAGAACACCCTCGTTGATGTGATCACGAAGATCGAACCCGATCTATTCCGTACTGTAACGGGGCTGACCGTGGCTGATTTCAACCTGCTTGTGGATCTGAAGGTGTTCAACACGGAACGTATGAACGCTGCGGTGTTTGCCTTCCGACGCTACGAAGACGCTTCGCTCCGCTACACAGGCATCGACAGCCACGAAGGGCTCAGTACCGTTGGTGGCTACGACACCGTCATTGCGCGTGAAGCGTAAGCATCTCGGACGAAGCGAAACCTTCGCCCGCCGATTTTAAGCCGTCGTCCCCCACGTTATTGTGTCCAAAGGCTCCCAGACCAAGCCTTCTTCAACATGCGCTATCGCCATGTGCATTTCTGGCTTCAGCATATCGCTGGGGCGACATCGCACTTTTCCGATCGCTCGAAACGCCGCGAGGACAACGTCATACAAAGCCTTCGGGCCCGCCACCATCACGAATTCGGAAGATGTTGGCTCACCGAAATTTACACTGGGGGTGAAATACATATACGCGGTCGCGCAAATGTTCGGCTTGCCGGTTGCATGCTTTGAGAGAGCCTCACCCACGATGTCCGCGACAGTTGGACCTTCCGGATCCAAACTGTCCACGTCTACCTCAACCGTTGGAAGCGGCTCCTGCCTCCGCACGTAGTTCAGTTCGTGAGCTTGCCTCTCCATAAATTCGATCCTTCTTTGCAGCTGTAAGCCGGTTTGAGGCCAAGCTCGAAACCAGGTCAATCCACAACTTGTATGCTTAGACAGCTGCGCTGACCGGTGATCAGCGCAGCTCCCCTCACCATTCGAGGAGCGACTTACCGCTCAAGAAAGCTGCACCACGACAGTCCACAAATCCGGGTTCCCATGTTCGCCCTTCATGGGGCACCATTTGTTCTCATCGGAACGTTCCAAGATATTGTAGAAATGGCGGCATTCTGCCATTCTTGACCTCTAGCGCAGAAAGCGGGGTCTTGTTTTGTTCCGCTTTGCTCCAAGGTCTGATCTAGACAAGGCCGAAAGGCTGATCATGTGGCCAGGACGAGCGCAGCTTACCTTGATTGCCTTGTCAGTCGTTACCCCGCGCTCAGACCAAACTCACGCTGGCCGACCTCGCCTACACCTTCGATCGCCTGCTGTTCCAAGAACGGTGCGCAGCCACGGGACAAATGTGTCTGTAATCCGCCGAAAAGGACTTAAAGGCCGAGGAACATCGCCTAAAAGCCGCCAATCAGGTCCATCTGATGGGATTTACGGCGGTAATCCCCGCAATCCGCCAGTCACAGCGGCAAATTCATGGTTGTTGCAGGTGTCCATCTCGCCAATCAACCGCACTTGTGATGTAAATCATTCGTTCCATACGGTGTGATAGGTACTCCAGACCAGTGAGTTGCCGCGTATGAATTTTGAAGCACCCATTGCGGGGGAAATCTGGTCTGCGAAGTACCGTTTCAGCGGCTATGAGGCCGAACCGGCTGACGCAGATTTCACTGGCGCGCGACGCGACACAATGGTGGCTGAAAACTCCGCACCCGGACATCAAAGCGTTATAGACGCCGAGCGCCATTCAGACCGAATGCGCAATTTTGACCTCTCCGTGCTCGTCAATGACATCTTCATGAAGGCGCTCGACGCAGATGCCGGTTGGCTACTGGTTTTCGACGGCGAGGTCTGCTGCACGGTGCGGGCGAGCGAGTTATGGAAACGGCTGATGCGCGCCACCTATGACGTCGCCGAACCCGGCGTCCTTTTCGTTGACCGGGTGAATGCGCGCGACAAGCTGGCGCATTGGAAAACCATCAACGCTCCAAATTCTTGCGGCGAGCAGATGCTGTCGCCTTGTGGCGCGTGCCTGCTCGGCTCCATGAACCTCGCTGCTCGGGTCGAACGGCCGTTCAAAAAGGACGCGCGGCTCGATCTTGCGGCGCGCTTGTCAAACTCACTGGTACGGCGATCCGCCTGCTCGATAACATCATCGACATCAACCGCTATCCTCTCGCCGAACAGGAAGCCGAAGCAAAGGCGAAACGCCGCATCGGTCCTGGCATTATCGGGCTGGCCGACGCGCTGCTCTATTGCGGCCGCACCTATGGCTCCGCAGACGCGGTGGCCTTGCTGGAGGAGTGGCGGGGTGCCATCCGGACCGCTGTCTACCGCGCGTTGGCAGGACTGGCGGGCGAAAAGGGTGCCTTTGCGGTCTATGACCCGGTGGTGCTCGACCGGTCCAATCTGAAGGCGTTGGACGAAGACACGCGCGGGTTGATCGCGCAGCATGGTTTGCGCAATGCTTGCCTCACTTCGATAGCGCCGGCAGGCACCACTTCGCTGCTGGCGGGCAATGTGTCATCCGAAATTGAGCCGGTCTTTGCCTACAGCGATCAGCGGCACATGCTCAACTCCGGTAGCACAGCGCGGCAGGAAGCGGTCGAGGACGTTGCACTGCGCCAATGGCCTGCGCTGCGAGGCGACAAGGAGCAGCTGGCTGGACTGTTTGTCAGCGCCCGGTCCCTAACTCCCGCTGGCCATGTGACAATGCCGTCCTCGGCACAGGCGATGATCGACAGTTCAATCTTGAAAACGGTGAACGTGCCACACGAGATCGCCTTTGCTGATTTCAAGGAAGTCCACGGCGACGGCTTTGCACACGGTTGCAAGGGGCTGACGACTTATCGTCCAAACGTGATAACAGGTTCTGTGTTGAGCATCGAGAAACCTGCCGAAGCGAAGAAGGATATTCCTGCAAATCCGGTTCGTGACGACCCGCCAAATCGTGAGGAAATCCTGAATGGCACTACTTACAAGCCGAAGCGGCCTGGATCGGCTCATGCATTTTATGTGCCGATCAACCAAGGAGGGCGGCGGCACACGGCCGTTCGAGATCTTCATCAACTCCAAGAACACAGGTTACCACACATGGACGCTTGCGCTGACCCGCTCGATCCCGGCAGTGTTCCGTCGCGGAGGCGATGGCTCCTTCCTTGCCGAAGAACTGAAGGCGGTGCTCGACCCGCGCGGCGGTGCTGGGTCAGGAGAGCACTATGCGTCCTCGCTGCTGGCAGTGATCGGTGCCATTATCGAGGGGCACATGGCGCAGTTCGTGCCTGCGCAGCTCGACCTGCTCACTGAGCCTGCACTGAATGCGCCCACCCCGTTCCTGGCAGGATCCTACTACCCGCAATGTGAAATGCCCGGCATGATCCGCGAAGATGGATGCAAAAATGCCTCTCTTGTGGTTGTTCGAAGTGCGGGTGAGCGTGTGCGAGACTTAGCTGCATGAACGGAGCCAGGCGTCTTGCCCTTCGGCGCGCCCGCGAAGCGCGCGCACCTGCTGTTCTGCAGGGCGGCTTCCGGCCGTTCTTCCTGGTTGGCACTTTGTGGTTCCTGGGGGCGATGGCCTTATGGCTGGCGATGCTGGCCGGGGTGGTGCAACTCCCCTCCCACTTCCCTCCTGTCGCCTGGCATCGCCATGAGCTTATATTCGGCGGCGTCGGCGCGGCGATGGCAGGGTATCTGTTGACCGCGACGCCGAACTGGAGCGGTCGACTGCCCGCGATCGGGATGCCGCTCCTTGCCATGGTGCTCTGGTGGGCGCTCGCGCGGTTGATCAATGCCGTTGGATCGGGGTTGTGGGAAACACCGTGGCCAGCTGCGCTGATCGATACCAGCTTTTTCCTGGCACTGGCGGCCGTCTGCGGACGAGAGAGCTGGAACGGCAAGGGACGCGGCGGGACGAATGCAATCGTTGTCGGTCTGTTTGCCGCGTCATGTCTTGCAGACCACTATGCTGCGGCAGGCGCCCTGCCGGATCTGGTTGGCGTTCAGCGAATGGGTATAGCGCTCCTCGTCCTCCTCATATCCATCATCGGAGGAAAGCTGGTGCCGTCGTTCACCCGCAACGTGTTGCCGCGCGCAACCGGACGGACGATCACTGCGCAGCAGACCCGTTTCGACGATGCAGTTCATCTCATCACTGCGGCTGCCTGCCTGCTCTGGGTCGCAGATGCCGGCGTGCTGGCAAGGGTCATGCTTGGTCTTGCAAGCGCGGTTCACCTGGTGCGCGCGGTGCGCTGGCAGCCGTATCGGGTGTGGCATGAACCCTCGGTGCTCGCGTTGCATATCAGCTATCTGTGGCTGCCTATCGGCCTGCTGGCGCTGACAACCGCAGATACTGGCGATGAATCAAATGTTATTCACCTCCTCACGGCAGGCGCAATTTCCTGCATGATCCTCGCCGTCATGGCCCGCATGAGTATCGCACAGACCGGACGGCAGGCGCCATGGCGTCCGGCGGCGCTGGTTGCGGTGCTGCTGACTTCCGCCGGAGCCGCTGTTCGCGTTCTGGCTGGTACGAACATCGTACCTGTGGGCGAGGCATGGCGGCTCGCCGGCGGGCTCTGGATGCTTGGCTTTGCACTATTCCTCTTTTGCTTTGCACCAATGCTCTTACGTCGACGAGCAAAGCAACGATGACTTGAGTCAATGTGCAGCGGGTAAAGGCGCATACAGGAGCGGCATGCCTCCCGATGAAGCGCTGGATCGCGCAGAACGGCTGAGGCACGCTGCGGGGCAGTATCCAATCGCGACCTGTTTCTCCTGTTCCGAAAGCCGGATTGCGCGGGACCTGCTGTTCGGGCGAGGGCCTGGTGAGCTGTTGATGTCCCGCGATGCGGGGTACACGCTTTGTACCAGCTCGCTGAGAAGCTTCGTATTCGCGGTGCCGACATTGCAGGTGCCGCTGATCGTCATCATGCGCCACGAACGCTGCGGCGCTGTGAAGGACGCCGACATTCGGGGGTCCAGGCAGCTGTGCTGCGCAACGTTCAGCGTGCCGTTTACGAACGGCGACACGAAGCATTGCCTGCTCTGCTGGAGCCGCAGCGTTCGGGTAAGTTAAAGGTGTTCGAACCCTGTTTTCGGCAACCGGTGAGAAAACTTCTTTTGATCAGCAGATATGATCTGCCGCAAAACACCGAATGGCGAAGACCGTTACCCAGTGATCCGCGAAGCACGAAAGACATAAGATATGGACCGCGTAGCTGTTCTCCTGGCTGGCTTCACCGCTCTTGCTCTTCCTCACCAATCCGCTGTCGCGCAGGCGGCTCCCGCTGGCGCTTCGTCGGCAGCGAAACGGGCAGGCGCGCTGCCTGACTGGATCGATGTGGCGCTCGATACCCGGTATCGCTACGAATATGTCGAGCAGGACGATTTCGATCTTGATGCCCATGCCTCGACGCTGCGCCTGCGGTTTGGTGCCAAGGTGGACCCGATCGATAAGGTCAGTCTTCATGTCGAAGGCGAGACGATCGTTCATCTCGGTCCCGACAAGTTCAACGATACGGCCAACAACGTAATGAACCGACCGATCGTGGCTGATCCAGAGGATGTTCTGCTGAACCAGGCATATGTCCGGTTCAAGCCACACCTTGGCCTGGAGGTGACTGCTGGCAGACAAACGATCAACTACGACAATCAGCGATGGGTCGGCTCGGTCGGGTGGCGGCAGAACGATCAGACGCTTGACGCCGTGGCCGGCAGTGTCGAAAAGGTGGGCAACACCGGCATCTCCGCAAACTATGCTTATGCCTGGCGCGTCAACCGGGTATTTGGACCTGACTCGCCGCAAGGTATCTGGCGCGACAACGACATCCACCTGCTGCGCATTGCCAAAGATATCGGTGAACTGGGCTCACTTGTTACATACGGCTACTGGTTCGACATTCCCGAAGCTCCGCCGCTTTCAAACCGGACCTTTGGCGCGCGGTTTACAGGGCGCCATGGTGTGGCTGGCGGCCTCAGCGCTGTCTATGCTCTGGAATTCGCAAGACAGTTCGATGCTGGCCGCAACCCTGTCAGTGACAGCCATGACTACCTGCTGATGGAACCGGGATTTGGCTTTGGCCCGGCCAGCGTCAGGTTTGGCTACGAGCGACTGGGAGGAAATGGCGCATCGGCGCTGCAGACTCCGCTGGCAACGCTACACGCCTTCAATGGCTGGGCTGACAAGTTCCTGGTTACGCCGCCTACGGGACTGCGCGACCTTTATCTTGACGCTGCATATCAGGTTGAGGAAAGGCGCGGCTTTTTGTCGGCAACGACCTTCCGAGTGGTTTATCATGATTTCCGCTCGACAACCGATGACCTTCATTATGGCCGTGAGTGGAACGCGTTGGTAAGCCGCCGCCTCTTCGGGTCGGTGTCTCTGACCTTAAAGTTAGCACACTACGATGCTGTCGATTTCGCCGCTGACACCACAAAGGGCTGGGTGCAAATCGACGCGCGCTACTAGCAACCCCCCCGCTATGCCAGGCCCCCGCTATTCACCTTCCGCGACTGCCTCCAATGCTGGCTGGTTCAGGATCTGGATACAGGTCAAGGTCTCCAGCCTGATGATCCGGCTGTTCCTCAGCTGGCTGAAAACCCGGCTTACTGTCTCCTTGGTCAGACCCAGATAATCGGCAATGTCCGCCCGTCCCATGGGCAGAGTGATGTTGCTCAAGGACGTGCCAGCCGTCCGTTCAAAGCGCCGGTGCAGATATACGAGGAACGATGCGACCCGTTCGATCGCCGTCTTGCGGCCCAGTACGATGAACTGCTGTTGCGCTGCTGTTAAATCCTGTCGAGCTCTCTCCAGCAGCGAATCTTTCAAAGGTGGAATGGATGCCACAAGGCTGTCGAACCGGAGGCGGGGGAAACACCAGATGCGGCTCGGTTCCAATGCTTCGGCCGTAACATCATGCAATTCGTCCATCGCGATACCGAGAAATTCCCCCGGCAGCGCAAAGCCCGTGATCTGCCGGCGGCCATCGAAAAGAAGCCGGCCTAGCCGGAGGCTGCCTGAGATGACCGTGTAGACAAGGCTGGCATCACTGCCTTGATGAAACAAAGCTTCTTCAGCCTTGAGTTCGCGCACATTGCCAATTCTCCGCAGCTCTGACAGGTCTCGGCATTGTAGAGCATAGAACACCGAAACCCGTCGCACTTCGCAGGAGTAGCAGGGGTGATCCGGCGGTAATGTTACCGGAGCATTTTGCAGGCATTGGCTATGCGGAGCTTTCAGCAAGATGAACTCCAAAGTTCATTTGCACATGGCAATCCCGGCGCGGGAAGTCGAGCTTTTAAGTTAACCCAACAGCCAGATCAGCACGATCAAAATTGAAATCACCAGCGTGCCGAGCCAGATTATCGGCCAGATGTTGTAATCACGCCCCTTGACAGAGACGGAGGCAAGGGGTGCCACCGGCGCATCTTTCGTGCGTGCATCTCCATGAGCCTGCAGCAGACGAGGATTGAGCGGAGCGTTGTCTGCAGCATGCGTCTGCTCTGCGGAGGTGGGATTTCGACGAACCATTTCACGCGCGCTCCTTTTGTACCTGGTGTTGATGCGCTGATACATCGTGTGCGCCGCATGGCTTTTGTGCCAGACGCCAATCGATCATCGCGCCCAGACATGCGAGCGCCGGATCCGGGGCGACCCGCACATGGCTGATAAGCGTTGTCCAATCCTCTTCGCCCGCGAACCGGCTGAAATCGGCAACCGCCATCCGTGCAGCGCGTGCAGGCGCGAGGTCTTCTTGTTGCGCAAGCTTTTCAAGAGCGCGCGCCTGAAGCGGCCCAGCGGCTGCGAGCCAGCCATGTACATCTGCGCCTGCTTTCTTGGCGAGCGCAAGGTAATCCCCCAGCATCATGCCGCAAGCGTTCCTTGGCGCTGGTCGTGTTCAATTGGCGGAGCATCAAGTACCACACCCTTGATATCAGCCTTCTCAGCGAGCGACTGGACCACCTGCATCGCCGATATGGTCCAGGATCGCGCCTCGAGCAGGTCAGCAATCTTGTCTTTCGCCACCTCGAAAGGCAATTCGCGTCCATCGATGATCCGGTCCAGGCGGATCACGTGCCATCCATGTTTCGACCGCACCGGCTCGCGGTTGATCGAACCTGTTGGCGTTGTCTCGATGTGCAGCTGGACCTGTTCCACAAGTTCACCACGGCGGATCTGTCCAAGGGAGCCATTCTGCTGGCCTGATGGACAGCCGGAAAACTCCCGCGCCGCTTCTGAGAAAGCTTTGGGATCATCCGCAACAGCTTCAATGATAGTGCGCGCCTGCACTTCGGCGGCATCCCAGCCATCCTGCCCTGCACCTTCTTCCGGTTCGATCAGGATATGGGAGGCTTCGTAAAGCGTTGGTGTGCGGAAACGGTGAAGGTTGGCCTGGTAGTACCGGGCACATTCTTCTTCGGTAGGAACGGCTTCGCCAACGACATTATCGAGCAGCGCCTTGACGAGAGCTTCGTCTTCGGTCGCGCGCTTGCCTTGCACGACTGCGCTGTCGGCCGACAGACTTCTGTTGTGCGCCTCCCGCAGCAGGAGGTGGCGTACCACCAGCGCCTGCGCCGCCGCACGCCAGGCATCCTCTCCCCTGGCAGCAGGGTGATGAGGCATTTCCTCGGCGATTTGCTCGGCGGTGATCTCATGCCCATCAACCGTCACTATGCCGAACGCGGGCAACGCCACGATCTGCTCGTCGGCGCCGCCGCAGCCGTGCGTTTCGCAGGCGGAGGGCATGGCAGGCTCCGTCTGGGAGACAGGTGCGCCGATGTTGATCACATCAAGTTTGCGCGCCATTACTGCGCCTCCTCGGTGAACGCTCGCTCGGAAGCCGGACCAGCGGTGTAGGCAGGCGCGCCTCCGAAAGGCTGTGGAGCCCGGGGCGGAGCGCCTTTACCGCGGCGTGTCCGCACGATCTGGTAACCGGGCCGAAACAGATACCAGATGGGTGCGCTGAACACGTGCACCAGTCGCGTGAACGGAGTGAGGAGGAACAGGGTGAGGCCGAGCACAATGTGCAGCTTGTAGACGATATGCGTCTGCACGATGTAACTGGAGGACCCGGGCTGCAGCGTCAGGAGGCCGTTAGCCCATGCCATGAAGTTCACCATTTCGCGCCCGTCTATATGCTGAAGGGTCCAATAGGTGGTCGATAGCCCGAGCAGGATCTGAAACCAGATGAGCGCGAGAACGACGATGTCCAAAGTCGCGGAACTTCGCCGGATGCGCGGATCGACCAACCTTCGATGAAGCAGGAGAGTGCAGCCTATGAACGCTGCCACTCCGGCAATTCCGCCGGCTACCAGCGCCAGCACCTGCTTCCACTGATGCTGCACCCCAAAGAAGTCAAAGACCTGAATGGGAGTTAGCAGGCCAACCAGATGACCGCCAAGCAAAACCAGGATGCCGAGATGGAACAGGTTCGATCCAATCAGCATCTGTCTGCGCCGCAGAAACTGGCTCGACTGCGAGCGCCAGCTATATTGATTGGTGTCGAAGCGCAGGATGCTGCCAACGACCATCACCGTCACGGCAAGGTAGGGATACCAGCCAAACAGCAGATAATGGACAAACTCACTCATGCCGCGCTCCTTCTTGTGATTTGCGCGCCCGATTGGAGGCGCGGATCCGGGCGATTACCCCGGTAGGACCGCCATTGTCGAAAGCCGCGGTTCCGAAGCTGACAGGGGCCTCCTCCCACAATTCGTCCACGCTCTTGTTCTCGTCCTCGGCGAAGGCTTTGCCAATTTCTTCCACACGCCCGGCATCGGGTCGCCCGTCGGCCAGCTCCACCACTGCCGCAAAGACTGCGGCATAAGGAGTTTCGCGGTCCGCCAGGCGCTCGGCAAGGACAGTGAACACCTCGATCGGTTCCCGCAGCCAGTCACGCGCAGCCTCCGGCGTAAGCTGGCCGGTGAACTCGAGAAACATGGGAATATAATCCGGCAGTTCGTTGCTGGTCATCTCCAGACCATTCTTGATGTATTCCAGGCCAAGATCGCTCATCGCCTGGCCACGGTCCTTGTTGTCGCCATGCACATGCTCGAACAAATGCAGTGACAATCTGCGCGTGCTGTCGAACAGCTCACTGTAATCGGCCTGAAGGTCAAAAAGATTGCGGGTTGATAAGCCGATCAGCAGCGGTTCGAGCGCGGTCCTGCTGTTCGCTGATAACGCGTTCTCCTCGGCCAGGGCGGCGCGCAATTCGGGAACGGCCTCGACGAGGTTCTTGCTCGGATAACCGAGCAAGGCTGCCAGGGTGCGTAGCGAGAAGGACATCGGTCGAACCTGTTTCCTGCCGAGCATCACATGGCCTCCCGCTCGACTGGTTTGCCTGGTTGAGCCTTTTTGCCGCCGAACAGGCTTGGCGTGCGTCCTTCGGTCACCTCCCTGAAACCAAAACCGCCAGCACCGCGCAGAACATACGCGTCCTCTTCAAACTCACGATGTGCGGTGGGGATCACGTAGCGATCTTCGTACGCTGCCAAGGCCATGATGCGATACATCTCGTCGATCGTGGCACCTGTCAGGCCGACACGCGTCGCGATGCTTTCATCCCCGATACCGTGAACACGCTTGCCCCGCATGTATGCCCGCATTGCCAGCATCCGTTCCAGACCAAGCGCAATCGGATCCTCATCTCCAGCGGTCAGCAGATTGGCCAGATATTTCAATGGGATGCGCAACGAACGCACGTCGGGCATGCCATCCCGCTCGGAGATCTTGCCTGCTTCGGCCGCCGACTGGATGGGTGACAGGGGCGGCACATACCAGACCATCGGCAGTGTGCGATATTCAGGGTGAAGCGGAAAAGCGATTTTCCATTCCACGGCCATCTTGTAAACAGGGGAACGCTGCGCCGCCTGAATCCAGGCTTCGGGTATCCCGTCGAGCCTGGCCTGAGCCTGAACCTCCGGATCATTGGGGTCGAGGAACAGGGAAAGCTGCGCCGGATAAAGATCCTTGGGATCCTCAACCGAAGCGGCCTCCTCGATGCGATCCGCATCGTAGAGCACCACGCCGAGATAGCGGATGCGACCAACGCAGGTTTCCGAGCAGACCGTTGGCTGGCCCGTTTCAATACGGGGATAACAGAAGATGCATTTTTCCGATTTCCCGCTGGCCCAGTTGTAGTAGATCTTCTTGTAAGGACATGCCGACACGCACATGCGCCAACCCCGGCATTTTTCCTGATCGATCAGGACAATACCGTCCTCATCGCGCTTGTAGATCGCACCGGATGGGCAGGCCGCGAGGCATGTAGGGTTGAGGCAGTGCTCACACAGCCGCGGCAGATACATCAGGAAGGTCTTTTCAAACTCTCCGTAGATCTCCTTCTCCACTCCGGCAAAGTTGTAATCCTCGGATCGTTTCGAGAATTCACCGCCGAGCATGTCTTCCCAGTTGCCCGACCATTCTATCTTTTTCAGATTTTCACCGGTCAGCAAAGATCGCGGACGAGCCGTGGGCTGCGCCTTGAGTTCGGGTGCCTTGTGAAGCCATTCGTAATCAAAAGTGTATGGCTCGTAGAAATCGTCGATCTCGGGTAGGCTCGGATTGGCAAAAATCTTCGAAAGGATTCGCCACTTCGAGCCGAGTTTGGGCTCGATCCGGCCATTGGCCCGCCGGTGCCAGCCTCCGTTCCAGCGCTCCTGGTTCTCCCAATCCTTCGGATAACCGATGCCGGGCTTGGATTCGACATTGTTGAACCAGGCATATTCCACGCCTTCGCGATTGGTCCACACGTTCTTGCAGGTGATCGAGCAGGTGTGGCACCCGATGCACTTGTCAAGGTTGAGAACCATGGGAATTTGCGCGCGAATTTTCATCGTGCGATCTCCTTCTGCACGACAACAGGGCGCGTATTGGCCTCTTCGGGCATATCGGCCTTGTCGAACCAGTTGATCTCGCTCATCTTGCGAACAATCACGAACTCGTCCCGGTTTGCACCGACAGTTCCGTAATAGTTGAACCCGTATGCGAGCTGTACATATCCGCCAATCATGTGCGTTGGCTTCATGTTGATGCGCGTGACTGAATTGTGAATGCCACCGCGCAGGCCAGTAACCTCCGAACCCACTGTGTTCACCAGCTTTTCCTGCGCGTGGTACATGATCGCCGAACCTGGCATGATCCGCTGCGAAACGATTGCCCGGGCAGTGAGCGCACCATTGATGTTGAACACCTCGATCCAGTCGTTGTCGATGATCCCCGCTGCGCGCGCATCGTCCTCGCTGATCCAGACGGCAGGTCCGCCGCGGTTCAGCGAAAGCATGATGAGGTTCTCGGTGTAGGTCGAGTGAATGCCCCATTTCTGGTGCGGAGTCAGGAGGTTGAGCTGGATTTCCGTGTTCCCGTTAGGGAGCTTGCCGAGAACCTGCCGCACAGTGCGCGTATCGATCGGAGGCCGCCAGGTGACGAACCCCTCGCCGAACGCCCGCATCCATTGGTGATCCTGATAAAGCGACTGGCGTCCGGTAAGTGTTCGCCAGGGGATCTGCTCATGCACATTCGTGTAGCCGGCGTTGTAGCACACATGTTCGCTCTCCAGGCCCGACCATGTCGGTGAGGAAATGATCTTGCGTGGTTGAGAGACAATGTCGCGGAAACGGATCTTTTCCTCTTCCTTGCCTTCGGCCAGATGCAGGTGGTCCAGGCCGGTATTCTCGCCAAGCGCAGCCCAAGCCTTAACGGCCACTTCGCCGTTGGTTTCGGGAGCCAGCATCAGGATCGTTTCGCAAGCCTCGATGTCGCTGTCGATCCGCGGACGGCCCGCCGTTGCCTCATGCAGTGATGTGCCGTTCAGCGCCGCCAGGAGGGCCACTTCGTGCTTTGTGTCCCAATTGATCCCCTTAGACCCGTTCCCAAGCTTTTCCAACGCCGGTCCAAGAGAGGTGAAGCGGGCGAAAGTTGCCGGATAATTGCGCTCGACGACGTGAATGGTCGACATGGTCTTGCCAGGAACTGGTTCGCATTCGCCTCGACCCCAATCCTTGGGATCGAAGGCTTGCGCTATTTCATTCGGGCTGTCGTGCTGGATTGGCGAGAGGACAACGTCCTGCTCCACACCAAGCACCTCTGGAGAAATCTTCGAAAACGCTTCCGCGATGCCCCGGAAGATGGCCCAGTCGCTGCGTGCTTCCCATGCCGGGTCCACTGCCGCGGTCAGCGGGTGGATGAACGGGTGCATGTCAGTCGTGTTGAGGTCGTTCTTTTCATACCAGGTGGCTGTCGGGAGGACGATGTCGGAATAAAGGCTGGTCGTCGACATGCGAAAGTCGATGTTGACCATCAGATCCAGTTTGCCCTCTGGTGCCTCCTCGTGCCACTTGACCTCGTTCGGCGGCACGACGCCGCTTTGCGGGCCATCGACACCCAGAACGCCGTGCATCGACCCGACAAAGTGCTTGAGAAAATATTCGTGCCCCTTGCCGCTCGCGCCGAGCACGTTGGATCGCCAGAAGAACATGTTGCGCGGCCAATTGCGCGGATTGTCCGGATCGGCATTGGCAAACTGGATTTCGCCCGATTGCAGCATTTCCGGTATCGCCGTTGTAGCATTGCTGCCCGATTGCCGCAGGGCGGCGCCCACATCGAGCGGGTTTTGTTGCAGTTGCGGCGCGGAAGGTAGCCAGCCCATCCGCTCTGCACGGACGTTGTAGTCGATGATCGATCCGGTCCAGTCGGCTTTGGGTGCCGTGGGCGAGATGATATCGTCGACGGTCATTGTTTCATAGCGCCACTGGTCTGTATGCGCGTAGAAGAAGCTGGTCGCATTCATCTGCCGCGGCGGACGAACCCAGTCCGTACCCATTGCCAGAGGCAACCAGCCAGTCTGCGGACGCAGCTTTTCCTGACCGACATAATGAGACCACCCGCCACCCGATTGCCCGATGCAGCCGCACATCACGAGCAGCGCAATGATGCCGCGATAACTCATGTCCATGTGATACCAGTGGTTGAGACCGGCCCCGAGGATCACCATCGAGCGGCCCATGGTCGCATCCGCATTGGCGGCAAAGTCGCGCGCTGTCTGAATGATGGCATCGCGCGGAACCCCGGTTATGCGCTCGGCCCATGCTGGCGTAAACGGGATATCGTCGTCGAACGACTTTGCGACATTTGCACCACCAAAGCCGCGGTCGACACCATAGTTGGCGCAGAACAGATCGAAGACGGTGGTGGCCATGATCCGCTCGCCACTTGCCAGAACAATCTCGCGCGCAGGCACGTTGCGCATCAGGATTGAATCATGCTCGGTCGCGACGAAGCCGTTGGATGCTTCTGATCCGAAGTATGGAAAACCTACAGATACGATCTGGTCATGATCATGCTTGAGCGTGGTGAGCAACTTCAGCGGATTTCCGTCCTTGTCGACTTCGGCCAAGTTCCAGTGACCTTTCTCGCCCCATCGGTGTCCGGCCGTGCCAATGGGACAGACCGGTTCTCCATCCGCTTCGTTGAGAGCCACCGGCTTCCATTCCGGGTTTTCCGCCTCGCCAAGATTGCCGGAAAAATCCGAGGCGCGCAGATGACGGTCGGCAACAAGCCGCCCATCCTGCTCCGTCAATTTGACCAGGAATGGAAAATCGCTGTATTTGCGCGTATAATCAGTGAAGTAATCAGACATTCGATCGACATAGAATTCGCGCAACACGACATGGCCGAACGCCAGCGCCAATGCGGCATCAGTTCCCTGTTTGGGGTGCAGCCACATGTCGGAAAATTTTGCGGCCTCGTTGTAATCAGGGGAAATGACCACGCTTTTGGTGCCACGGTAGCGTGCCTCTGTGTAGAAATGGGCATCGGGCGTGCGCGTCATCGGCACGTTGGAGCCCCACACCAGCAGATAGCTGGAATTGTACCAGTCGGCGCTTTCGGGAACGTCGGTCTGCTCGCCCCAGGTTTGCGGACTGGAAGGCGGCAAGTCACAATACCAGTCATAGAAGCTGAGGATTGTGCCACCAATCAGCGACAGGTAGCGGCTCCCGGCTGCATAGCTGATCATCGACATTGCCGGGATCGGCGAGAAGCCGGCGACACGATCGGGACCGTATTCGCGGATCGTATAGGCATTTGCCGCCGCGATAATCTCGTTCACCTCTTGCCAGGACGAGCGGACGAGCCCTCCTCGACCGCGTCGCTTGACCCAGTCTGACCGCTTGACCGGATCGGAAACAATGGCAGCCCAGGCCGCAACCGGAGACATCGACAGCCGCGCCGCGCGCCAATGCTCAAGCAGCCGGGCGCGAACCATCGGATATTTGACACGGGTGCCGGAATACAAATACCAGCTATAACTCGCTCCGCGCGGACAACCGCGCGGTTCATGGTTGGGCAGGTCAGGACGGGTTCGGGGATAGTCAGTCTGCTGCGTTTCCCAAGTGACGATGCCGCCCTTGACGTAGATCTTCCAGGAGCACGAGCCAGTGCAGTTCACCCCGTGCGTCGAACGCACGATCTTGTCCGCCGCCCAGCGTTTGCGATAAGCGTCTTCCCACTGCCGCGATTCATCTGTTGTGATACCATGCCCGTCGGAGAAGCTATCCTGCATTCGCTTGAAGAAGGTCAGCCGGTCAAGAAAATGGCTCATAGATGTTGGTCCTCAAGCATATGCTGGTGCGGCACGGCGCGTCTCGATCTGCTTTAGCAAACCTCGGGGGCCGCTGTAGATGATCCATGACAAAAGAGCGCAGCTGACGAAGAACGCGAAGAACCCCCACAGAGCCGCATTGGCCGCACCCGTAATCTCAATCGACGAGCCATAGGCTTTGGGGATGTAGAACGCCCCATAGGCGGCGATGGCAGACGTGAAGCCGATGATTGCGGCACTCTCGCGCTCGGCCTGTCCTCGCTGCTCGTCTGCGCTCAGTGCGGGCGCGAGCCGGCGTATTTCGGACCGCATGATGTTGGGAATCATCTGGAACGTGGAGGCATTGCCAACACCGCTGGCGAAGAACAGCAGCAGGACCATGCCAAAAAAGCCCCAGAAATCGCCTGCGTTCAGAAACCAGATCATGCCCGCGATTGCCGCCATCATCACCAGAAACACGACAAAGGTGACCCGCGCACCGCCAAATCTGTCAGCTACCCAGCCGGTCGCGGCTCTCGATGCAGCTCCCACGAAAGGCCCGATGAACGCATATTTGAGCACGTCGATTTCTGGAAAGACCAGTTTGGTGAGCAGCGGGAATCCTGCCGACATGCCGATGAAGGTGCCGAATGTTCCGGTGTACAGCCAGCACATCAGCCAGGTGTGTCTCCGCCCGAAAATTGCGGCCTGGTCGGCAAATGATGCTTCCGCCGAAGCGATGTCGTTCATCCCCAACCAGGCAGCGACGGTTCCGATAATGATGAGCGGAACCCAGACAAACCCCGCGTTTTGCAGGTAGAGTACGGCACCGTCATCGGCGAGCTGCGCTTGCCCGCCCAATGCGCCGAACAGGCCCATGGTGACAACCACAGGCACCAGGAATTGCATGACACTGACACCAAGATTGCCGATCCCTGCGTTGATCGCGAGTGCGTTGCCTTTTTCCGCCTTGGGGAAAAAGAAGCTGATGTTTGCCATCGAGGAGGCGAAATTGCCGCCGCCCAGGCCACATAGCAGCGCCAGCACCAGGAAGATGAAGAACGGTGTTTCCAGGTTTTGTACAGCATAGCCGATCCCGAACGCGGGAACCAGAAGCGTCGCGGTGGAAACGGCTGTCCATAACCGGCCGCCAAAGATCGGAACGAGAAAGGAATAGAATATGCGCAGTGTCGCGCCCGACAGCCCTGGCAAAGCGGCCAGCCAGAACAGCTGGTCCGTCGTAAATTCAAAACCTATTCCCGGCAGTTTGGCCACCACCACTGACCAGACCATCCACACGGCAAATGCCAGCAGCAGATTATAGGTCGAAATCCACAAGTTACGGCGCGCGATTGCCTTTCCCTGGCTTTTCCAGAAAACCGGATCCTCCGGCCGCCAGTTCGAGAGGACACCGGCTTGCGATAGCCCCGCATTTGCATCCGTCGACCTTTGCGTCGGAAGACCTTCGGAACCCGTTCCGGAAGCGGCAGACACCGCAAGCGCAGGCATCTCTGATGCGTGGATAGGTGCCGCTTTACCAAAGTGAGTGGCCGTGCCCACCGTACCCAGGCCTTCCATCTCCGGCAGTTCAGGCGATGCGTCGGAGCGGCCCTGCAATTGGCGCGAGCGCTCCATGTATTGGATCGCAAAGTGCATCCATATGAGCGAAATGGTGACAATCAGAAAGAGCAGGGCAAAACTGCTGGTCCATACGCCAGTCAGATCGAGCATGACACCAAAGATCAGCGGAAGAACAAAGCCGCCAAGCCCTCCGATCATGCCGACCAGACCGCCCACCGCACCTATGCGATCAGGGAAATACACGGGAATGTGCTTGTAAACGGCCGCCTTGCCGAGACTCATGAAGAAGCCGAGCACGAAGATCGTGATGAGAAATGGAACAAGACCCATCTGGGTGGAGAAAGCGATCGGTCCCTTGATCCCGTCGATGACGTAACTTGTAGGCGGGTAACTCAGCAGAAAGGTGCACACGGATGACACGCCAAAGGTCCAGTAGAGTACCCGGCGGGCTCCGTATTTGTCGGAAAGATGTCCGCCATAAATCCGGAACAGACTTGCGGGTATGGAGTAGAACGCCGCGAGCATCCCTGCCTCTTTGATGCCCATGTCGTAGACTCCCATGACATAGCGGGGCAGCCACAGAGAGAGGGCGACAAAAGCTCCGAAAACAAAGAAGTAGTAGAGTGCAAAGCGCCACACTTGCACATCGCGCAACACCTTCAATTGCTCGCTCATCGGTTCAGGACGTTTCCCAGAAGCCTTGCGCGCAATGTGTTGTGGATCTTGTGGTGAGGACACGTAAAAGACTGCCGCCATCGCGGCCAGTGCCACAGCCCAGATCTGCGCCACTGCTGTCCACCCGAACGCCACCATGACAAAAGGCGCGACGAACTTCGTAACAGCGGCGCCGACATTGCCGGCGCCGAAGATGCCGAGTGCAGTTCCCTGCTTTCCCGGTGGGTAGAACGTGGCGACGTAAGCCACACCGACGGAAAATGCACCGCCTGCGAGCCCCACTCCCAGTCCGGCAATCAGGAGCATTGCATAACTGTCTGCGTAGGAAACCAGAAACGTCGCTATGGCGGCGGCAATCATGGTCAGCGCCATGATCCTGCGCCCGCCAAACTGGTCGGCCCAGATACCCAGAAACACCCGCGCGAGCGAGCCTGTCAGAATTGGTGTGCCGGCAAGCAGCCCGAACTGGGTTTCCGACAGGCCCAGCTCTTCCTTGATGCCGATGCCGATGATGGCGAAGATCGTCCAGACCGCAAAACAGGCGGTAAAGGCAATGGTGCTGAGCCAGGTCGCACGAGCCGCACCGGGGGAAGGAGACGAGAGAACCTGACTGTTCATGTGACACGTCCATTGTTGGGATCGCATCCTTTTAGGCCCGGCGGCAGAGCGCTATATGATACAGATCAAAGCATCTTTCTTCGCTGGAACTATTTTGCATGCGAGCGCAGCAAGGCACGAGGATGGCACTGATGATCGAAAAGCGCGAAGTCATCCTGTTTGGCAAGCTGGCCGACCCTCTGGGCAGTTCGGTTCGGGTAGACGGCGGCGATCGGAGTGAGCTTGTGCAGGATGTTCGCGCGCGGGTGGCAGCCCTCGAACCCCGGCTTGGGGAACTGCTAGCCGATCCCGGGGTGCGGGCCTGCGTGGACGGCGCTCTGGCAGTGGATGGCATGATCGCTGGACCGGGATGTCCGATCGAACGTATCCCGGTGGTGTCGGGCGGATGATCCGCGCCATCCTGCATGAGCCGCTCGACCCAGGCTTGGAACTGGCCAGTCTGACCGCGGCAAGTGGCAAAGCGGGCGGGGTTGTCAGCTTTGTGGGCCTGGCTCGCGAGGAGGACGGCGGCGTCGCGGCACTCGTTCTCCAGCATCATCCCGTTTTGACCATACGTTCACTCGAGAAAATCGCTGCGGTGGCGAAGAGTCGCTTTGCGGTTGATGCAGTGACTGCGGTACACCGGGCAGGTACGATCCTGCTTGGCGAGCCGATCGTCTTTGCCGGTGTGGCCGCGCGTCATCGCCGTGATGCGTTTCTTGCCGCAGATTTCCTCATGGACCTGCTGAAAACACAGGCGGTGTTCTGGAAGCAGGAAATCGGCGCGACAGGTGCTCGCTGGATCGAGCCTCGCCTCGAAGACCTGGCGGATGTAGCACGCTGGAATACGACAGCTTTGGAGATGGCGAAACAATGAGCGGGATTGATCCGGGTGCCGTCTTCCATCCTCTCAACATTGCAGTTCTGACCGTTTCCGACACCCGTGACGAAGCATCCGACAGTTCCGGAAAGCTGTTGATGGACAGGCTGGTGCAAGCGGGCCACAAGCTGGCAGACAGAACCATTGTCAAAGATGTAATAGAGACGATCCGCGCACCGATTGAACGATGGATTGAAGATCCGGACGTAGACGTGATCATCTCCACCGGCGGCACCGGTTTTTCTCCGCGAGACGTGACGCCCGAGGCAGTCAAACCTCTGTTTCGCAGGGAAATGGATGGTTTTGCGATCCTCTTTCACCAGATCAGTCAGGCAAATGTCGGGGTCGCCACCCTGCAATCACGGGCATTTGCAGGGCAAGCGCAGGACACTTTCATCTTTTGCCTGCCCGGCTCGAACGGCGCTTGCCGCGACGGATGGGATCATATCCTCGCGTACGAACTCGACAGCCGGCATAAGCCCTGCTCTCTGGCGGGCACGATCCCCCGGCTGCGTCACGTCTGCGCATGAGCGGGCTGACGCATGTCGATGCAGGTGGGCGCGCCAGCATGGTCGATGTGGGTGATAAACTGACGACCGCCCGCCACGCAGAAGCGCGAAGCGTTCTGCGTCGCATGCCGACGACAATCGAGGCTGTGACGAACGGCACCGCTCGCAAAGGCGCGGTTATCTCTGCTACGGGAGTGGCAGGCGTGAGGGCAGCAGAACGCACAGCCGACCTCATCCCGCCATGCCACCCCCTCGCTCTGACCAAGTTTGTAGTTCGCACGATGATTGCACCTGACCTGCCTGGCCTTGAGATCAAAGCCGAAGCTTGCACCAATGGGCAGACTGGTGTCGAAGTGGAGACGCTGACCGCTGTCTTGAATGTCTGCCTTACATCACGCGATATGGTCGAAGCCATCGACCGGAAGATGTTGATCGGCGCGATTAGCATCATTGCCAGGGAAGGAGGCACGAGCGGATGACCGATCTTCTCCCGCTTGATGAGGCACTCGGGATCGTGCAGTCCCTCGCGCATCCTCTTGGTGCGGAGGCTGTGTCGATTGCAGAAGCTCATGATCGTACACTGGCCTGCGCAGTCATCGCTGGCATCGCCTCTCCACGCAACGACAGTTCCGCAATGGATGGATATGCGGTGCAGGACAGCGACGTGGAAAACCTGCCAGCCAGCCTGCGAGTAACGGGCGAGAGCTTTGCAGGGACACCGCAGCCACCGGCGCTCGGCACCGGAGAAGCCGTGCGTATCTTTACCGGCGCGCCCGTTCCTGCTGGTGCCGACAGGGTCGTAATCCAGGAGAACTGCTCGCGAGACGGCGTGATGCTCACTGTGCATGAATGTGGCCCGGGACGGCATATTCGCCAAGCCGGTGGAGATTTCAAAGCAGGTGACGAGCTCCTGCCGGCAGGCACCAGATTGACCGCACGCGCGCTCGTGGCAGCGGCAGGAGCCGATCTGGCACAATTGAGCGTCGTGCGGCGGCCGCGTGTGGCGATCCTGAGCACAGGAGACGAACTTGTCCCGCCGGGTGAGGCGCAAGGGAACCCTGGCACCATCCCGGAAAGCATCTCGCCTGCTCTTGCCGCCATGATCGGTGAGGCAGGCGGTGAGATCGTTCAGCGCGACCATTTGCCCGATGATATGGCAGTGCTGGGGCAGCGCGCACAGCAAGCATTGCACAAGGCCGATCTGGTGGTGGTGACAGGCGGTGCTTCGGTTGGCGAGCGCGATTTCGCAAAAGCCATGTTCGGGAGCGATCTGGCGTTGTTGTTCAACAAGGTCGCCATCAAGCCGGGCAAGCCTGTGTGGTTGGGCCGCCGGAACGGAACGCTCATCCTCGGCCTGCCGGGCAATCCCACCTCTGCGCTGGTAACGGCACGGCTGTTTCTGGTGCCGCTGGTGAGCGGGCTTGCAGGGCGGGCAACAGGTGGTGCGCTGGACTGGCGCGATGCTTTGGCTGGAGCTGCATTTCCTCCTGTTGGCAGCCGCGAGACGTTGGCGCGGGCAAGGTGGGTTGACGGTCGGCTTGTCCCACTCGGCAGTCAGGACTCCAGTAGCCAGTTCATGCTGATGTTCGCCGATGTTCTGGTACGACGGCGGGCCGACGCGCCTGAAGCTCGACCCGGTGATCGGCTTGGCTATCTCGACTTCTGATGCGACGATCCGGTTGCGGCTGATGCGGCAGGGTCGTTGATGTTGGTGAACGGTTTCCCGCTTTCTGTAAGCCGTTCGACAGGCCGTGTGTCCAGAACTTCAGACCTGCCGTGCAGCGACTGGCGCTCTGGCGCGGCATAGCTTTGGATGATCGTCCGCGTGGCGACTGGCCGCAAGGCGCAAGCGGGATGACCCCTGCGGACACGAGCGGTATCGCAGGGATAGCCACAATCAGGAACATGCGCCCATTGAAATGGCACGCACGAGTGTAGTTGGCCAGCGCGATCGCGGAAACAACGAGGTTGAGCGTCAGCGTGATCGTACGCATCGTTTTAGGCGCGATCCCGGCGAGCGCCAGATAAGCCGATGCGCCGCCATTCCCCACCGTGGCAAAAGCATGGCTGCCAGCCCCGTCGCCATGGCCAGCAGCAGAACGGTGTGTGGCTCTATCAGCCCCCGGTGACGCTCATGTGGCGGGCCGTGGCAGGTCGGGTGAGGTCGAACTGGTGCCGTCGCGGTTTACCCGCGAGGAGATCGTCCAGCGCTGCATCGACCGCCATCGGGCCGCCCTGTCGCAAAATGTCTCGAAGCTCCACTTTCTGCTCATGCCCAAGGCAGCCATAGACAGTTCCGGTTGCAGCAATGCGGATCCGGTTGCAGCCATCGCAGAAGTTGTGGCTCATCGGAGTAATCAGGCCAAGCCGTGTGCCGCTTGGCGCCACGTCATAGTATCGCGCAGGACCGCCGCTTCGGTGAAGCGAGGGTATGAGAGTCCAGCTCTTTTGCAGATCGGCCAGAACGTCCTGCAGCGACAAATAGCACTTCGGTCGATGATCCTCGATTTCGCCAAGCGGCATCGTTTCGATCAATGTCAGATCAAATCCCCGTGCAGAGCACCATGCCAGCATGCGATCGAACTCGTCTGCGTTCACCCCGGCAAGCGCCACCATGTTGATCTTGATGGCAAGTCCCGTTGCCGCCGCCGCTTCAATCCCGTCCAGCACCTGATCGAGCCGGCCGCGTCGGGTAATGCGGGAAAAGCGTTCCGGATCGAGGCTGTCGAGGCTGACGTTGATCCGCCGTACACCGGCGGCAAAAAGCCCCTCGGCATGCCCCGCCAATTGCGTGCCGTTTGTGGTCAGCGTCAGCTCGTCCAAGCCCTTGCCGATACGCGAACCCAGCTCATCCACAAGTTGCATTACATCTCGGCGGACCAGAGGTTCACCGCCGGTCAGGCGGATACGCCGCACGCCACGGGAGATGAGCACGTCAGCCAGGACAATGATATCCTCAAAGCTCAGCAGGTCACGCCGGGGCATGAAGGTCATCTTTTCGGCCATGCAATATCGACAGCGCAAATCGCAGCGGTCGGTCACCGACACACGTACATAGGTGATGTGGCGCCCGAACGAGTCCACCATCGGTGCCGGTTGCAGGGACAGCCGGTCGACTGTTCGTGGGTCAAAGTGCTGGGTCATCAAGCCTCGGCCTGGTCAGGATCGGGAAGTAGAGCAGAACGAAAAGAGCGAACCCGCCAGCCCATAAGGTTGCGGAGAGGTGGATGGACCAGATCCCTTCCAGCCGTTCGACCGCCGTCAGGACTCGCACCACCGCTCCGGCAAAGACGAGAAGATAGGCCAGCGTCAACCCTAATCCGGCCTTCAACGGCCGGCCGGTATGCCCCAGGCTGGCGCGGCTCATCACCGCCAGAATGATGAGACCCATCGCTCCTGCCGTCAGCGCGTGAATGGCTGCGGATCGTGCAACCGCTTCGAATGCCAGATGCAAGCCGAGCAGCCCCAGCCCGAGCGGCAACCACAGATACGCCAGGTGAAGAACGACAACCAGCGGATCAGTAAAGGTGCGCCACCCGCGCCAGCGCGACAGCCGCCACAGATGAGCCAGTGCAGCGGCGAGGAACAGCCAGCCAACCACGGGTGAACTGGGCCACGCAAGCCAACCCAGAAGAGCAACCACTGTCAGGCCCAGCACACGCATATCCGCGGCATTCGGCATCACCGGCATAGAGCCGCCAGCTTTTTCGCGTGCCAGCCAGTTGCGTGTAAAGACGGGAATGATCCGCCCGCCGATCAGACCGATTACCAAGACGGCCAAGGCAAGCCCGAGCCTGAGCCCGAAATCGCGATCAGGAAGGATGCCGCCACCCTCTGCCAGATCGATTGCCGCAGCCACTCCGAAAAGAGCAACAATGATGGCTACGGGCAGATTGCGATTTGCCGACAGAACCACCTCGCGCGCAGCAAAAGCCGCAACAGCGAAGAACAGTGTCAGTTCAAGGATCAGACTTAGCCAGGGGCTGCCCAGACTTGCTGCGAGCGTTACCCTGACGGCGATCCACAACAAGACAAGAATGGCCAGTGGAGCACCGCCCAGAAGCGGCCGACCTGTCCAGTTGGCGATCGCCGTGAGCATGAACCCGATGACCGCAGCGCCGACAAATCCAAACAGCATTTCGTGCTGGTGCCAAGCCAGAGGATCAACGGCCTGACTGAAAACAGGTACACCGGAATACGCCATAACCCAGATGATCACAGCGGCCGCAGCCCAAAGGGCAGCAAACAGGAAAAAAGGCCGAAACGCTCCACGAAGAAACGGTAATTGCGGCCTTGTCAGCGGTCCTGATGGTCTGGGATCATTCATCTGCAGAACTTTAGCCATCCTCCACTAAAGTCCATTGATCCACATCAATCCCTTTACACCAAAAATGTGGTTTGTTGAGCATTGCAGCGTTCGTCAAACGCAACCATGTATTTGAAATAAGCTGTGGGAGGTCATGAGAGTGCCTTCCAACCGCAGTTGTTTAGAAAAGGTGACAAGCATGTTCTGCCCTGAATGCGGCTTGCCGACAGATGCCGGACCGTTCGACCCGCGCCAAGCGACCCACGAGCCGCGCAGTTTTGCTGAACGGATTGGCCTTCTCTGCCGCAGTTGGATGGGAATTGCCAAACCAACGGGCGAGAGGCTTGACCATGCGGCGCATGGGTCAAGATGCTCTGGAGCAAGGGTTGATGCGCAAGCGAAAAAAGATGCTCCGATGGAGCTTCACCATGCCCCTTCAGGAGGAGCAAGGAAGTGAGGATCCATGTCAGACTCCTGGCAAGAACTGCCATTGTTGTGAATAGCAGGCAGCTTTGACGCTATCCACTTGGCGGTAGGCGCTGGCAATCGCGTGGCGGATCGCCCGATGGCCCGGATCGACCTTTTGCTTGGAAGGCACCGCCAAGATCGAAATCGCAGACGACAAGCGGCCAACGACCATAAGTCACTGGCTGTATCTGCAGTTGCGGCGAGGCAGCTGATCGACCGTGGTCCTGTTGCGCCCGCAACTCAAAGAAACCACTTCCAACTGGGCTGAAAGCTTCCCAATCGACGTCGGCGCAGTTTATTGATCGCCGGCCAGTGCAGCAACTCGCTTTCTTGTAGGAACGGCCGGAAAGCGCAATGCGCGACGAGGGATACCGGCACGACATCTGTGGAGCAGCACCTTGTCGCGGCAACCCGGGTTGCCTGAGAGCGGTTGAAGCGACCTCGATCTCGCGACGGGTTTTTCAAACGTCGACTGCATGGTCGCAAATCCGATTCAATTCAGGCTTCGGCTCGGTATCGATGAAGATGCCTGGATCTCCCTCCGCCTGAAGAAGAACCTGTCCCAACGTGTGGGATCTTGGCAGCTGGAACGCCAGCGGCGCTGCTGCGGTCTCGTCGTCGGAAGCTTGGCAACGGCATTCATTTGCTCCCAAAGGCATCATCGTGCTGATCGGCCTTGGCAGTGCTGCAACGCTTACGCGTCAGAGCATTTCCGGGGTTTCGATGTGCCTGCCGGTTGGAATTACCACTATCTTGCCCGGCTGGCTCGTAAAACAGGGTAAGCCTGTAAATTGCATTGCAATGAGCGTAACACCGATGATCGGCACGCAAACTGTCAAACTGATGCTGGAGAGGGGCACCTCGGACCGGACACTGCTCGACGTCCACGATGCGGACGAACGGCCCGCAGTTTCGATCAAGCGGTTGCGGTATATCCATGTCGGCGAACTTACCGAACGACGGAGTTAGCCCGACCAGCCATCTATTCATGCAGTCATGTGCGCGAGCGGTGTGCGGGTGGCGGTGGCGGCAGGCTGGCTCGCCAGCAAGGGTTTTCAGAACCTTGGCATCCCGTTCGGATCAACGGAAGCCTGGCAAGCAGCTCATGAACAAGGCAACGCATCCGAAGGGCTTTCGATGTGAGTGTCCAAGGGATTTCAACAGCCAGACGCAATGCTCAATCCCTGTACATTCCTGAGAGGTGGATAGCAGGTCATCGTTTCCGGAAATATTGCCGATGTTCAGATCTTCGGCACGCCAGCGGGCAATTGCTGCCACGGCCGCTTCGACAGGTATTCTGCCGAAGTTTCAGTACGCCTGATGGCCATCAGAAAAATGCCTGAGTGAGCAACTCCCACCTGTGCCAGAGCCAACGCATTTCAAGCTGTTCGATCCATTGAAAAGACAGTCACCACAAGCTGCATATGGCTGCCTCCTGCGGCGCCCGGTTGAGCAGGCTCTGGTGCCAGCGCACCATCCGCAAGCCCGACTTCAGAGACTGGCCACAACCTCGACGGGCATTGCTGCATGCGTCTCCAATTGGCCGGCAGCGGCACCTTGCCGGCTGCTTCGGCAGCAAAGTCTGCTCTCCTCGACTTGACGATGCAACTTGCAGCGGGCGGCTTGCCGCTGATCCGTATGGAACGACACAGAACAGTCGCACCGCGACAGGATAACTCCGAAAACAGGTTGTTGTTGCAAAGCGGTCGCATTATCAGCGGCGGGTGAATCGCACTGCTATCCGGAACTGGTATCTCATCCACAAATGGAGCAGCCTTGTGCCGACTTTGTTTGTGCTGATGCTGTGTTTGACCGGTCTGCCGCTCATCTTCCATGATGAAATCGAGGCAATTACCGGCCAGGATTACGAAGCGGCTTTAGCAGGGACGCCGTCTGCTCAGGACGGGCTGCCGCTGGACATGATGCTGGCACATGCGATGGCCGGACGACCGGGCGAAGTGCCGCTGTTCATGGCTTTCAGTCAGAACAGTTCGCTTTTGACGATCACCACCGGTCCTGCGCCGGATGCGGCTGCTGGCGACATGACGCTTCTGTTTCTTGATCGTGCAAACGGCGCATCGCTTGGCCCGGCCCCTGCCGGCGGGTTCATGGAGTTCCTGCTCAATCTGCATACCGACATGCTGCTCGGCCTGCCAGGAATGTTGTTTCTTGGTGTCATGGGCCTCAGCCTGGTGCTGGCTCTCGTGTCCGGCACTGTGCTTTATGCGCCCTTCATGCAGCGACTGCGTTTCGGAACTGTTCGCAGTGGCAAAAACAGGCGTGCCGCGCGTCTGGATCAGCATAATTTCCTTGGCATCGTCATCCTCGCCTGGGCGCTGATCATCGGTCTGACCGGAGCGATAAACGCTTTTGCCGATCCGCTCACCGATAGCTGGCGCGAAGGTGAGATGGCTGAAATGACTTCGGCGTATGTAAATGCAGAGCCGTTGCTGCCGGCGCGTTACGGATCGCTGGATCAGGCGATGGCCTCTGCGCAACAGGCTTTGCCGGGCCGCTCGCCCCAGTTCATCGGCTTTCCTGGCGGAGACTGGAGTTCGCCGCATCATTATGCCATCTTCTTTCAGGGCGACCGTCCGTTGACCCGGCATCTGCTTACCCCGGCGCTCGTGGATGCAGAAGATGGTACGTTGACCGCGGCGCGAACGATGCCTGCGCTCAACCAGGCGCTGATGATGTCCAAGCCGCTGCACTTCGGCGATTATGGCGGATTGCCGCTGAAACTGCTTTGGGCGCTGCTGACGCTGGTGATGATATGGGTGCTGTGGACCGGCATCATGCTCTGGCTTGGCCGCCGGCCCGGTCATGTCGAACGGCGCGTCGATGCGCTTGTGGCCGGTGCTGCGCTCGATGATGGCGAGCCTGCAGGCGTCGCCGGGATGACCGCATGAGCCGCTCCAGTCGCACCTCTGCCAGGCAGTCTGTGAGCCGGGTGTTTGCCTGGCCGCTGGTGCTGGCTGCTGCAAGCCTTGCCGGACTGATCCTGGGTCTGACTGGCGACGGTGTCCTGGATGTCCTGTCCTGCCTGCTGATTGGTCTGGTTCCCATCTCTATCGTAGCCGCATGGCTGCGACGCGAAACGCCTCAGTGACACATCCTTATCCTTGCGAAAGATTCTCCATGCATTCTGGCACACGCGGCTTACCCATCCTTGTCATAGCAAGCGCGTTGAGCGTATCTTCCCATGCGCAACAGGCAGATGAGCTGATCATCGTCACTGCCCAGCGCGAAAACGAATCCACTGTCCGCAACTCGGCTGATGCAGGTGTCCTGGGCAACAAGCTGGCCGAGGACCTGCCCTTTGCGGTGCGGTCCTATGATGAATCGCTTATCCTCAACCAGCAGCCACAGACGCTGGGCGAAGTCCTGGAAAACGACCCGACCATTCGCACCACGTACGGGTTTGGCAACGGGGCCGAACAATTCGTCATTGGCGGGTTCACCCTGTTTGGTGACGATATCGGACTGAATGGCCTCTATGGCATCACGCCGCGCCAGCTCATTGCGCCCGAATTGTTCGACAGCGTGCAGGTGCTGAACGGCGCCAGCGCTTTTCTCAACGGTGCCGCACCGGGCGGATCAGGCCTTGGCGGCAGCGTAAATCTGGTGCTGAAACGCGCGCAAGGCCAGCCTCTTACGCGGACGACGCTTGGCTATACCGGGAATGCGCATCCTGGTGGCAGCTTCGACGTTGCACGGCGCTTCGGCAGCAGTGGCGCATTCGGCGTGCGGGTCAACGGCGCCTATCGCAGTGGCGAACTGGCAATCGATGGCGAGGACCGCCGATCGCAGGTGCTTGGCGCAGGCTTTGATTTTGACGGTGGCAATGTTCGCGCAGCGCTTGATCTTGCCTATCAGGAAATCCGCATCGACAGCCTGCGTCCCAAGGTGACGATTGGCAGCGCCGCTATTCCTGACGTTCCCCAAGCGGATGCCAATTACGCGCAGGATTTCGCGTTTACCGAACTGCGCGACGTGTTCGGCACCCTGTCACTGGAATACGACATCGCGGATGACGCGCTCTTCTATGCCAAGGCAGGCGCCCGGGATGGGCGCGAGGACGGCATTTACGACACCATCACCGTGCTGGACGCAACCACCGGCGCTGCCAGTGGCACGGCGCTGATCGTGCCGCGGACAGACAACAATGAGGCAGTCGAGGCCGGGCTGCGGGTGCAGCTGGGCAATACGGTTACGCATGAGATCAATTTTGGCGGTAACGCTGTGTGGCAGACCAACCGCAATGCCTTTGATTTCCTGGGTCCGGCATTTGCGACTAATATTTACGAGCCGGTGCAAGTCGACCTGCCTGCCTCCAGCTTTGCAGGCGGCGATCTGGACGATCCTTTCCCGCTGGCCAAGATTAGTCAGTTCAGCGTTTTTGCATCCAACACAATCGGCCTGTGGGATGACAACATCCTGCTCACCGGCGGGCTGCGCTTGCAGACGATCAACGTGAAAAGCTTCAGTTTCGCCAACGGCGCGTTGGTTGGCGAATATGATGAGAACGCCGTTACACCGGTTGTCGGACTGGTCGTCAAACCGGTTAACGGGTTATCACTCTATGCAAATCGTATCGAGGCGCTGCAGCCGGGCGCGACGGCGCCGATTGATCCTGCTGTTATCAACCCTGGCGAAGTTCTCGCGCCGCGCCGTTCCACGCAATATGAGATCGGCGGCAAGGTGCAGCT
This sequence comes from Croceicoccus esteveae, assembly GCF_031846435.1. Taxonomy (NCBI): domain Bacteria; kingdom Pseudomonadati; phylum Pseudomonadota; class Alphaproteobacteria; order Sphingomonadales; family Erythrobacteraceae; genus Croceicoccus; species Croceicoccus esteveae. The sequence goes on from NZ_JAVRHS010000005.1 coordinate 31,667, forward strand.
GGGGTCGCTTTTTGCAGGAGTCGGAGTCTACCAGATCGAACGGCCCGGAGAAGGGCTGCTGGCGGACGGCAGCTTTGGCTACATCGGCGATCAGCGCCATCGCGGAGTGGAATTCATCCTCAACGGCGAGATCGCACCGGGTTTGCGGTTCATCGGCGGCGGCGCATACACCCACGCTGAATTGGTAGGCGGGAACAACGTCGCGGGCGTGCCCGAGATCACCGCAAATGCAGACATCGAATGGGACTTGCCCTTTGCACCCGGTGTCACCGTAACGAGCCGTGCAGTCCATACAGGTGAGCAGTTTGCCAATGTTTCCAACTCACTTGAAATAGGGAGCTGGACCCGATTTGATCTTGGCGCGCGCTACGTATTTGTGGCAGGAGAAACACCGGTCACATTACGGCTTACGGTCGATAACATTGCCGATGAAAGATATTGGGCATCGGCGTTCGATGTATTTTCCACAGCCCTGCTGCAAGGCCAGCCGCGCACGGTCAAGGCATCGATCTCAGCCGATTTCTAGCTTTGTAAAGCAGTTGATCGACCAGTCGCAGCAAGCAGCGACTTCGAGAATGAGCGACACCCGGCGTGGCGGCGCAGGCGAATGTCGAGAGCGCTTTGCTTGCCGATGCACCCGCTTTTGTGATGGCCCACCAGCCCAGCGCGTTTCCCCGCCGCCGCATGCCCGTGGTATCCATCCTTGATGTGCCGGACAACATACTGATTGCCCGCCAGATGTATCGCGCTCGTGCAGGCGAGCCCGATACAGGCGGCAACGCTCCGTGGACGACTGGGATGTCCCACATTACAGGCTTTGACCAGCATCCGCCGATCCGTACGCGGCCTCCTGATCCGTGCCTGTGTCGCGACAAAGGCCGGCGCGACCAGCGTTGCGTCGGTCGGTTCGCAGAGCATCAGTGTCGATCTTACAGCTAAACCCTGCCGTGACGGCATGAGCGGCATGGCCGATCCCCATTGCGTGCTATCGTTTATCGGCAAGCCCCGGTGTACCGGATGCGGCCTCCCTCTCATATCGGTCACAGCAAGTGTTCAAAGCCCGGCTGTAGGAAAGCTTTAAGCCTGCTCTCCGCCAGAGCGTGTGACCAACAGCTCCGGTTTTCGGTTTATCAAGGCATCTGTCGCTTGCGGTCGCGATGATCGGGCAACAACGCGGTCAGGAGTCTCACGCGCTCTGAAGAGCAAGGGGTGAAGAACCACGGGCAGGTGCCAGAGCCATCCTCCTCATTCGTGCGCTGTGTGCTGCTTCAACCTTGCTGCATGCCATTCAACATGATCGCTCATGAAGGTCGAAATGAAGAAATAGGAATGGTCATAACCTTCCTGCATGCGGATGGTCGCGTCAATGCCGGCTTGCGTGCAGGCCTGATGAAGCAATTGCGGCTTCAGCTGCTCGGTCAAGAACTGATCGGCCGTTCCCTGATCCACCAGCAGTTCGGAGAGCCGCGCGCCATCTTCGATCAAGGCAACTGCATCATAGGGGCGCCATGCCTGCCGGTTTGTTCCAAGATAATTCGAAAAGGCCTTTTCGCCCCAGCTGCACTGCATGGGAGCACACAGAGGTGCAAATGCGCTGACCGAGCGGAACCGCTGTGGATTGCGCAGGGCAATCGTCAGCGCACCATGCCCGCCCATGGAATGGCCGGTAATCGACTGTCGCGCAAAATCGGCGGGAAACTGGCTCCTGACAATGGCGGGCAGCTCCTCCTCGACATAGGATCGCATGCGGTAATTGGCCGCCCAGGGCTGCTGCGTGGCATCAACGTAAAAGCCTGCACCAACGCCCAGATCATAGTCCGCATCATCGGCCACGCCCTCTCCGCGCGGACTGGTATCAGGGGCGACAAGAATGATGCCATGGCGCGCACAGGCAGCGCGATACTCCCCCTTTTCCACGACATTGGCCGCAGTGCAGGTCAGTCCCGACAGATACCACAAAACGGGCAGAGTGGCGCCTGGCGCATGATCGGGCACAAAGACACCGAACGCCATGTCCCGCCCGGCGCTGCCGGAGGCATGCGAATACATCCCTTGCACTCCGTCATGGCTGCGATGCTCCCAAATTGTTTTCATTGTCATGGACTCGCCCTTGTCCTGCGACCGGTGCGGCAGGCGCAGGGTCAATTCGTGCCGCTACATTATTGCGGCAACCCCCCACCCAGCGCAACGTAAAGGTTCACACTGGCACGCAGATACGCGCTGCGCGTGGCCAGCAACTGCTGCTGCGCTGCAAACAGATTGCGCTCCGCATCAAGCACTTCCAGGTAATCTGCCACACCTTCACGGTAACGCAGCTGAGCGATATGCGCGATCTGGCGCAGCGCTTCCAGCCCGCGTTCCTGCGCCTCGATCTGTTCAGTCAGCCAGCGCCGCCCCGCCAAGGCATCCGATACTTCGCGAAAAGCGTTCTGCACCGTCAGATCATAATTGGCGAGCTGCTCCGCCTCTTGTGCAAGAGCCAGATCGACCTGCGCGCGCCGTGCACCTGCATCGAAGATCGGCAGGCTGATCCCCGGGCCGAACGACCATGTAAACCCATCTTTTTCAAAGAGACCGCCCAGCGCGTCGGATGCAAGACCCGCTGTTCCTGTCAACGAGATGGTGGGGAAGAAGGCAGCCCGCGCGGCCCCGATATTGGCCCGCGAAGCGCGCAATTGTTCTTCTGCGGCAAAGATGTCCGGGCGCTGCAGCAGCAGCGCGGATGGCAGACCGGGTTCAAGCCGCAGCTGGTTGTTCTGCTCGGCCAGCAGCAGCCCTGCCGGCAGGTCGTCCGGGAAGCGTCCGCCAACCAGCACCTGTAGATTGTTGCTGAACTGCGCGGCTTGCAATCTTTGCGCCACCAACTCCTGCTGCGCCTGGGTCAGCAGGCTTTCGGCCTGCCTGAGCGGCAGGGCCGAGGTTACGCCGGCATCCAGTCGCAGCTGCGCGATACGCAACCCCTCTGCCCGGCTTTCAGCTGTCTGTCGGGCAAGTTCCACGCGCTCCTGCGCTTCGATTAACTGGTAGTAATTGGCCGCCACATCGCCGATCAGCGACAGGTAGAATGCCCGTTGAGCACCGATCGTCGCCAGATATTGTGCACGGGCCGCCTCGCTCAGATTGGCGACCCGACCCCAGAAGTCGAGCTCGAACGAGGATATGCCGACGCCTACGTCAAACCTGTTCAGCGTTACCGAGGATGGCGTTGCGACATCGGGCGCCGAAGGGTCTCCCACCCCGCCATCGCCTGTTCCAATTGCACCAAGGCCGCCGGTCAGAGGTGTGCGGCTGCGGATCGCACTGGCGGCCGCTGCGACCGTTGGCAAACGCCGGCTGTCCTCGATGGCGTAGCGCGCCCGGGCCTGCTCGATGCGCGCGGTTGCGGCAACCAGATTGCGGTTGTTTGCAAGAGCAGACGCCAGCAGCCTTTCAAGGCGCGGGTCGGGGAAAAAAGAGGACAATGCAACCTCAGAAGCACTGACGCCGCCAAAAGGGAAGTAATCGGGTTCGTATCGGACCGGCGTCGGCAACGGCGGCTGTACGTGATCAGGGGCAAGGTTGACGCACCCGGTCATCACGCCGGCAAGCACCAGCACCGAGATTGCGCGTGCGACGGTTCCGGCAGTCATGTGCGCTCTCCTGCAGGCTTGTCGCTGGCCGGATCGGCAACTGCATCGAAGCCAATGCCGACCTCGGCCTCGTGCCTGGGATCCTGTTTGCTGAACTTCTTGGTGCTCACCCACCTGCGGACAAGCAGATACAGCACAGGGATGATGAAAATGCCGATACCGGTCGCAGCGATCATGCCGCCCATGACGCCGGTGCCAACCGCAATCCGGCTCGCCGCACCTGCGCCGGAGGACAGCACCAGCGGCAACATGCCCAAAGCAAAGGCAAGCGACGTCATGATGATCGGGCGCAGACGCAGCAGTGCCGCCGATTTCACCGCCTGCATCGGGGTCAGCCCGCGCTCCTCCTCCTCGATTGCAAATTCGACGATGAGGATGGCGTTCTTGGCCGCAAGCCCGATGATGGTGATCAGACCCACGTTGAAATAGATGTCAGCGTTGAGCCCGCGAGCCAGCGAGAACACGACAGCACCGAACACTCCTGTTGGCACGACAAGCAGCACCGCAAGCGGTATCGCCCAGCTTTCATAAAGCGCCGCCAGCAGCAGGAACACGATCAGGAGCGACAGGCCAAGCAGCAGCGCGATCTGCCCGGCGGACTGTTTTTCTTCGTAACTGATACCTGTCCATTCATAGTCGATGCCTGGCGGCAGGCTGGCCGCAAGCTGCTCCATCTCGGCCAGAGCGTCGCCTGATGCCATGCCGGGCGCAGCTTCACCCGACAGGGTCATGGCTGGATAGCCGTTGTAACGGGCAAGCGCCGGCGGTCCTGCGCTCCATTCCGCCGTGGCGAAGCTGCTGAATGGCACCAGATCGCCTTCCGCATTGGGGATGCGCAAGGTCAGCACATCCTGCGGTGTCATCCGGTAGGGAGCATCCGCTTCCACCAGCACCTGCAGCACCCGCCCCTGACGGGTAAAGTCATTGGCGTAGGCAGATCCGAAACTGATGGAGAGCGCAGCGTTCACATCTGCAATGGACAGGCCGAGCGCACTTGCCTCCAGCCGGTCGATATTGAGTTGAAGCTGCGGCGCAGGTTGCTGGTCCTCCGGGCGCAGGTTGACGATGACGTCGCTCTGGAATGCTGCCCCAAGCAATTGATCGCGCGCCGCCGTCAGCGCTTCGCGACCGACCCCGCCCCGGTCCTCGAGCTTGAAGGAAAAGCCGCTGGCGTTGCCAAGCGCAGGGATCGGTGGCGGCTGCACCACAAAGGCGATGCCGTCCTGAAGCGCGCCAAAGGCAGCGCCGGCAATGGCGGCAAGGGCACTGGCATCATTGGCATCGCCTGACCGCTCGTCCCAAGGCTTGAGCGTGACGAACATCATCGCATTGTTCTGGCCAACCCCGAAGAAGCTGAAGCCGCGGATGATCAGCACATCGTCGACTTCCGGCTGCGATGACCAGAACTGCGCAACAGGCTCGATCACTTCCTCCGTGCGGTCGCGGGTGGCACCCGGCGGCGCCTGGACGATCGTGAACAGCGCGCCCTGGTCCTCTGTGGGAAGGAAAGCGGTCGGCAGACGCAGGAACAGCAGGACAGTGACTGCAAAGAGCGCGAGAAAGGCGGCCAGTGACCGCATCGGGCGCGACAGCAGACGATCATTGGCCCGGCCATACCGTGTCGTCATGCGTCCGAACCACCCGTTGAACCGGGTAAAGATCATCTGCGTAAACGCGGTTATCCGGCTCCAGACACCCTTTGCCCCGGCCCCGCGCGCGGCTGGATCGTGCGCATCGGCAATCCGATCATCTGCGTCATGGTAATCGGCATAATCGTCGCTTGCGGAAATGTTGCCAGCATGCGGCGCGATGCGTCGTTCTGACGTTGCAGGATGGTCGGACGGCTGCGGCACGGCTCCTTTTGCATCGCCATTGTGGATCGGCTTCAGGAAAGCTGCGCACAGCGCCGGCGTGAGCGTCAGGGCCATGAGTGCGGAAAAGAAGATGGAGATCGCCAGCGTGACCGAGAACTGCCGGTAAATTCCCCCTGTCGATCCGGGAAAGAACGCCATGGGCAGAAATACGGCGATCAGCACCAGCGTGATGCCGATGATTGCGCCTGTGATCTGGTCCATCGCCTTGCGCGTGGCTTGCAACGGAGGAAGTCCCTCCTCGCGCATGATCCGCTCGACATTCTCGATCACGACGATCGCATCATCGACCAGGATGCCGATCGCCAGCACCATGCCGAACAGCGAAAGGACATTGATGGAATAGCCGAACATCCACAGGCCAAGGCAGGCACCGGCAAGCGCGATCGGCACGACAAGCGTCGGAATGACAGTTGCCCGCCAGCTTTGGAGGAACAGCAGCATGACCAGGAACACCAGCGCCATTGCCTCGACCAGCGTCTTGACCACTTCCTCCACCGAAAGCTCGATGAAAGGTGTCGTATCGTAAGGGATTGACCACTCGAGCCCCGGCGGCAGCGTGCCTTCCAGTTCGGCCATCCGTGCACGCACACCTTCTGCCGCGCCCAATGCATTGGCTCCGGTTGCAAGCTGCACCGCCATGGCGGCGACCGGCTGACCATTGAGCGATGCAGAAGATGCATAGCTCTGCGCGCCGATTTCCACCCGCGCAACATCGCCCAGCCGCACGACCGCTCCGCCGGTCTGCGCCCGCAGGATGATCTGTTCGAATTCCTGCACGGCCGAAAACCGGTCCTGCGTCACGATGGTGGCGGTAATCTGCTGATCGGAAGCGGTCGGTTGCCCGCCGATGGAGCCGCCCGCGCTTTGGCTGTTCTGTTCGCGCACGGCGGCAAGCACCGCCGTCGGCGACAGGTTGAAAGCCGCCAGCCGCTGCGGATCGAGCCAGATGCGCATCGCATATTCGGAGCCGAACAGCTGGATATCGCCGATGCCCTGCACCCGGCGCAATTCGTCGATCACCTGCGTCGAGGCAATGTTGCCAAGATCGATGCTCTCAAACTCGCCCGATGGCGAAGTCAGCGCAACGATCATCAAAAATCCACTGTTGGCCTGGCGCACAGTGATGCCCTGACGGCGCACTTCCTCGGGCAGGCGCGCCTCGATCGTGCTCAGGCGGTTCTGAACCTCTGTCTGCGACAGGTCGATGTCCGTTCCTGCCTCGAACGTAACCGTGATCGAGGCGGTGCCGTTCGCCTCGCTCGACGAGGACAGGTAGAGCAGATTTTCGACGCCATTCAGCTGCTGCTCGATAATCTGGGTGGCATTTTGCTCAAGCGTCTCGGCGCTGGCTCCGGGATACACGAGCGAGATCGTCAGCGATGGCGGTGCGACTTGCGGATATTGCTCGATCGGCAGTGCTCGCAGCGCAATGAACCCTGCAAGCAGGATGCCCAGCGCAAGCACCCAAGCAAAGACCGGGCGGTCGATAAAGAAGCGCGGCATCAGGGTCTGGCAACCTGAGCGGATGCGCCTGCGGCCGCAGATGCGCCGATCGGCTGGACCGGCATGCCTGGCCGGATCTTCTGAAGATTGGAAGTAATGATGCGGTCGCCCACCTCAAGTCCGCTGGTCACGATCCAGTTCTTGCCCACCAGCTGGCCAAGCTCGATGCGGCGCTGCGCAGCCTTGCCATCCTTGTCCAGCGCCAGCACCGTGCCGCCGCTGTCGGTCACGGTTACTGCGCCTTGAGGTACCACGATGCCGGACCTGGTCTGCCCGACATAGAGTTTTGCACGCACGAACTCTCCGGGCAGCAGCAGCCCTGCCGGGTTTGGAAACTTGGCGCGAAGCTGGACGGTGCCGGTCGCCTGGTTGACGGAAAAATCCAGGAAGTCGATAGCGCCGGCCACCGGGTACACCGACCCGTCGCCAAGTGTCAGCCGCACCTCGACCTGATCGCCATCGCCGAGCTCGTAAGTGCCGTCCGAGATGCCTCGCCTGAACCTTTGAAGCTCGCTGGCGCTTTCGGCAAAGGTCACATAGATCGGCGACAATTGCTCGATCCTGGTGAGCAGCGTGGCTTCAGGCTGGCTGACCAGCGCGCCTTCGGTCACCTGGGCGCGGCCAGCACGGCCCGAGATCGGCGCCCGCACCGTGGTATAGCCAAGGCGCAGCGACGATTCGTCGAGCTGCGCCTTTACCTGCATGACATTGGCCGATGCTTCGCGCGATGCAGCCAGTGCAGCGTCGAACTCCTGCTGGCTGATGGCGTTTTCCGACACCAGCGGGCGATAACGCTTCACGACCGCCTCTGCGTTGGCAGCGGTGGCCTGTGCGCGTCTGAGGCTGGCCTGAATCTGTGCATAGCTGGCCTGCAGTTCGGCAGGATCGATGCGGAACAAGGGTTGCCCGGATCGCACGTCGGTGCCTTCTTCATAAAGGCGGCGCTGGACTATGCCGGTGACGCGTGCGCGCACCTCTGCTGTGCGGACAGGTTCAACCCGGCCCGGCAGTTCGATGATGTTGGGGATCACCTGCGTGCCGATCGTCATCACCTGCGCGGGGATCGCCTGCGGCGGTGCTGGCTCCTCCTCCTGTCCACAGGCCGCGACAAGCAGCATCAGCATTGCGGCAATCGTTCTGGACATTCTCGTGGTCTTTCGCGTGATCATGGTACCGAACTGCCGGCCGGCACGCTAGGCAGGGCATAGGCGATAACCGAATCGCCCAGTTTGGTTCCGATATATCGGTGTCCGCCAGCAACCTGCAGCACGATCTGCCGCCCGTCGCGGGCAAGATAGGTTATCGGTGTCGACTGTCCTCCCGCAGGCAGCCGGGCACGCCACAAAACCTTGCCCGTAGCAAGATCGTATCCGCGCAGGTAATTGTCGGCAGCGGCTGCAAGAAATGCGACCCCGCCGCGCGTGACGATCGGCCCGCCGATACCCGGGACGCCCAGCTTGAACGGTACCGGCACCGGCGCAAGGTCGCGCACCGTGCCATTGATGTGGCGGTACATCGTCTTGCCCGTCGTCATGTCGACTGCCTGTACAAAGCCCCATGGTGGTTGCTGACACGGAAGACCCAGTACAGACATGAATGGCTTCACGATGGAGGCATAGGGTGCGCCGAAATTTTCGTTGCCCAGCCCGTATTGGGGCGAGCTGACGATCGGCGTCAGACCGTCCGGCCGCCTGACCATCTGCGCTGTAAACCCAAGATAGACCGGCATTGCAAACAGCATCTGACGTTCCGGGTCCACTGCGACCGACCCCCAATTGAGGACGCCGTAGCTGCCCGGATATGTGAGCGCCCCGTTCGTGGTAGGCGGCGTGAAACGGCCTGCATAATCGAGTTTCTGAAATGCAATCCGGCACAGCATCTGGTCAACCGGGGTAACTCCCCACATCCGGGCGCCAGTGGCAACAGGCGGGGCAAACGAGATGGCAGACACAGGCTGCGTCGCAGAAGGGCGCTCACCCGCAAGAGCATTCTGCGAAACTGGGATCTCCCGCACTGGCAGCAGGGGCTTGCCCGAACGACGGTCGAGGACAAAAATGTCCCCCTGCTTGGTCGGCTGGACCAGCGCAGGAACCCTGCGCCCGCCTATGGTCAGGTCGACAAGCGAAGGCTGGGCGGGAACATCGTAGTCCCACAGATCATGATGCACCGTCTGGAACACCCAGGCGACTTTTCCAGTAGCGGCATGAACGGCCGTGATGGAGGAAGAAAACCGCTCCACCGCGTCCGAACGGTCAGGGCCCCATTGATCGGGGGAGGCATTGCCCATCGGCAGATACACCAGATCAAGCTCAGCATCATAGCTCGCGACACCCCAGCTGTTCGGTGTGTTCGGCGTGTAGGTAGCACCGGCCCGCAGCGGCGAGATCGCATCGGGATTGCCGGAATCGAAATTCCAGATCAACGCGCCGGTTCGGCTGTCGAATGCGCGCACGACTCCTGCGGGCAATTGCGTCGACAAATTGTCACCGACTGCGCCACCCACCACGATCCGGTCACCGGCAACCAGGGCAGGAGAGGTGGAATAATATGCAGTCGGGCTCACGTTGGGCATGCCCTGCCACAAATTAACCGTCCCATCGTCTCCGCCAAACCCCGGGCAGATTACTCCCGTTGTGGCGCTGATCGCAATCAGGCGCGCATCGCGTGTGGTCAGAAAGATGCGCTTCAGACAATCTGCGCGCTGCGGGCGGAAATTGGCAGTGCCAAGGGAAGCAGGCACGTTCGGGTTGGGCGCGCCTGGCTCTGCCTGACCCGTGACGATGTTCTGCGCTACACCGGCGGCGTTCCTCGTCACCTGACGACGGCTCGCGGCAACCAGTGCCGCGGCATCGGCAGCAGTAGGCACTCCTTTACCGGAAACGGCCCAGCCTCTGCCCGAAGCATCATCGTAGCTGAGCCCGCGGCAGGTAACGTAGTGAGAAAGCTTTGGATTGAGGCCCACAAGCTGCGGGTCGAACCGCCACCGCACACGGCCGGTGCTCGCATCGAGCGCAATGACCTCGCTGCGCGGCGTGCACAGGTAGAGGGTGTCGCCGATCATCAGCGGCGTGGTTTCAAACGCGGTTCCGGCAAGTTCGGGGTGAATGTCGCCGGCGTGAAATTCCCACAGCTTTTCCAGGCTTGACACGTTGCCGGGCGTGATCTGGGCCAACGTGGAGTAGCGCAAACCGTCGTTGGTCCCGCCATAGGCAAGCCATTGCGAACCTGCACCCTGTTCTGCCACGACCTGCGCGCTGCCGCTCGAGCCAGCAGCCGGCGTGGCGGCAATGTCATGCGGATCGTTGAGCATCGCTATCCCGCCAAGGATGATGCTGAACGCGATCACTCCTGCCAGCAGGGGAAGTTCAGCAATCCGCCTTCCGGAAGAAAGTGCGCCAATGCGATCGCCGCGTCGGCGGTGCCACGCGGCCACGATGAGAAGGGCGGCGCCGATTACGATCAGCAGACCGCCACGTGGCGCAAGCGCCCACCAGTCAAGGCCTACCTCCCACAATCCCCATCCCAGCGCAAAGACCAGCGCAGCGGCATAAAGCAGGAGCGCGCCCGCGCGCCGCATGAGGGAAAGTCCGCCTGAACCGACAAGCAGCAGGCCAAGCACGATGTAGCCCCAAGATCCGCCCAAAATCGCAAGATTGATGCCGCCTGCAAGCAGCGCGAACCCGAGCAGGAGAGTAATCAATCCAAGAACGATCATCGTGCGTCCTGCCGGCGGGTAAGGCTGCGCCTTTGTGCAGAAGGCGAGCTGATGATGGAGGTGCTTGCAGATTGCACCTCATCAAGCGGTTCTCCACCTGCCCTAGACGTTAGGTGGGGCAAATCAAATCCTTTCGTGCTGCACTGCGACATGCCACATGGCGCACGCCTCAAGCCTGCGCCAGCCCCGACCGTGCCCGATTGCTCGGCAATGGTCAGCTGGGAAATTCAACAGAAATGAAAAACGGGTGGCATGCTGGTCTCTCCGGCGTCAGCTAATCTGGCCGAGCTGCAATTTACAAACCTCAAGGCAGGGCCGACAATTGCTCCTTAAAAGCAAACGCTTCCGACGTGCCCGGCGTGCCGACGCTGGAATGCCTGATCCTGGCAGGCGGGAGAGGCGCAATGGTGCTGCCTGTTGCGACCACAGTCCGAGCCACGCGCATGGACGCGTGCGCAACGAGACCTTGAGAGCATGCGACGATCTGCGCCCGACCGCATCTGTTACCTTGAGATGTGATGCCAAGCCAGCTCTTGCGTCCTGACCTGGGCAGCAGCGAGAGCGCCTGCAGCACAGATGGCGGCGGTATCAGCAGGCCTGCACATGCGGTTGGCCTTGCTCATCAGGCCAGCTATACTTGGTGGCAAGCGCCCCCGTGATTTGGTGCGGGTGATCTGGTGAGGCTACCTGCTCGCAACCCAGCCACTTCTTGACCGAAGCAGATCGAAGCGGAACGCGGAGGCAGTCCGCTGCGTCAAGGATCGACGAACTCCCGCAATCTGTGCTGCTCCGCCTCCCAAATGTCAGCGCCTGAAAGGGATGATAATCAGGCCGCTGGGAATCAGCCATCCCGGCAGACGGCGGCACTCGCTGGCTCCACCCCTGCTGGCCTTAACGCCAACGCAAACGCCCCTGCTTCTGACCGAGCATTGGTGGCAGCCAGCTTTGCGCCCTGATGTGAACAAGCCCCGGCGGGAACGGCGATGAAGCGCAACTCGTCAGCGCAATCTTAACGATGACCGGGCAAACACCGGGCGGCGCACAGTTCATGCTTGCCATCGGCATTGCGCAACCTGTGCAAGGCTGCACGGCCGACGCCAATCAGCGCATCGTCAGCGTTGCTAACCTGCTGGCGCGTCATCCGTGCCGGTCAACCCTGCCGCTGGACAAGGCAACGACAGCCAAGGCACACGGCCACTTCCAAATTTGCGGTGCTGCATCTTATGTTTATGCTTGCGGGGCCAAGCGGTCGTGCCCTAAGGCGACCCCAGTCGGGGAGTGGCGCAGCCCGGTAGCGCGTCTGCTTTGGGAGCAGAGGGTCGCAGGTTCGAATCCTGTCTCCCCGACCATTCTACCTTTTTCATGTGAAATCATTAATTACGTCGCTCATGACGCTTCCTGTTGGGCAGGACCGTTTGGCCTCGTGGATCGCTCTGCGCGACGCTGGTGTCTAGACGACATCGTAGCTAGTCAGTCCTCATTCTCGTATGGTTTACGGAGGCTGGAACACCTGTGGGCAAGCGCAAACTCTCAGTGGCTTATCGCTCGTGAGAGCAGACCCGAAACGCAATGCAGCTCCAATCAAGCTTCGACATCTGGGATGAATTGTCGAAGAACCCTGAACCGGGATTTAGGTACACAGGAACCTACCCCCTGATTGAGCTGCGCCATTCACTATACGCTTTCCTGCTTCTCCGAACCGCCCTCATAGAAGACCGAAGCGGAACCGGCCTTCGCAAGCTTTTGAAGGAAGCTGAAGAACAAGAGCTTATCTCGTCGGCCGAGATACGAAACTATGAAGAGCGGCTGAAAAGATAAGATCTCCTTTGGCAAATATCATTCGGCTTCGGCACAATCTCGTTGCGCATCGCTCCGAATCATTAACGCTGCAGGATATGCAAGATCAGTTTCCGGTTAAACGTCATGATCTCAAAAAATGAATAGCGTTATATCGGGAGATCGCAGCGGAAGCTTTCGTAACCAGTTGAAAGATCTGGCCACAGAAGCATGGTCAATAGTAAAAACGCCCCGCCAACAAGTAAAATCCATGAGGATGCATTGATCGAATTTAACCCGAATTGAACTGTTGGAAAGTAGATAAGAGCAGGGCATCAGAATAACGACAACAAACTTCGACACGCTTTGCAACCCTGTTATCAGGCTTCTAACGGAAGAGGCGTGCCAATTGTCACCACGGGCTGTCCTCATGTGTCGGGCGTCAAATCTTCCCGAGTGATACCCGCAAAGCTTGTAGTACCATCCTGCGGGATCGCAGCATCGGGTCCTCGAAGCACTTTGGCGAACTCCTCCGCACGCCTCTGGAGTGCTTCGGGCGGCCGCCGTGATCATTGAGGATACGGCAGCTTTGCCGTTCTTTTCCGGAGCACCCTCGCTGCTTGCGTTTAGCCAGTCCGTAAACCGATCGAACTGGGCTAATGTGGCGTTATCAATTCTGGTAGGGTGCGTATGAAACAGAGATCGCCCTCGGTCGGTGACCTATGCAAGTCCCTTCGATGGGCCGCTCAACCGGCCTGCTTTACTTAGATAAGTCTTCGCCCACGCGAGTCGGCTGGCAAAAACACTCTGCCGCCTACCGGGAGCCTCTTCCCCTGCTCCGCCGCTGCGAGCCCCAGCTTGCCTGCCATCAACGGCACGAGTTCCTTGAGCGCGCGTGGACGGCTTGCGGCACCATACTCGCTGATCAGTGGCAACATCAGGTCTTCGTAGGTCTGGATGGCCTTGATCGCCTACTCTCCATCCGTTTGCCAGAATGTCAGCGACTCATGATTTGGCACGCAGTCTGCCAGCGATGCAACTTGGAGCGTTTGAAAAAGCCCCGCTCATTCCTCGTCTGACTGCCGAGCACTCTTACACACCGGATGTAGCGAGCAACCACCTTCTAGCCAGTGAAACCATGCAGTTTCACTGGCTAGTCAGATGATTGGACTCGGCAAAGTCGATGGTGATTGCAGCACATGACGTCGGCATGGCTCATGAAGTGGTCGCCGTCGTCAAAGCGTGCGTTCGCGTTCCTCCACTTCGAAGACCTCAAGCATATCGCCGGCCTTGATGTCGTTGGTGTCTTCCAGCACCACACCGCATTCGAGCCCTGCGCGCACCTCGGCGACGTCGTCCTTGAACCGGCGCAGCGAGGCGATGGTCGTGGCCGAGACGATGACGTCCTGACGGGTAAGCCGCGCGAACAGTCCCTTGCGGATCGTTCCTTCGACCACAAGCAGGCCAGCGGCCTTGTCGCGCTTGCCGGCGGGGAACACCTGTTTCACTTCGGCGCGGCCCACCACATGCTCGATCCGTTCAGGTCCAAGCTCGCCCGCCATTTCCTTCGCGATCGCTTCGGTCAAATGATAGATGACATCGTAATATTTCATCTCCACCTTGTTCCGCTCGATCTGCTGACGCGCCTTGGCGTTGGGCCGCACATTGAACCCGATGATTGGCGCGTTCGACGCGGCAGCAAGCGTTGCGTCGCTTTCGGTGATCGCGCCGACACCTGAATTGAGGATGCGGACCTTGATCAAATCGTTGGACAGGCGGTTGAGCGCAGTGGTGATCGCCTCGACCGAACCCTGAACATCGGCCTTCACGACAACCGGGAACTCGACGACGCTGGTGTTGAGCGCGGAGAACATCGTGTCGATGTTCGTCGGCGCGACGGTCGTGCGTTTCTCGTCCGCCTTTTCCTGCCGGTATTCGGCCACTTCGCGGGCGCGCTGCTCATCCTCCACCACGGTCAGCGTATCACCGGCACGTGGCACACCACCAAGCCCAAGCACTTCGACCGGCATCGACGGCCCGGCTTCCTTCACCTGACGCCCCTTGTCGTCGTGCAAGGCGCGCACGCGGCCGCTTTGCGTTCCGACAACAAAGATATCGCCCCGCTTCAACGTGCCGCGATTGATGAGCACAGTCGCAAGCGGGCCCTTGCCCTTGTCGAGCTTCGCTTCCACCACGGTGGCTTCGGCATCCCGATCAGGACGAGCCTTCAGTTCCAGCAGTTCCGATTGCAGATTGATGGCATCGAGCAGCTTGTCGAGCCCATCACCCGTCTTGGCCGACACTTCCACATCCTGCACGTCGCCGCTCATCTCCTCGACCACGATCTCGTGCTCCAGCAGGCGTTCGCGAATGCGCTGCGGCTTGGCTTCGGGCTTGTCCATCTTGTTGATGGCAACGATCATCGGCACGCCGGCCGCCTTGGTGTGGTTGATCGCCTCGATCGTCTGCGGCATCAATCCGTCATCCGCCGCGACCACCAGAACGACAATATCGGTCACGTTCGCACCGCGCATCCGCATCTCGGTAAACGCTTCGTGGCCCGGTGTATCGAGGAAGGTGACAATATCGCCGCCCTTGGTCTTCACCTGATAGGCGCCGATATGCTGCGTGATGCCACCTGCTTCGCCGCGGGTCACATCGGTGCCGCGCAGGGCGTCCAGCAGGCTGGTCTTGCCATGATCGACATGGCCCATGATCGTGACAACCGGCGGCCTTGGTTTCAGCGTTTCTTCGGGATCGACATCATCTGTCGTGACAATATCGACATCGGCTTCAGACACACGCTGGATGTTGTGGCCAAACTCCTCGACCAGCAGTTCAGCTGTATCCTGATCGATAGTCTGCGTGATCGTCACCGGCATGCCAAGATTGAACATCGCCTTGACCAGATCCGCACCCTTTTCGGCCATGCGATTGGCAAGTTCCTGAACCGTGATTGCCTCTGGAACGATGACGTCGCGTACCTGCTTCTCGCGCGGCTGCGCGGGACCGCGGTGATGCGAGCGGCGCTCCTTGTCGCGGGCACGCTTCAATGCAGCAAGACTGCGGGCACGCGCACCCTCGTCCTCGTTCAGCGCCTTGTTGACAGTCAGCTTGCCGCCCTTGCGCCGATCGTCCCGGGCATCGGCCTTGACGACCTTCTTTTCTTCCTTGGGCTTCTTGATTTCAGGCCGCTTGATCGGCGTAAACCGGCGCGGCGCCGGAGCCGAAGCGGGTGCTTCGTCGGTGCCGGCTTCCCTTTCGCCCGGCGCTGCTCCTTCGCCAGGTGCTGCGCTCTCGCCCGCTTGCCCGGCTTCCTGCTCGGAAAGGTTTTGCACCGCGGCGTCGGCGGCCGCGGTCGGGCCAGTCGCTTCTGCTGCGGCCTGTGCTTCCCCGGCAGACACATTGGCCTCGACGGCGGCACCCGAAGCGGCTGCGGCCTCTTCCTGCTCAGCCTGCTCCTCTAACTTGCGGTTCTCGTCGGCGCGGCGCTTTTCCTCGTCCTGCGCTTTCTGCTTTTCCTCACGCTCGCGCCGAGTCGCTTCCTCAAGCATTGCCAGGCGAGCTTCCTCTGCTTCGCGCAGCAGTCGGGCCTGTGTTTCCTGGCGCGATTCGCGGCTGGCGACCGGCCGGCGTGGAGGCGTAGGCGTGGGCGCGGCAGCCGGCGCAGGCGGAGCCGCAGCGGGTACGGCAGGCGCGTCCACAACTTCGCTCACCGCTGGCGGCGGGGACGCGTTTTCGGCCAACGCATCGGATGGCTTCAACAGCTTGCGTTTACGCTTGACCTCGACCGCCACCTTGTTGGTCCGGCCGTGGCTGAAGGTCTGTTTGACCTCGCCCGATTCCACAGCACGCTTCAATCCAAGCGGTTTGCGGGTACGGGTGGCTTTTTCGTCTTCGCTCATCTGGTCAACATGCCCTTCGGAAATCTTCGTCATCATCCGCGCCGCCGTGCAGCGCAGCGCATCTTTTCAGTGTCGGTCAGCACCATCAGCATCGGCCTTGCGCACCGCATCTGCATCAGGTTCGCGCCGGCTGTCATCAACAGGACCAGGGTCGGGACCGGAGAATGTTCTGGTCCCGCCTTGCATGCCCTTGTACTCAACCGGCCGCGGCATTGCCGCCTCCGATCCGACTTCATCCAATTCAGGTTCGCCCCGCCCGGAGAAATGAAGCAAGCGCGTCAGCAGCACAGAGACGCGCTTTGCCGCTGCTGCATCTGTCAACGCCAGATGCACCACATTTTCCCGACCCAATGCCACAGACAGGGCCGCCCGGTCCAGTGGCAAGCGCACACCCGCAAGGGCAGAGCCCTCCGCATCGCTGCCTACCCGCCAGGCCTGATCCAGCCGCCTGCATCCATCCTCGCGTGCGTCGGCGGCATGCGCAAGCCAGCATACCCGGCCTGCGCGAGCCTGCTCTGCAATCCGGTCCGATCCTGCCAGCAGCTTTGCGCTGCGCCACTCAATGCCCAGCCGATCCGTAAAAGCGCGAGTTAACGCAGCCTGCGCCCTCTCACCAAGGTCCTGCGGGATGATGAGAGCAGCGCCCTTGAAGCCACGCGCCAGCGCACCCTTGAGGTGGCCCTTTGCCATCGCCTCTTCAAGTCCGGTCCGCGACACGGCCAGCCACGCGCCTCTGCCAGGTGCACGCGCATGGGCATCAGGCAGGACCACGCCATCGGGACCGACGGCAAGGCGAAGCATTGTCTCGCGCGGGCCGGTGTTCCCGCCAAGGACACAGCGGCGTTCGGGATGGGAACGGGCGGACCGGGACGCAGTGCCCCGATCCGTCAGTTCATCAAAGCTGTCGGGCGTCAGCGTATCATTGTGAGGATTCCGCATCGGCGGCCTCCTGTGTTTCCGGCTCCGCTGCGGAAGATGCGGTCAATGCCGCGTCATTCTCGGACTCGTCACTACCGTGACCGCCCTGCTCGGAACCCACTTCCTGCGCCGCAGGATCCCCCGCATCTTCGTCATCGTCGAACCAGTGGGCCCGGGCCGCCATGATGATCTCGTTGCCCTGCTCATCCGAAAGGCCGTAAATGCCCAGCACGCCGCCCTTGTCCTCAGCCCGCTGCGGCCGCTTGGGCGCGGTCGAACTGTCGCGCCGGCGCACTTCGGCCCGACGCTTCTGCACCAGCTCATCGGTGGCAAGATCGGCAAGATCGTCAAGCGTCAGGATCTTCGCCTTGCCAAGCGTCACCAGCATTTCTTCTGTCAGGTGCGGAATGTCTGCCAAGGCATCCTCAACGCCCAGTTCGCGGCGTTCGGTGCGGAACGCATCCTCACGCCGTTCCAGCGCCTCGACCGCACGCGACTGCAGCTCCTCGGCAAGTTCCCGGTCGAAGCCTTCGATGCCGGCAATTTCCTCAGGGTCCACATAGGCGACTTCGTCAAGTTCGGTGAACCCTTCGGCGACCAGCAATTGCGACAGCGTTTCGTCGACGTCCAGTTCTTCTTCGAACATCTTGGACCGCTCGGCAAACTCCTTCTGCCGCTTTTCACTCGATTCCTGATCGGTCATGATGTCGATCTGGCTGTCCGTCAGCTGCGAAGCGAGGCGGACATTCTGCCCACGCCGCCCGATGGCCAGCGACAACTGATCGTCTGGCACGACAACCTCGATCCGGCTTTCCTCCTCGTCGATGACGACACGCGAAACCGTCGCCGGCTGCAGCGCGTTGACGATGAAAGTCGCAGTGTCTTCGCTCCAGGGAATAATGTCGATCTTCTCGCCCTGCATTTCCTGCACGACGGCCTGAACGCGGCTGCCCTTCATGCCAACGCAGGCGCCGACAGGATCAATGCTGCTGTCATGGCTGATGACACCGATCTTGGCGCGGGAACCGGGGTCGCGAGCGGCCGCCTTGATCTCGATGATGCCGTCGTAAATTTCGGGCACTTCCTGCGCGAACAGCTTGCGCATGAAATCGGGATGTGCGCGGCTCAGGAAAATCTGCGGACCTCGGTTGTTGCGCTCCACTTTCATGATGAGCGCGCGAATACGCTCACCGGCGCGGGCAACTTCGCGAGGGATCTGCTGATCGCGGCGGATGATGCCCTCAGCCCGACCAAGATTGACGATCACATGACCAAACTCGACCGATTTGATGACACCGGTAATGATCTCGCCCGCGCGGTCCTTGAATTCCTCGAACTGGCGCTCGCGCTCGGCGTCGCGGACCTTCTGAAAGATGACCTGCTTGGCCGACTGCGCATCGATGCGTCCCAGATCAACCGCCGGCAGCGGATCGACCAGGTAATCGCCAACCTTGGCATCGGCCTGCAGCTTCTGCGCTTGCTCGGTGTTCACCTGCTTGAAGTAGTCCTCGACCTCCTCAACCACTTCGACGACACGCCACAGGCGCAAATCGCCTGTCTTGGGGTCCAGCCGGGCCCGGATGTCGTTTTCCGCGCCATAACGGTTGCGGGCGCTCTTCTGGATCGCCTCCTCCATCGCCTCGATGACGATGGATTTATCAATCATCTTCTCGTTTGCGACCGATGTCGCAATGGCGAGCAGCTCGGCACGGTTGGCGGAAATCGCACTAGCCATGATCAGTCTTCCTGTTCTTCCAAATCGTCTTCTATTTCATCGGCGCCGCTGGCATCGACGGGTCCGGTAGCAGCGATCAGCCGATCAGTCAGCACCAGCTTGGCTGCATGGATGTCACCAAAGGGGATGGCCACGCGGCCCTGCTTGCGATCGTCCAGCTGCACCAGACCGTCTGCAATGCCGAATATGTCCCCGTGAAAAGTGCGTCGGTTGCCTGATGGCGCTTCGGCGCTCTTGTCGAGCGTCACCCGCGCTTCGTGCCCGGCCCAGTCTGTATAATCGCGTTCCCGCGTCAAGGGCCGGTCGATCCCGGGTGAACTGACCTCCAGCCGGTAAGCGCCATGGATAAGATCGTCGTCTGCTTCTTCTGCTGCATCCAGCGCGGCAGAAATGCGGCGGGACAGCGCCATGCACTGTTCGATCACCAGTTGCCCTGTCGCCGGATCTTCGGCCATGACCTGCAAGGTGCGCTCATCATCCGATCCGAACAGCTTCACCCGCACCAGATCATAGCCGCAACCACGTGCCTCTTCCTGGATCATGGCAGTGATGCGGTCCATTTCGACCAAGATTGCGTATCCTTCAGCTATGCGCCGGCCACCAGCAGGCGGAGGCAAAAAAATGATCGCGACATGAAATCATGATGCGGTTCAGCCACAGCCGAACCATCGTGCCGGCTCTTGGAACCGGCCCGGACCTTGCCATGACAATGTCGGGATTGGATGCGCATACCCCTTCATGCCAAGTTTGGCAAGCAGGATCAGCCAGAAGCCGAAAAGACGACGCGTCATGCCGATGGAGCATGGGTGCTTGCGCCCTCGCTCACGAAGCAGGGCTGCGCCTCGACAGGCCATGCCGCCGCAAGTCGTGACGCAACTGGTCATAAGTAAGACCAAGCGCCTTTGCCGCGTGCCGCCGGTTCCAGCGATGCCGCTCAAGAGCACCCTTCAACAACGCACGTTCATGCTCTGCCACAGCGCTGCGCAGGTCGCTCGTGACATTGGCAGCCTGATCCGCCGTGGCGAGGTCTGCCGTGGCAAGATCCGCTCGATCCTGCGGGCAAGCGCCTGCATCTGCATCAACCGTCTCACGTCCGCTATCCTGCGCAAGCCTGTCGGGCGCAGGCGTGTCTGGCGCCCATGCGGATTGAAACGGATCGAGCACGATGCCTCCCACCGGCTCCTGCGGATAGTCCCAGCGATACACCGCGCGTTCCACCACATTGCGCAATTCGCGCACATTGCCGGGCCAGCCATGCCGCTCCAGCACCGTCAGTGCCTCGGGCGTAAAACCGGGCCAGGCAGTCCAGTGCAATTCGGCCGCCATGCGCTGCGCGAAGAAGTCGGCCAACACCGCTACGTCGCCTTCACGCGCCCGCAACGGCGGCAAAGTAATGACTTCAAAGCTCAACCGGTCGAGGAGATCGGCGCGAAACCGACCTTCTCCTGCCATCGCGGGAAGGTTGGCATTGGTGGCAGCAACGATCCGCACGTCGACCTTGCGCGGTCTGGAAGCGCCGATCCGCGTTACCTCGCCATATTCGACTGCCCGCAGCAGGCGGTCCTGCGCCGCTGCCGACAGGCTGCCAAGTTCGTCGAGGAACAGAGTGCCGCCATGCGCTTCCTCGAACCGGCCGGCGCGCGCACGCGTGGCGCCGGTAAACGAGCCGGCCTCGTGCCCGAACAGTTCGGCATCCATCAGGCTTTCGGGCAAGGCTGCGCAGTTCATCACCACCAGCGGTTCGCCCCAGCGATCCGAAAGACGATGGAGCCGTTCCGCGATCAGTTCCTTGCCAGTGCCGCGCTCCCCCACGATCAGCACCGGGCGGGTCAGCGCGGCGGCACGACTGGCCCGCTCCACCGCGTCGAGCATCGCTGATGACTGGCCAATCAGTTGCGTTTCACGATCCATTGCCAAAATATAGCGCCATTTGCCATAAAGTGGTAAGTTATTATCAAGCCGGCATTTGCTGTGGCAACGCAAAGTCCAAAGATTCGGCTCATCGCGATTTGGCACAGGCCTTGCTTGGTTAAAACAGGATAAACGGCTGAGCGCGGCAGCCTTGCGGCAATCGCCAGTTCCGTTGCTGACCATCAGGAGCCTGCATGACAGAAGATATCAGACTGGAGCCGGAACGGGATGCCCCTGCCGAAACCGAGCGCAAGCGCACGCGCCTCGACGCCGAGATCGACCGTCTACAATCGCCCGGTGCGGCACGGTCGGATCTGGTGGAGCGCGACCGCTATGCCGCTCAGGGCACGAACGATCAATGGTCGGAAGCGGACTGGGCTGGCCGCTGGCGCGCCGAAGGCATTCGCTGGACCCGGAACAGCAAATATGGAGCTCCACTCATGAACATCATCGCTCGCACACGCGACATCATCGCGGCAAATTTTTCGGACCTGCTCGACCGTGCCGATGACCCGACCAAGATGGTGCGGATGATCATTGTCGAGATGGAAGATACGCTGGTGGACGTGCGCGCCAGCGCTGCCCGCACGATTGCCGATCAAAAGGAGATGCAACGCCATTGTGCGCAGCTTGCGCAGCTGGAAGCGGACTGGCGGGACAAGGCGCAGCTTGCCCTCTCGCGCGACCGCGAAGACCTTGCCCGTGGCGCACTGGTGGAGAGCAGGCGGGCGGCCGATACGCAGCGACAGCTGCGCGAGGAGATCGCCGTGCTCGATGAAGCGCTGCGTGCCTGCGACCAGGACATCCTCAAGCTGCAAAGCCGCCTGCGTGAAGCGCGCAGCCGTCAGACGCAGATCGCAGCGCGGCTGGAAAGCGCCGAAAACCGCGTGAAGCTGCGTGCGCTGCTTTCGACAGAACGCGTAGACGAGGCGGTCGCCCGTTTCGACCAGCTTGAACGCCGGGTCGATTTTGCCGAAGGTCGGGCAGAGGCATTGTATCGCACCGGGCTTGGCGCAGGCGGGGAGCCGGACCTGTCGCAACAGATCGACGCGCTTGCCAGCGACGATGCGATCAACGCCGAACTGGCCGAAATGCGCCGCATGATGGCGCGCAACTCCGACACTGATCTCGCGAAGGATTGAAGACCATGGAAGAACTGCTTGTTGGCCTGCTCATCGTCATTGCGCTCCCGTGGATGCTGTTCCATTATCTGACGAAGTGGAAGACCACGCCTCGCCTGACCGACAGTGACGAAGCCATGCTCGAAGAGCTGTACCAGCTTGCCCGCCGGCTTGATCAGCGGATGGAAACGGTGGAGCGGCTGGTGGCCGCAGACGACCCGCGTTTCGAAGCATCGATTGACAGGCACCGCGATGACCGCCTCCGACTGGTCGCCGATCAGGAGGCGGATCGAGCCAGGCTTGATGAACTCGACCGCAAACTGCATGAAAGGAACACGCGATGACAACGCAGCACACCCGCTTTTACAGAGACAAGGTCGATGGCAAGGTCCTCGGCGTGTGTTCGGGTATTGCCGATTATACCGGCGTTGATGCCTTTTGGGTGCGGCTGGGGTTCGTCCTGTTCACCATCACCATGGGCTGGCCGCTGATCCTCTACATGGCCATGGGAATGCTTGCCCCCAAGAAGCCTGCCCGTCTCTATGCCGATGCGCAGGAGCAGAAATTCTGGCAGGGCGTGCGGCAGTCTCCGTCAGCTTCGGCCCGGGATGTAAAAGGCCGCCTGCGTGATGTCGACCGTCGCCTTGCCAGGGTGGAGGAACACTACGTCGACACCAACCGCACTCTGGCGCAGGAAATCGAGAAGCTGCGCTGACATCAATCACGACGCCACCGGCTGCACAATTGAGCAGCTGGTGGTTTCAGGCAGCGGGTCAAAAGCTTGCGGGCAGGGTCGCCGACGGTGCGACATCGGGAGAACACATGGAGCTGGCAGCAATCATGGGTCTGGCAATCCCGCTCGCGCCCTTCGGGCTGGGCGGTTTGTGGATGTGGATCCGTCATCGCGAAAAGCTGGCAGAGATGGAGGCACGATTGCTCCACACCCGGCATGCGCTGGATGCAAACAGCTCTGGCGAAATAAAGAACAAGGAGCTTGAGGAACGTGTCCGCGTATTGGAGCGGATCGTGACGAGCAGCGGATATGACCTTGCACAACAGATCGATGCGCTGTCCGGGAAACGCGAGGTTGCACACGACGACAGGCAAAGCAATGATGAGCCGCTTGCCAGGTCGCAGCGGCAGGAAATCAGGCACGGGCTTGAACCCTGACCCGCATCCAGGCCTGATGACTGGCCGCCGCAGCGACGTAACGACATGAATTTTGCAGGAGCATTGCGCAATGGGTTTCTGGACCGCCGCCGTCCTGATCGTCCTTATCGTTTTTCTGGCACAGGTGCGCCGCGTCAGGAACGAGGCCAATCCCGCGGCGCTGCCCGACGAACAGGAAGTGCAGGAGTTGAAGGACCGCGTCGAGGCACTGCAGGGTCGGGTGGAAACGCTGGAACGGATCGCAACCGAGGAACGGCGTCGGATTGGCCTTGCGCAGGATATCGAAGCGTTGCGTGAACCCGACAGGACGTAGGGATGCGCCGTCCTGACGCCATTGGCGCAGGCATGCTGGTCTTGCGGCGAGTTTCAAGGAGCCGCTTGAATAAGCATGCGCGCGGGTTTAGCGGTTTTTGATGCGCAACATCGACGATATTCAGGAAGAATACGAGTTTCTCGAAGGCGACGAACGTTATCGCCTGCTGATCGAACTTGGCCGTGAGCTCGACCCGATGCCGGACGCGCTCAAGACAGAGGCGACGCAGGTGCGGGGCTGTTCGGCTTCTGTCTGGGTCTATCCGACGCAGACACCGGACGACCGGCTGCATTTTCTTGCCGATTCCAACGCTGCCATCACGAAGGGGATCATCGCGCTTGTTCTTGCGACCGTGCAGGACCGTCCGGCCGATGACGTGATCAAGATCGATATCGCCGACAGGCTCGCCCCGTTCGACCTTGGCAATCAGCTGTCCTCGAACCGGACGCAGGGCATTCCCAACATGATCGCACTTATCCGCGAAACCGCCAGCCGGGTCGCATCCGGCTGACGCTGCATGTCTTGAATGGCGCCTTGACCGGTCAGACGGATCAGGCAGCGGTGGAGCGAGTGGCGCTCATGCTGTCGGACGCTTCGTGCGAAGGCACAAACCCGTCTCGCAGGAGAGCGCGCCCTTCCTGCCTTTGCCGAGCCAGCTCCTGCTTAAGGCGTTGTGGGTGACGCGCAAAGATGAAGCCGAAACTGACGCCGCCTTCCTTGCCTTGGGTAGCGTGGTGCAGATTGTGGGCTTGAACCAGCCGCTTCAGATACCCGCGGCGCGGCACAAAGCGGAACCAGCGCTGATGCACCAGCCCATCGTGGACCAGCGTGTAGATGATGCCGTAAACCAGAATGCCCATCCCGATCCACGTTCCCGGCGCCCATGCGTTTGCCCCCATGACAAGCGTGCTGCCAATGGCGAACATGGAGATCGACATTGCCGCGCCCACAAGCGCGTACCAGTCGTTGCGTTCAAAGAAGCCGTCATGCCGTTCATGGTGGTCGCGATGCCAACCCCAGCCAAAGCCGTGCATGATGTACTTGTGCGCCGACCAGGCAACACCTTCCATGGCAAGCGCACTTGCCACGACGATCAGGATTTTTTCGGCAGGAGACATGATGGCGCGCATCATATTACAGGCAGGCTTTGCTGGCCAGCCTAATCGTGCGCGCATCGGGTGCCGTTGCTGTTGCTGGAGCATCCTGGCAACCGCGTGATTCCGGCTCCGCGAAGACCCGCCCGGCCCCTGCCGATCTTGCTTTTGCACCTCCGCAGGGCCAAGATCGGCAGCATGGCCAAACAAACTGATGCACCTGCACGCACGCTTTACGAAAAGATCTGGGACGCCCATGTTGTGGAGCGTCGGGAGGACGGCACCTGCCTCATCTATATCGACCGGCATCTCGTTCATGAAGTCACCAGCCCTCAGGCATTCGAGGCGCTGCGCAACGCGGGGCGCACGGTGCGGCGGCCCGACCTCACCTTGGCAGTGCCTGACCATAATCTGCCGACGACGCCGAGGCGCGACGCGTCTGGCAAGCGCATCCCCATTCTCGATCCGCAAAGCGCAACGCAGCTGGCGGCACTGGAAACAAATACGCAGGCATTTGGTATTCGCTACATCGGGGACGCCGACCCTGAACAGGGCATTGTTCACGTCATCGGGCCGGAGCAGGGATTTTCCCTGCCGGGAGCGACGATCGTGTGTGGCGATTCGCACACGGCAGCACACGGTGGTCTTGGCGCGCTGGCATTCGGCATCGGCACCAGCGAGGTGGAGCATGTGCTTGCCACGCAGACGCTGCTGCTGACCCCATCCAGAACCATGGAGATCCGGGTCGAAGGGGCACTTGGCGCGGGCATCACGCCCAAGGACGTGGTGCTGCACATCATCGGCACCATTGGAACGGCGGGCGGCACCGGCCATGTCATCGAGTTTCGTGGTGAAGTGTTCCGGCAGATGAGCATCGAGGGGCGCATCACTGTTTGCAACATGGCGATCGAGGCCGGCGCGCGTGCCGGGCTGGTCGCTCCCGACGACAAGACCTATGCCTATCTTCAAGGCCGACCGGTGGCGCCAACAGGTGCGCAGTGGGACGCCGCCGTGGATTGGTGGCGCAGTTTGCCGACCGATCCCGGCGCTGTCTTTGACAGTTCGATCACCATCCGCGCCGAGGACATCGAACCGACCGTCACCTGGGGCACCAGCCCCGAGGATGTGGTGGCGATCGGCGGACGTGTCCCCGACCCGCGCAGCTTTGCCGACCCGTCGAAGCAAAGGGCTGCTCAGGCCAGTCTCGATTACATGGGGCTGCAGCCGGGTATGGCGCTGGCGGATGTGGAGGTGCAGAATATCTTCATCGGATCATGCACCAACAGCCGGATCGAGGATCTGCGTGCCGCCGCTGCGGTCCTGAATGGCCGCAGGAAAGCCGAAAATGTGCGCTGGGCGATCGTCGTGCCGGGGTCGGGGCTGGTAAAGCGTCAGGCCGAGGCCGAAGGGCTTGACCGCATTTTCGTCGAGGCGGGGCTGGAATGGCGCGAGCCGGGCTGTTCGGCGTGCTTGGGCATGAACCCTGACAAGGTCCCGCCAGGCGAACGCTGCGCTTCTACTTCCAACCGCAATTTCGTTGGCCGGCAGGGACCCGGCGCGCGTACCCATCTGCTGTCGCCGGCCATGGCAGCAGCAGCGGCCGTTACCGGGCGGCTTACCGATGCGCGCACGCTGGCACCCCTGCCCGGTGCGCCGGTGCCGGCGTGATGCCAACAGCGGACTTGCAATCGGTTCGCAATTGCGCAGAACAGTCGACACAGCGGGTAAGGAGATCACAGGCATGAGCGATGACAATGACTGGACCGGCAAGGCCGCCATGGCCGGTGCGACCATAGGGTCGGCAGCACTGGTTGCTGCACTTCTCTACACATCGCGACGCAAGGAACGGGTCGCCAAGGAGAAGGTCCGTGCCAGCACCAGCAGAACCACGGCAGGCGCTGACCAGCCGGCCAGCAGCGCAAACGCTGTTGCAGGCACGGCGCAAGCCGGAACCGGCACGAGCGATACGGGCACCACAGGGGCAGACATGACGGGCAGCGGCTCATGACTGGATCGTCAAACCGCTCCTTCTTGTCGGGCAATGCTGATGGTGCTGCAAGATGACACCGATCCATGTCGTGTCGGGCCGCGCCATTCCCTTTGGTGCCAAGAACGTCGACACCGACGTCATCATTCCCGCCCGTTGGCTGAAAACTATATCGAGGGACGGTCTGGGCGAAGGCGCCTTTGAAACGGTCCGTTCAGTGCCTGGCAATGTCTTCGACGACCCTCGGTACGCGCATGCGCCGATCCTGATTGCGGGTGACAATTTCGGCTGCGGGTCCAGCCGCGAACATGCGGCCTGGGCCTTGCTCGACCTGGGCATCACCGTCGTAATTGCGCCGAGCTTTTCCGACATCTTTTCAGGCAATGCATTCAAGAACGGTATTCTGACGGTCGCCTTGCCCCAGCCCCAGATCGACCGGCTGCTGGATGTGGCGCAGGACCTTGAAATCACGGTAGATCTGGAGAATGGGACTGTGACCACGCCGTTGCAGGACCGGTTTTCCTTTGCCACGGACGCATTTCGCAAGCATTGCCTGCTGAACGGTCTGGACGAGATCGGACTTACCCTGGCGCGCATCGACGCGATTGGCGCCTACGAGGATGATGCTGCGCGCAGGTCCGCCTTTCTGATCGCGCCGCTTGCGGCCTGACAATTGCCAAGGAGCGATAATGCCATGACCGATTTTTCCGATCGTCGCCGCGGAGAAGAAGCAAAGGCCGAGCGTGACGAGATGACCATGTTCCGTATCACGGCCCGCCGCAATCGCCTGCTTGGCGAATGGGCGGCAGGCAAGCTGGACCTTTCTGCGGCGGAAACCGAAGCCTATGCAAAGGCCGTCGTTCAGGCCGACTTCGAAGAGGCAGGCGACGAGGATGTCATTCGCAAGGTTTATGGCGACCTCATCGCCGCAGGGGTGGAGGTGGATGAAGCCGCGGTCCGCACTGCGCTTGACCAGTCAGCCGTAGAAGCGCGCCGCCAGCTCATCGGCAAGATGTAGGATCACACGACAATTCGCAGAGGAGACCAAGCACGATGCCAATGCAGGCCGATGACATCCAAAACATGATCCGCAACGCCATTCCCGACGCCACCATCACCATCCGCGATCTGGCGGGTGATGGCGACCATTATGCCGCCCATGTGGTGAGCGCCAGCTTTGCTGGCAAAAGCCGCGTTGCCCAGCACAAGGCAGTTTACGACGCGCTTGGCGGGCACATGGGTGGCACGCTTCACGCCTTGCAACTGACAACCGCCGTTCCCAACTGACAGGAACTGCCAAATTTCTGATGGAACACGAAGTCATGTCCGACCCCAACGCCCGCATCGCCGACATTGTGGCGGCCGATGATGTCGTCCTCTTCATGAAGGGCACACCGCTTTTTCCACAATGCGGATTCTCGAGCCGGGCGATTGCCATTCTTGATCATCTCGGCGTCGACTATGCCAGCGTTGACGTGTTGCAGGACATGGAAGTGCGTCAGGGTATCAAAAGCTATTCTGACTGGCCGACGATCCCGCAGCTTTACGTCAAGGGTGAGTTCGTTGGCGGCAGCGACATAATGATGGAAATGTTCGAGGCAGGTGAACTTGGCACTCTGATGCAGGAAAAGCAGGTCAAGCCAGCTCAGTAATCGGATTGCGTAATCCGATCCGAACTTTACCTGATGCCAGAGCCGATGCGCCCGGTGTGTCGGCTTTCACGCAGTCACCAGAGCGACTCTCCTCCGGTGTCTTGGGTGTCAACGCACATGACCTGCCGCTCGTTACATGTCATCGTTGTGCAGGAGGAATTGCGTGAGCAGCGATGAAGCAGCAGCAGACGCAATCCTTGCTGCCACGCTGATTGTCTGCCGCCGCGGACGGCCCCTGGCAGATGGGTCAGAAACCTCCCCGCCCGAAATCCTTATGGTGAAACGCGCTGCAAAGCTGCGCTTTGCAGGCGGTGCCGTCGTATTTCCCGGCGGCAGGGTAGATCCTGGCGACCATGCCGTTGCGGCACGTTTCCTGCCGGGCATGGACCCGGCCTGGGGTGCTGCGCTCGTCGCTTCAATCCGGGAAACTCTGGAAGAGGCCGGGCTGCTTGTCGGGCTGGAGAAACAGGTTGGCAAAGACGAGGCACGTGCCGCGCGCATGGCCCTGCTTTCCGGCAAAAGTTTTGCAGATATTCTGGATGCCAGTGGATGGAGCCTTACGGACAAGGCCATTACGCCGTATGCCCGGTGGTGTCCGCCCGAAGTGGTGACCAGGGTCTTCGACACGCATTTCTTCGTCACCGATATCGGCACGGGGAATGTGGCGGTGGTGGCGGACGGCTCCGAAAGCGAAAGCGTTTTTTGGGCAACGGCCGAAGAAATCCTGCGCCGGTCTGCGAAAGGAGAACTCGCCCTGGTTCATCCGACCAGACGCAATCTTCAAAGAATAGCGCAATTCACGAGTTTTGCGGACATACATGCCGATGCCCTGGCACATCCCCCGCGGCTCATCCGTCCATATCTGAGCGAGTCAAACGGGAAGACCTTTATCGGGATGCCCCGCGGTCATGGTTATCCCGAAGAGATGGAGCCATTCGAACCGATCTGACCCGCTGCGTAAGCGTCGCGGCATTGCAGGCATTGCTTCGGCGATGCGCGGAACTCAGAACCCCCGAAAAAGCCTCTGCCAGAAATTTGGCGTATCCATCGGCTGCAGGGCGCCAAATTTGGCGAAGCGCAGTGATGCATCGGTAAATGGCCGTGGCCGCGTCCATTTGTCCGGAGGGCTGCTTCTGAACATCGGTGCGTACATGATTGTCGTCCTCATTGCAGGTCGTTTTCTCTCCTTAAAGGATTGGAAAAGGTAACGGTTCCCGAGCGAATATGTTAATCGTCAAATGATTTCGTCGCTCCCACTACACTATCCGCCGCAAAAACGGGGATTATCGAGGTGATAATCACCTTCCTTGAGCGCCATGCGAAATTTTTAGTGATGCTGCGTGAGCTTTGCGCGGCGCGTCAGATATCACGCGCGGCCTGTCACCCGCCAAGGGCACAAGCCGCAGTGGTAGGTCCGGCATCACCTTTGCTGTGGTTACAGCCGCGCGCCCACGAACGCACCGGCAGGCGTAGCCACCGGCTCCGCCTTTCGCCTCACTGACTAATCAACGGGCGAGCACTCCGCCATCCACCGCCAGCGGATGACCGGTGATGAAGCTTGCCTTGTCAGACGCGAGGAACAGCACCGCGTTTGCGACCTCCTCAGGCGTGCCACTGCGGCCCATGGGATGCATCTGATCGATCATGGCGGCCGCCTGCGGGTTCTTGCGCGTTTCTGTCACCATCGGGGTCAGAATTGCACCCGGACATATGCAGTTTACGCGCACGTTGCGGGCCGCGAACGCGATTGCCGCGGATCGCGTCAGGCCGACGACGGCATGCTTGCTGCCGCAATATCCTGCCCCGCCCATTCCGCTCATGCCTGCGATGGAAGCTGTGTTCACGATTGCGCCACGCCCGGCTTCTGCCATGTGCTCCAACTGGTGACGCATGCAGTTCACCACACCATCTGCATTAACCTGCATCGTGCGGGCGTAAGCCTCCAGACTGCCCCATGGCGTGCCCACATTCTCCAGCGTAACGCCAGCGTTGTTGAAGGCGACGTCGATGCCGCCCATCCTTTTCAGCATGTCCTGCAGACAATCGGCTACCGCAGCGGCGTCCGTCACGTCCAGCATCGCTGCATGCGCGCTGCCACCGGCAGAGGAGATCATCGCGGCGGTTTCATCAACCGCGGCCTGATCGCGATCAGTGAGGAACAGCTTTGCACCCTCGGCTGCGAAGGCCTGTGCAGTGACACGGCCGATGCCGCTTCCTGCGCCGGTGACGAACACGTTGCGTCCTGCAAACTCCTGCGCCATGGCGATCCTCTCCTCTGTTTGCGGCAATTGCCTGCCTGTCATGCTCACCTATAGCCACAAAGGCGCTGGCAAAAACACCAGTTTTTGCGCAAGGTGCGGCAGAACCAGGCCGACGGCTAACCAACGGGCAGAGTGGCGACGCTGCCTGGTTGCAAGCCGACCCACACAAGATCAGGATTATTTTTCATGGGTGAAGCAATCATGGACAGTCGCGGTTTTCGCGATGCACTGGGAAGTTTTGCAACCGGCGTAACCGTCATCACCACAGTGGATCAGGCCGGCGGCGATGTCGGGCTGACCGCGAGCAGCTTCAATTCTGTATCGCTCGATCCGCCCATGGTCCTGTGGAGCCTTGCGCGCACCTCGCGCAACATGGACGCCTTCAGCAACGCAGAACATTTTGCCGTTCATATCCTGGCCGCTGCACAGCAGGATCTGTCCAACCGTTTCGCCAAGCGGGGCGAGGACAAGTTTGCCGGACTAGATCTGGAGCGGGGCTCATCCGGCATTCCCCTTATCAAGGATTGCGCTGCGCGGTTCGAGTGTCGCACCCGCCACCAGTATGACGGCGGCGACCATGTGATCTTTGTCGGCGAAGTCATCGGTTTTGCGCGTCAGGCCAGCGCTCCGCTCATCTTCCATGGCGGCAATTACGCACTGGCGGCGCGGATCGCTGCTGAACTGTCGCAGTCAGGCGATGCTACCAGCAACACAGATTACAGCTTGAGCGAGAACTTTCTTGGTTATCTGCTCGGCCGTGCGCATTTCCAGCTATATGGCAAGATCGGCGAGGTGCTGGCTCGCCATGCCCTTGGTGAAACGGATCACTTCATCTTGAGCGTGATGGGCATGAAGGACGCGCGCACCACAGCCGAGCTTGGCGAACTGATCGCCTTTACAGGCATGCAGGCGGGCGAGGAAACCATGGAATCGCTCGCCCGACGCGGGTTCGTCCTGGCGCAGGACAACCGCTGGCTGCTGTCAGACACCGGCCGCAACGCGCTTGCCGATATTTCCGCCGCGGCAGTGGCAGCAGAAGCTGCGGCCACTGCGCAGATGTCTCATCAGGACATCACCGCTTTCAAGAATCAGTTGAAGCATCTTATTCACGCCACCGATCCCGGTGTTCCGGACGGCTGGGCATGAGCGGGGCGGAACGCGCCACCGGCACTGCTCCAGGCGCGCAGGAGCTTTCGTTTGACGTAGCGCGCGACGACGGTGGAACCGCAACGATCACCATGGCGCTTTACCTGCCCGAGGGGACGCCAAGCGGCGTATGCTTCGTGTGCATGCCCGGTGGAGGTGCATCGCGCCATTACTTCGACCTTGGTGAGGCAGACGGCGTCGAACTCAGCTTTGCCGCACTGATGACTGGGCAGGGCCATGCAGTCGTTACGCTGGACACACCCGGCACGGGCACGAATGCTCTTGGTGACAACCACCCGTTCCTGATGCCGCGCACTGCCATGCGCTATGTCGCGCAAGCGGCAACACAATTGCGGAAATATCTGGGGGACCGCGCCCGCGTGCTGGTCGGCACCGGTCATTCCATGGGCGGCGCATTGCTGATGCTGTGCCAGGGACAACATCGTGCGTTTGACGCGATGTGCATCATGGGGGCCAGCGCCGGAGGCATCGAACGCGCGCTCGACAATCATGAGAAACAGTTCATCGACCGTCCTGATGCGCTCGAAGCGGCCCTGCCCGACCTGGTCGAACGCAAGTTCAAGACACAGTTCCCCAGCAACGATCGCGGCCCGAGCGAGACGTCTGCCATTTTCGGTGGGCAGACCCCTGCCGCAAACGACTTGCTGCGGGCTGCAATGGGCTCCTTCTTTGCAGCCGGCGGTTATGTCTCCATGGTCAGGGGGTCGATCCACAAGGAAGCGCAACGCATCGATATTCCCGCCTTCTTCATGTTTGGCGACAGGGACATCGGCATTGCGCCAAATCAGGTGCTGAGCGATTTTCCGGCTCTGACGGATGCAACGCTGCTGGTCCTGGCTGACACGGGACACAATCATTTTGCGTTCCGATCAATCGGTCCTTTTACAAGGCGGCTTGACCATTGGGTGCGCGGCATTGCCCACGGCGCCCTGTCGGGCTGAGACAGGCATGGCTCATCTGCATCTGCATCTGCTGTCCGATTCCACCGGCGAGACGCTTGAAATGATCGCCAAGGCCGCGCTTGCACAATTTGCCAGCGTGGAGGTGGAACGGCATTTCTGGCCCATGGTCCGCTCGCAGCAGCACCTCGACCGCATCATGGGAACGATCACCCGTTACCCGGGACTGGTGCTTTACACATTGGTAAACGACACGATCCGCGACAATCTTGAAGCGGCATGTGCCGAAGCGGGCCTGCCTACGGTGAGCGCCCTTGATGCAGTCACCGATCCGCTGGCCCGGCTGCTGAATCAGGACAAGATGCACCGGCCGGGCCGCCAGCATGTGCTTGACGACGCCTATTTCGACCGGGTCGAAGCGATCCAGTTTACCATCGCTCATGATGATGGTCTGCTGTGGGAAGAGTGGGAGGACGCCGAGATTGTGCTTGCCGGCGTCTCCCGGTCGTCAAAGACGCCGACGTCGATCTACCTTGCCAACCGCGGCTATCGTGTCGCCAACATGCCGATCGTGGTCGAATCGCCACCGCCGCCAGCCCTGTTCAACCTGCGTCATCCCCTCATCGTGGGGCTGACCACGTCACCTGACCGGCTGATCCAGGTGCGGCGCAACCGATTGCTCTCGCTGAACCAGAGCCCGCAGACCGACTATGTTGACAAGGAGCGGGTCGAGCGCGAAGTGCGCTATGCCCGCCGTCTGTTCGCCGATAACGGCTGGGCAGTCATCGACGTGACCCGCCGCTCGATCGAGGAGACAGCCGCCGCGGTCATCAATCTTTACAACGAGCGGCAGGCGCGGCTCGTCAATGATCCGGATGCGGTGGGCGGCATCAAGCCGATATGACCGGCAAACCGATTCCTGCTCCGCCACTTGTGCTTGCATCGCGATCGGCATCCCGCCGCGCAATGCTTGATGCTGCGGGTGTCGCTTACGCGGTCAGCCCTGCCGACATCGATGAAAGCGCCTTGAAAACCGTTATGTCAGGAGAGCATCCAGCTTTCATTGCCGAAGCTCTTGCCAAGGCAAAGGCGCTTGCCCTGCGGACCGAAGGTCTTGTTCTGGGCAGCGATTCACTGGTCGAGTGTAATGGCCGCATGTTCGACAAACCGACGGACCGGATTGATGCCGCCAACCATCTGCGCTGGTTTTCCGGCAGGCTGCTGAACCTTCACAGCGCCGCCGCACTCGCGCGGGATGGGCAAACAATCTGGAGCCATGCCGCATCCGCACAATTGCAGCTTCGGCCATTGTCGGAGGAATTCATCGCTCATTACCTTGATGCTGAATGGCCCGCAATTGCCGGCTGTGTCGGCGTGTTTCGTATCGAAGGCATGGGCGTTCAACTGTTCGACCGGATTGATGGCGATTATTTCACCATTCTTGGCATGCCGCTGCTTGCGTTGCTGGCCGCGCTCCGCCGCTTCGGGCAGCTGCCCGCATGACGACACCCTTTGCAGAAGTCATCGGCGATCCGATTGCCCAGTCCCGGTCGCCGGTCATTCACCGCTTCTGGCTCGAACAGCTTGGCATAAAGGCGGATTATCGCGCCTGTCATGTCCCTCAAGACAGTCTCGCCCACTACCTGAGCGCCCGCCGGAACGATGCGGCGTGGCGCGGCTGCAATGTCACCATGCCGCACAAGCAGGCGATCGTGCCGTTGCTTGACCACGTCGATCCGCTTGCCGCACGTATCGGTGCTGTGAACACCGTCGTCATGGAAGATGGCAAACTTGTCGGCACCAATACCGATGCAGCAGGATTTCTCGAACCCTTGCGGCCTTTGCTGCAGCGTCCGCACCTGTTTTGCATGGCGCGCATCATTGGCACAGGCGGCGCAGCGCGCGCGATTGTGGCCGCTCTTGCGCCCTTCAACATGGTGCTGGTGCTGGCCGGCCGTGACGAGCTGAAGGCGCAGGCGCTGCTGGCATCGGTAGATCCGGCAGGAGAGCACCATGCCGTGCCGCTTGCTCACTTTGCCCAAGCAACGGATTTTGCCTTCGACGACCGCGAAGGCTGCCTCGATCTGGTCATCAACGCAAGTGCGCTGGGCATGGCTGGGCAGGCGCCGCTTGCCTTCGATTTCAGTCACGCGCCGCCCGGCAGTATCTGTTACGATATCGTGACCTCGCCTGTGGACACCTTGTTCCTGCAACGCGCAAGGGCACATGGATTTGCAACCATCGACGGGCTTTCCATGCTGATCGGCCAGGCCGACCATGCCTTCCGCCGGTTTTTTGACGCCCTTCCCCCACGCGATGCAGACGATCGCTTGCGCCAGTTGCTTGCCTCATGAATGACAGGTCTGCGGATCATGTGCCGGCAGCAGCACGACCCTTCATCCTGGGGCTGACCGGCTCCATCGGCATGGGCAAAAGCACTGTTGCGGCCATGTTCCGCAAGGCAGGCGTTCCGGTGTTCGACGCCGATGCGATCGTGCACGAACTCCAGGGTCCGGACGGCGCGTTGCTTCTGTCCATCGAGCGCGCATTTCCCGGCAGCACCGGACCGCAAGGCGTGTTGAGGGAGCGGCTTGGAAGTCAGGTGTTCGGCGACCCGGACGCACTGTCCCGGCTGGAGGCAATCGTGCATCCGGCGGTGCGGGAGGAACGCCACCGCTTCATGGCACGTCATGCAGGCGCGCCCCTTGTGGTGTTCGACATACCGCTTCTCTTCGAGAAGAACGCCCAGGCCGATCTTGATGCCATTGCGGTCGTTTCAGCACCTGCCGACGTGCAGCGCCGGCGGGTGCTGGCCAGACCCGGCATGACCGAGCGCAAATTTGCCGAGATACTGGCGTTGCAGATGCCAGATGCCGACAAACGGGAGCGCGCCGATCACATCATCGATACTGGCACCGACATTGCACAGACCCGCGCGGCGGTCTCTCGACTGATCGGCAGGATCACACAGTGAAAGGGCGCGCCTTGCAGCGCGCCCCCGTTCATGTGCAAAAGCTCAGCCTTGCGAACCATTCTGGTCGACATCATTGCCGACCTCATCATCCTGCTCCGCAGGGGAAGTTTTCTTGGACTGCGGGCGTTTCTTCTTGCGCTTGGGCGTCTTGGGCGGGGCCGGGGTCAATTCGAAAGAAAGCTCGGTCTTGCCGTCCTCGCCTTCCTTGGTGCCAACCTGCACTTCGCCGCCTTGCGACAGCTTGCCGAACAGCAGTTCCTCTGCCAGCGGCTGCTTCACCTTGTCCTGGATCAGCCGGCCCATCGGGCGCGCACCGAACAATTTGTCATAACCATTGTCGGCCAGCCATTCGCGAGACCTGGCGTCGAACTGGATATGGACGTTCTGTTCAGCAAGTTGCAGTTCCAGTTGCAGGATGAACTTGTCCACCACCCGGCTGACAATTGGCTTGCCAAGATAGGCGAACGGCACGACGGCATCGAGCCGGTTGCGAAATTCAGGCGTGAACATCTTCTTCACCGCCTCTTCGCCCGCCGATTCCTTGCTGACATCACCAAAGCCGATGCCGCTGCGCTGCATGTCGGCGGCGCCAGCATTGGTCGTCATGATCAGCACGACATTGCGGAAATCCACCGTCTTGCCGTGATGATCGGTCAACCGGCCATTGTCCATTACCTGCAACAGGATATTGAACAGGTCAGGATGCGCCTTTTCGATCTCATCGAGGAGCAGCACGCAATGCGGCTGCTGATCAATCGCATCGGTCAGCAATCCGCCCTGATCGAAGCCGACATAGCCCGGCGGCGCACCGATCAGCCGCGAGATGCTGTGCCGTTCCATATATTCCGACATGTCGAAGCGTTGCAGCGGAATGCCCATGATGCTGGCAAGCTGGCGTGCAACCTCGGTCTTGCCGACACCGGTAGGGCCGGAAAACAGGAAGCTGCCGATGGGCTTGTCGGGATCGCGCAGACCCGCCCGCGACAGCTTCATCGCCGTCGAGAGAAGCTGAATCGCCTTGTCCTGCCCGAACACCACATGCTTCAGATCGCGTTCCAGGGTTTCCAATGCCTTCTTGTCGTCCTTGGACACGGATTTTTCCGGAATGCGCGCCATGGTCGAGATCACCTTTTCGATCTCGCGCGCGGTGATCGTCTTCTTGCGGCGGCTGGGCGGGACCAGCATCTGCATCGCGCCGACCTCGTCGATGACGTCGATCGCCTTGTCCGGCAATTTGCGGTCGTTGATGTACCGCGCGGACAATTCCACCGCCGTCTTGATCGCATCGGGCGTGTAGCGGACATTGTGATGATCCTCGAACGCGGAACGAAGCCCTTTCAGGATCTTGACCGTATCCTCGACCGATGGTTCATTGACGTCGATCTTCTGGAACCGGCGCAGCAGCGCGCGGTCCTTTTCGAAATGATTGCGAAATTCCTTGTAGGTGGTCGATCCGATGCACCGGATCGCGCCCGATGACAGCGCCGGCTTCAGCAGGTTGGACGCATCCATCGCCCCGCCGCTGGTCGCGCCCGCGCCGATGACCGTGTGGATCTCGTCGATGAACAGCACGGCTTCCGGCATTTTTTCAAGCTCGGAGACGACCTGCTTCAGCCGCTCCTCGAAATCGCCGCGATAACGCGTGCCTGCCAGCAACGCGCCCATGTCGAGCGAATAGATGACGGCATCGAGCAACACCTCGGGCACCTGACCTTCGATGATCTTGCGCGCCAGCCCTTCGGCGATCGCGGTCTTGCCGACGCCGGGATCGCCCACATAGAGCGGGTTGTTCTTGGACCGGCGGCACAGGATCTGGATCGTGCGATCGACTTCGGGACCGCGCCCGATCAACGGATCTACCTTGCCCGCACGCGCCTTGTCGTTGAGGTTGACCGTGAACTGGTCGAGCGCGGTTTCCTTCTTGCCCTTGGCATCAGGTTTGCCGCCAGGCTTGGCCGCCTCCTCGTTCTTTGCCGCACCCGTTTCCACAGGCCTTCCGGTCTTGCCGATGCCGTGGCTGATGTAGCTTACTGCATCGAGCCTGCTCATGTCCTGCTGCTGCAGGAAATAAACCGCGTAGGAATCGCGTTCGGAAAACAGGGCCACCAGCACATTGGCGCCGGTGACAGTGTCGTTGCCAGACGATTGCACATGCAGGATTGCACGCTGGATCACGCGCTGAAACCCGGCAGTGGGCGAAGGGTCTGCGCGGTCCGGAGTCTTGAGCGACTGGTATTCCTGATCAAGATACTGCTTCACCACGGCGCCGAGTTCGGAAACATCAACGCCGCACGCCTCCATCACCTGCACGGCATCATCATCTTCGATGAGTGCGAGGAGAAGGTGCTCGAGCGTTGCATATTCGTGCCGGCGATCGGCTGCATTGGCGAGCGCGTTATGCAGCGTCTTTTCCAGGCTTTGGGCAAATGAGGGCATGCGCTGTTTCATCCTTGCCAGTAATAAGGAGCCGGGGTGTTGAAACCGGCCCCGGCTGTAAGGGCCAATGATGAACCGATCGAAAATTCGGCGGAACATGCCGCGTTAGCAAAAGGAACATCTGCAACAAAAACTGCCGCCTGCGTTGACAGGCCGGCAGACAGCTTCACACAGGCGACCTGAATAAAAGTTCAGCGGCCCGCCGGTGATCCGCAACCTTTGCCATATGGGTTCGCGTACGTGCGATTTCCAGTTCAAGAAGGTCGATGCGTGCTGCAAGTTCAGCTTGTGACAGATGACCAAGATCCTCTGCCGCCAGCCTCTCGACAAGATCGCCCCCGGGGCGCACCGCTTCGCCTTCCTGCGTCATTGTGCCAATCTCGGTGGTGACCGGCTTGCTGTCAACGGGGCATCGCGTTACCGCGTTGTCTGGCCATCAGCGGTGGCAGGCAAAACGGACCGGAAAGGGCTCTGCCCAGATGAATGCAGATGCAGCATTGCCACCTTCGATGCAGGCGATCGTCTATGAAGGCACCGGCGGGGCCGACGTGCTGGAAATGCGCACCTGCGATGTTCCGGCGCCCAAACCCGGAGAGGTGCTGATCAAGGTCACGCATGCAGGCGTCAACCGTCCCGATATTGCCCAGCGCGAAGGCCGCTACCCGCCACCTCCCGGTGCATGCCTGCGTCCCGGTCTTGAAGTAGCAGGGCATATCGCAGCGCTTGGACAAGGGGCCGAAGGACGCATCGGAGACAGAGTCTGTGCGCTGGTCAACGGCGGCGGTTATGCCGAATATTGCATCGCGCAGGCGGGACATTGCCTGCAGGTACCCGAAGGGCTTTCACTCGCAGAGGCTGCCGCACTTCCCGAAACGCTGTTCACGGTGTGGTACAACGTCTTCGAACGCGGGCTTGCCGCAGACGGGGAAACGCTGCTGGTGCATGGCGGAACCAGCGGGATCGGCACCATGGCGATCCTGCTGGGCAGATTGTTCGGGCTGCGCGTGATCGTCACCTGCGGCACGGATGCCAAATGCGCCCGCGCTGTGGAACTCGGCGCTGCCCATGCGATCAATTACCGCACGCAGGATTTCGTAACCGAGGCAAAGCGCATCACACAAGGAGATGGCGTCGATGTCCTGCTCGATATGGTTTCAGGCGATTACGTCGCGCGCAATCTTGCCTGTCTGGCCGACAACGCCCGTCACATTACCATTGCGGTGCAGCAGGGCACCGAAGCCACGGTGAACATGGCGCGGATCATGACGCGGCGGATCACGATGACAGGATCGACGCTGCGACCGCGCACCGACCTGTTCAAGACAGCGCTGGCCAGCAGCATCAGGAAAGCCGTGTGGCCGCTTGTCGAAAGCGGGCAGTTACGCCCGGTGATGGACGCACGCTTTGCCCTTGAGGATGCCGCTGCCGCGCATCGGCACATGGAAAGCGGCAGCCATGTCGGAAAGATTGTGCTGGAACTCGGTTAGGGTTTCCCGGAACAACGGATGACCGCACCGGCAACAGATGCGGAGCTGAAGGCTGCAAACTGTTGCCGACAGGCTTCTTGCCCTTGCAAGCCATTTCTTCTAGAATGACACGGCAGACGGCCGTTCCGGACATGGGGCGGCCCTTATCATATGTGTAGTAAACAGCCCGCAGCCCCGATGGCGCCACATGGCGGCGATGGCACAGCGTGGGAACAGGATGAAAAGGTTTTTCGATGAGCCAGAACAAGGCCCAGGGCCAACCCCAGGAGCAGGCAACGCCGCTGATGCCGCATGCAACGGCAAGCTGGCTGGTGGACAGCACCAGCCTGACCTTTGAACAGATTGCCGATTTCTGCGGTCTCCACATGCTGGAGGTTCAGGCCATGGCAGACGATCTTGCCGGGCAGAAATACACAGGGCGCGATCCGGTGCGTGCAGGCGAGTTGACGCATGAGGAAATCGAAAAAGGGCAGGAAGATGCCGCTTACCGCCTCAAGATCCACAAGGCGCCGGTGCAGATGCAGCGCACCAAGGGCGCGCGTTACACCCCGGTATCCAAACGCCAGGACAAGCCTGACGGCATCGCATGGATCCTGCGCAATCACGCCGAGATTACCGATGCGCAGATCTCGAAGATGATCGGCACGACGCGCAATACCATCGGCGCGATCCGCGACCGGTCACACTGGAACATCCAGAACATCAATCCAAAGGATCCGGTGACCTTGGGCCTGTGCACCCAGCGGGAGCTTGACGCCGCCGTTGCCAAGGCAACGAAGGATGCGCCGACGCAGCAGGATACGATCGAGGCGCAGGAACGCCTGGGCGATGACCGGCAGGCATTGATCGAGGAACTGAAGGCAGAGCGCATCAAGGCAGCACAGGATGCCGTCGAAGCTGCACAGGAAGCAGAAGCGCAGGCATGGCTCGACGCCCGTCGCGCCGAGGGTAACGCACAATAGCCGGCGTTGCCGCTCACCTCTGGGTGAGCCCTGCCGCCTGGACATGCCGGGAGCGCTGGACAGGCCGACTGACCACGCATGCCTGCCCGGCACGCTGCCTGCTCATGGACAGCCCGCGTTCATCAGGCGCTCCCGACGTGCAGGCACTGGCGCATGATCGATGCCACATGCGGTCGCCTGCCAGTCGCCGGATGCGCAATTGCCGGTGAAGGCCTGACTTTCGTTGGCCTCTATGCTAGTGCCAGTCTCATGAACATGATCGAGCCAATGCAACACGCCATGCCTGACGACGAGGCGCTCCCCCCTGAACAGCTGGTGACGGCACTTGCCCGCAAGGCGCGCACGGCACAAATTGTGCTTGCCGCGATGCCCGACGAGGACAAGGCGAATGCGCTGCGCAGCGCCGCTGCTGCCCTGCGTGAAGATGGCGCGGCAATTCTTGCTGCCAATGCAAAGGATATTGCCGCCGGGCAGGAGCGGGGATTGGCTGCAGCAATGCTGGACCGGCTCGCACTGGACCCGGATCGGCTCGAAGCGATTGCTCTGGCCGTGGAGAAGGTTGCTTCCCTGCCTGATCCTGTGGGGAACGTGATCGAACGCACGGAACAGCCCAATGGCTTGCAGATGACACGCGTGCGGGTGCCGATCGGCGTTATCGGCATTATCTATGAAAGCCGCCCGAACGTGACTGCGGATGCAGCGGCGCTGTGCGTGCGGGCCGGGAATGCCGCCCTGCTGCGCGGTGGAAGCGAGGCTGTTCACTCCAACCGCGCTATCGATGCAGCCATGTCGCGCGGGCTTGTGAACAGCGGCGTTCCCGATGGCGCGGTGCAGCTCATCCCGACGCAGGATCGTGCGGCGGTGGGCGCGTTGCTCAAGGCCGCAGGCGAGGTGGACATGATTGTTCCGCGTGGCGGCAAGTCGCTGGTCGCCCGGGTGCAGGAAGAAGCACGGGTGCCGGTGCTTGCTCATCTTGACGGGATCAACCACACCTATGTGCACGCCGATGCCGACAAGGAGATGGCAGAAGCTATCGCGGTCAACGCCAAGATGCGCCGGACAGGCATTTGCGGCGCGCTGGAAACGCTGCTGATCGATGCAAGCTACCCCCATGCCGCAGCGCTGGTAAACCGCCTTCTGGAAACCGGCTGCCAATTGCGCGGCGACAAGCGGGCGCAATCGCTCGATCAGCGCATCGGCGCGGCCAGTGACGAGGACTGGGATACAGAATACCTCGACGCCGTTCTGTCGGTCGGCATTGTTGACGGCATTGATGATGCACTTGCCCATATTCGTCGTCATTCGTCGGGTCACACCGATGCGATCGTCACCGCCAACGCCGATGCAGCCGAAGCTTTCCTGCAGCAGGTGGACAGCGCGATCGTCATGGCAAATGCATCCAGCCAGTTTGCCGATGGCGGGGAGTTCGGCCTGGGCGCGGAGATCGGCATTGCTACCGGAAGGCTGCACGCGCGCGGCCCGGTCGCCCTCGAAGGATTGACAACATACAAATGGCAGGTGCGCGGCACCGGACAAGTCCGCTCCTGAACAGTCGGACCAGACGTTGCTGCCATCCAGCGCGCGCGTGGGACGGAACTTTTCAATTGCACGGGCACCGGTCAGCACCCGCCTGGTAACGGGGCATGCCGTCTATACAGGCCTCCTCGGCGGGAGCTTCAACCCGGCACATCCGGGGCATCGGCGCATCAGCAAATTTGCGCTGGATGCCCTGGCGCTGGATGAGGTCTGGTGGCTGGTATCGCCCGGCAATCCCTTGAAACCGGCTGCGGGAATGGCGCCACTGGCGGCGCGGCTTGCCTCTGCATCGCGCATGGCACGAGGAACGCGGATCCGTGCCACCGCCGTGGAACGCGACCTGCACACGCGCTACACCGTCGATACCTTGCGAGCGCTCATTCGCCGCTATCCCAACCGCCGGTTCCTCTGGTTGATGGGGGCAGACAATCTGGCCCAGTTTCACCGCTGGCGTGCCTGGCGCATGATCGCACGCATGGTGCCGATTGCGGTAATTGCCCGGCCCGGCCATGACAGCCGTGCCGTATTCAGCCCGGCAATGCGGTGGCTTGGCCCTTACCGAACTTCTGTCACCCGATTGCGCAACCGCATTGGCTGGCAGGCACCTGCGCTGGTGATGCTGCGTTTCGATCCCGATACCCGGTCGGCAACGGCGGTGCGGCTGAAACACCCGAACTGGGCCGACGCTTACGTTGACGTGCAGGCTCTGGATGGCGTGACGCGCCGCGTGATCGGCGGATCGGGCGTTTTGCGCAAAACAAAAGGTTGAGGTTTGGCGCAGACGTTCCACATTGCCAAAACGGGGGCTTGCGTTAGAACCTTTGGATCAAGCCTACGAACTGTTGAGTAGAACGGAGCAATTTGCCTCATAATGAACCAGGCGCACAACTCGCCGGACCTGTCCGGCTCCTCTGTGATCAACGAGGCCAGCGTCGCAGACGCAGAGCCCGGATCGCTTCATGCCCTTGTCCTGCAATCGCTTGATGACGATCAGGCGCAGGAAATGGTTTCCATTCCGCTCGAAGGCAAGAGCTCCATTGCCGATCACATGGTGATCGCATCGGGCCGGTCGAGCAGGCAAGTCGCCGCCATTGCGCAAAAGCTGGCAGAGCGGATCAAGCGTGCCGGGCTGGGTCCTGTCCGGATTGAAGGGCTGCCCGCAGCAGACTGGGTCCTGGTGGACGCAGGCGACATCATCGTGCACCTGTTCCGCCCGGAAGTGCGCAGCTTTTATAATCTGGAGCGGATGTGGGGGTTTGGCGAA
Organism: Croceicoccus esteveae; assembly: GCF_031846435.1. Lineage (NCBI taxonomy): Bacteria > Pseudomonadati > Pseudomonadota > Alphaproteobacteria > Sphingomonadales > Erythrobacteraceae > Croceicoccus > Croceicoccus esteveae. The sequence continues at coordinate 74,956 of NZ_JAVRHS010000005.1, forward strand.
GTCACCAGCGCATAGGTGGCTTTCCGGTCGTTCCCGGGCTTCATGTCCCATGGATCCCGCAAGCGGCAAATCGGTAGACTGGGCATCGGGAATTGCAGCTTCACATCATTGCCCGCGGCAAAATCGGCCGCTCTGCCGAACATGAACTGTTCACGCGTTACGTCAAACGGATTGCCTGGCCGGTCCGACTGACCGAACTGCCGGAGACGGGCGGACAGGTCCCGGCGCCGCTCACACCGGTACGCAATGTGCTGCTCGACGAACGCGGCAGGCAGATGACCTCGCCGGCCCTTGCCGAACTGCTGACACAATGGCGCGACACTGGCGTTCGTGAAGCGCGCTTTGTCATCGGGGCTGCCGACGGTCACGGCGACGCTGCCCGACAAGGCGCGGATCTCCTGCTCGCCTTTGGATCGATGACCTGGCCCCACCTTCTGGCACGGGCAATGCTGGCCGAACAATTGTGGCGGGCATACAGCATCAGCACCGGTCATCCCTATCATCGGTCCGGCTGACGAAGAGATCTTCTAGCCCAGCGCCTGATTGCCGCCCGGTGGCTGGCTCGATCCCAGCGCCCGCGTTCTGGCGAGTGCCAGCTTCCCGTTCATCGATTTTGGCTGCATGTCATGATCAAACGGCAGGCCGCGGTTCAGATGCTCGTGCCCCTGTGGCAGGAGGGCGAGCGCGGCCATGCTGCCTTCATCACGCTCCTGCAACCAGCTGTGACGATCGCTCAGGCCCCAGGTCGTCACGCTTTTCATGGCTGGCTCGGCGCAGGCGACTTCCAGCAACTGCGTGACAGCAGCTTCGACCCGGCGGTCCCGCTCGGCAAGACTGCGGAATCGGTCATCTTCCAGCACATCAACTTCGGTGAGCGCCAGTTGCACGCCGGTTTCGGCAAGTTCACGCATGAACCGCGCAATCCGGCGTTGCGGCACCGCACCTTTCGCCAGTTCAAGATGGCCCTGTATTCCCACGATGTGCAGGGGAACCCCATCTGCCTTCAGCCGCTCGACCAGCCGGAGCAAGGCCCGGCGCCTGCGTTCATCGACAGGATTGTCATGGGTCAGACCATATTCGTTGATCATCAGCCTTGCCGCAGGGTCGAGCCGATGTGCAGTGTGCAAGGCCTGCGCGACATAGTCGCTGCCGAACGCCTCATGAAAACTGGTTCTTCGCATTCCGCGGCTGCCTTGTTCGGTATCGATCATCTCGTTGACGACAACCCATTCATCGATGCGCCCGCGATACCGTTTCAGCAGATTTGCAAAGTGGAGGGAAACCGTGCGCCAGTCACGCCGATCGAGCATTTCATCGCGCGCCCATTGCGGCGTCATCTGCTCCCAGATGAGGGAATGACCCCGGACCTTCTGGCCATGACGGTGTGCAAATTCGGTGATCGCATCGTAATTGCCGAACCATGGATTACCCCGGCGCCACTCTACCGCGCTCCATTGTCCATGATATTCGGGAACGAGAATGTCGCTCGTGCGGATTGCCGACAGCAGTGGGCTTTCGACCGTAAGCTGGTCCGGACGGATGGCCGCACCGAATTGAACCGCGTTTTCACCGGGCAAGCTACGCTCCATCGGTCCATTCCATCCGTTTTGCCCCGCGCCGCTGAACGGCGGTCCGGAAGCTGATAACGGCCGTGTCATGGCAGAGGACAACGGCATGATCATCATGGCACCCAGTACTGCACGGCGTGAAGTAGGCATCGGAAGATATCCTTGCGCTTGCAAGCACAGGATATCGCCGCGACAATAAGGATGATTTGATAAAGCTAGTTAAGACAGATGGTTAACCAATTGTCTCGTCATCTATCGTGCTGGATGGTTCTTGACGCTCAGGATCTGGCCGCAAGCGCATCGGCTCGCAGCAAAGCATTCTGCACGACATCGAACATGGATTTCTGCCGCAGGTCGCTATCGAGCGGCAGGCCACGGTTGAGCCCTGCGCTCGCGCTTTGTGGCGCAAGCCAGGAGTAGCGGTCCGACAACCCCCAGCAGGTGACCCCTGTCAACGAGCGGCTTTCGACTGCAACGTCCAGCAAGGCGCCGGCCGCTTCAGCCACCAGCCGGTCACGTTCCTCGACCGCGAGATCGGTTCGGTCTTCTTTGACGTCGAGTTCGCTGATGCGAAACCTGAGCCCCATTGCCTCGACCTCCTGCAGAAACCTTGCGACGATGCTCTGGTCAAAAAAGGGCATCTTCGCGATTTCCAGATGCCCCTGAATGCCCAACCCGCCAATCGGTGCGCCTCCTTTCACCAATTGTTCGAGCAGGCGCAGGGCAGCTGTGCGTTTCGCCTCTGATTCGGCGAAGGACCACAACAGGCCATATTCATTGAGATACAGCACGGCGCCGCCTGCATGAGCGGCTGCATCGTCGAAAGCCCGCTCGATGTAATCGGGTCCGAACGCCTGCAGGAGAGGAGAAGGACGCAGACCGTCTGCGCGCGCACCGGGCAAAAGCGGTTCGTTCACCACATCCCAGCCCGCGACCGTTGGCCCGCATTGCTCCACCAGTGTGGCAATGTACCGGCGCACGATCCGCCAGTCCTTGTGCTTCAGCATGTCTTCCACCGCCCAGGGTGGCATACTTTTGTGCCAGACCAAGGCGTGACCATGCATCTGCATTGCATGTTGCTGCACGAAGCGGACTATCTGCTTCGCGCCAAGGAGATTCCAGTCTCCACGCTCCGGCTCGACCATGTCCCATTTGAATTCCAGCTCCGGCGTGATCGATCCGCAGTTGGCGACGACTGCCGTGCTGTACCCTTCGTCGATCAGCAGATGCCTTGCCTGTGCCGCGACCCCAAGCACCACGTCTCCGGCAGGAGCCGCACCGGTCACCACCGCCGGACCCTTGTCTTTCGCCGATGCCGAATGGATGCCCTTGGAATGGATGCCTTTGTCTGCTGCGATCAGCGGCACCGCACACGCAGCGAGCACGAGCTTTCGGCGAGTTAGTGAGATTTGCGGCATGATGACGCCCAGTCATGTTCCAGATTGAAACACATACCGCTTCTTTTGCTGATCTTCTACCCGCATTGGTGCATCCGCTTTGGCAAAATCTGTCGTTCAGTTCCCATGGTCGGGATGAACGTCAGATGAGAGGGTTGCAGCATGCGCCATGATGATCCACATGAATTTTCCTGCAAGCAGCAGGTAAATACATCCCTTGCAGCATCAGGATGGTGAGCAAGGCGGTCATCCTGCCGGGTTTGATGAACAGGTGAGGCAAATGGGGCAGCGGAGCACTTGATGACGGGAAAGCTTGCCATTGCTGTGGTTCTGGCTCTTGCAGGGACAGCATCAGCACATGCCGACCCATTCCTGCGCGCCAAGGGGGAGGGGCGGATCATTGCCAGTGGCGTGTTTACCGACAGCGCGCGCGGCTTCGATGATGATGGCAACGTCAGCGACAATGCCGATTACGATCAGGATCAGGTCTATGTTCTGGCGGAATATGGCGTGTCGGATGATCTCACCGTGATCCTGTCGCCAAGCTACCGCAGCGTGTCCATCGAGAATGACGATGATATCGACGGGCTTGGCTACACCGAAGTGGGTGCACGTTACCGGCTGGCGCATGGTCAGGATTGGCTGGTCTCCACGCAGGCCTTGCTGCGGATTCCCGGCGCCGGCCGGCAGGAATCCTTTGCCCAGATCGGCAGCACGAGCACCGATATCGATCTGCGGCTCGGCGCGGCCTATGCAGCAAAGGCGTGGTTCGGCTCGGCAGAGGGAGGCTATCGGCTGCGGTCCGGCGACCTGCCCAATGAATTCCATGCCGATTTCAGTGCCGGAACCAACCTGACGAACCGGTTCATGCTGCTTGCCACCCTGGCGAACACGTTTTCCGATGGCCCTGGCGAAAACATTGTCAATCAGTCCTATCGGTATGGCGATGCCTATGTGAGCGGAGTGTTTGCCGTTACCGACCGGATCTCGGTCCAGGCCGGATATACAGCGACCATTTATGGAAAAAATGCGCTTCGGCAGCGCGGCCCGCTGGTCGGCGTGTGGATCCACTTTTGACCGGCAAAGCGCATTATCGGGGGCAGACCCGACCGCAGGATGACAGCCGGCGCGCAAACGGTCCATTCAAACACGAGGCTTGTACATGAAGATTGCTGTTTTGGGATGCGGTGATGCTGGCCCAGCTTACGGCCGAGATCACGGCGCACGTCTGGCGCAGGCTGGCCATGATGTCACCTGTATCGCCGGCAGATCTCCTGCGGACGACATGACGGCAGAGGACATCAGGTTAGATGGCAGAATGCTGGAAGATCCCGCACATGCTGCGCTGGTTGCGGCAGGCCTGGCAGCGGGGCGGCTGCGTTTTAGCGAAGACCTGGATGATGCGATCGCGTCTGCAGACCTCGTTCTGATTGCCTCTGACCTGCCTGGGGGCGACACACATGAAGATCATCCCCTCCGGGTGGCAACCAGAAAGATCGCAGCTGCCCTTGCCGGTTTCACGGTGATCTCGACAATTGCAGAAGTGTCCGACGAAACGCGTGATCAGGTTGCCGAGATGCTGGCTGACATGCGGCCGGACGCTGACTTTCTGGTGGTTCCGCTTTCGGGCACGCTCAGAAACATCGTCAGCAAGGCAGCGGCGCGAGGAACGGCAGCTGGCGGGCGTGATGGTGTGCAGACAGCGACCCGCAAGATCAGTGCGCCGCATCTGCAGATCGTGGATCCCCAGGCAAAGACGATCCTCATCACAGGCGGTGCCGGGTTTCTGGGCTCTCATCTGGCAGAGCGGCTGATTGGCGAGGGGCATCAGGTATATTGCCTGGACAATCTGCACACTGGCCGGTGGGACAATCTCGATGCGCTGGTGGCGTCAAACCGGATCAAGCGGGTGGAACATGACATCGTGCAGCCGCTCCCACGGATGGAGCGCTTCGATGAAATCTACAATCTGGCCTGCCCTGCATCCCCGGTGCACTACCAGGCCGATCCGGTCGCAACGCTGCGCATCTGTTCCGCAGGCGTTTACAACGTTCTTCAGCGCGCCGCGCAGGATGGCGCGGCGGTTTTTCACACCTCCACTTCGGAGGTATATGGCGACCCGGAGGTTCATCCGCAGCACGAGGGCTATCACGGCAACGTCAACCCGGTCGGTGCGCGCTCATGCTATGATGAAGGCAAACGGTTTGCCGAAACGCTGATGACCGACTTTTGTCAGACGAACGGCTTGCGGCTGCGCATGGTCCGGATCTTCAACACCTATGGTCCGCGCATGCTGCCCGACGATGGGCGCGTTGTATCGAATTTCATTACTCAGGCATTGCAGGGCGAGCCGATCACCATCTACGGCAGCGGCAGTCAGACACGCTCCTTCTGCTATGTTGACGACATGGTCGAGGGGTTCATCCGGCTGATGGCTGCCGCAGAAGATGCAGAAGGACCGATGAACATCGGCAATCCGGCCGAAATCACGGTGGCTGAACTGGCCAGCATCATCATCGCAATGACGGGTTCACAATCCAGGGTCGTGGAGCGGCCGTTGCCATCGGACGATCCCAAGCGGCGCAAACCTGACATCGCGCGGGCGCAGGCGATCTTGGGCTGGGTTCCAGCTGTCGAGCTTGTGCAGGGGTTGCAAGCAACGATCGCTTATTTCAAAGACGAACTTGGTGCGAGCAGGCTCGCGCTGGCCGGTCAGACCGCGGGCGCCTGAAAGCAGCGCTGTGAAACAGAAAAGTCATGAGCTGACCGTGGCATGAAAGAACAAGGGGCATTGCCATGGACATCCTGACCTGGTTCCTCGTCTGCCTGTTTATCGGCGTTCAGGTTCTTTATCTTCTTGCCATGCTTGTGGATGTGTACTTCTATTCCCGGCCGGTCAATCGGGTCGACATAAGCCTTGCTGATGGAATAGCGCCGGGTGAATTGCCGCATATCGTCCTGCTTTACCCGGTTCTGAACGAGCCGGAGGAGACGATGCGCACCACGTTTCACTCGCTCGCGCGGATTGATTATCCGGAGGAGCGGCGCTCAATCGTCGCCATTCCCAACCATGACGATCATGCAACCATCGCCAGCCTGCGCCAGCTTGCCAAGGAATTCGCGTTTCTGTCCATCATGGAAGTCCCTCCCACGACTGCTCCTGAATGGCAAACGGTCTGGAGTGCATGGGACAGCAATCCGCACGTCTATTGGTATCACAAGGGTCCGCGCGCCGGCGTGCGCGACCTGCCAGCCAAGAAGACGCGCCAGCTGATCTACGCCTTTTACCAGATCCACAAGGAACGCGCGGGCGATTTCCTCCTCAACTACATCGATGCCGACAGTGCGCCGCTGCCCGACCATTTCCTGGCCGGCGCGGCAGGGGTGCGCCAATATGACGTGACGCAATCAACGAACATTGCCGGTAATCTTCTAAATACCTTGCCGGCCAGCTGGTTCGCCTTCGATCACATCGTCTGGGATGCCAACAAGTACGGACACCTGACCGCTGATGGCACGCATCCTTACTGGGTTCTCGGCAAAGGCCTGTTTTTCAAGGCGTCCGACCTCTACGCCTTGGGCGGGTTCCATCCCTGGGTCGCGATCGAGGATCCTGAGGTCGGGATGCGGTTCTGGAAAAACGGCAAGACTTTGGGCCTTATCGAGGCGCCGCTTGTAGAAGAAGTGCCGCAGACTTTCGGCAACGGCCTGAAGCAGCGCAAACGCTGGGTCGCAGGGTTTTTCCAGTCGCTTAATGTACCGCTCAAGGAGATGGGGTTCACCCGGACGGAGCGCATCAAGGCCTGGCTCAACTTCCTGCCCTGCATGTCGCTCTCGCTCAATTCCATCGGAATTCCCCTTGGGGTGTGGGCGGCGGTCACCTGGTGGCTGGGCACCAGTCCGCTGCCGGAATGGACGCTGTGGCTTGCATTGGTGAATGCCATTGCACTGACCATCATGTTTGTACGCCTGTATTATGTCGCCTGGACAAGGACACGGATCGTATTGCCTGGCGCATTGTCCCGCCTGTGGTACCTGCTGCGAGTCAACCCGTTGTTCCTGTTGGTGTTCTGGTTCATCTGGATCATTCCGCTGTGGCAGGGTTGGCGGACGTATCGCAAGGACCGTGGTCTTGAATGGGAACGCACCGACAAGCTCAACGCGAACGATGCGATCATTCGCAGAAACCGATTGTCAACGGATCGGGTACAATGATGCGTTCGGTTAACACCTGCCTATATCTTTGTTCCGATCGCGATTGCCGGCAATATCCGGCTTGTGCCGCAGTTCTTCGGGGCTATGGTCCACGCCTTGTTTGAGGGAGTGTAATTGATGAATATAGCAGAGTTGAGCAAGAAGGTTGCTGCCGCGACGGACATGAACGATACCGATGCCAAATCGGCAGTTCAGGCCGTGTTCGAGCAGATCGCTCAGGCAGCCGCTGAAGGTGAGGAAGTGGCGGTTCCCGGTTTTGGCAAATTCACTGTCAAGGACCGCCCGGCACGCAAGGGCCGCAATCCCTCCACCGGAGAAGAGATTGACATCGCGGCTTCGAAGAAGGTTGCATTCACGGCTGCCAAGGGTCTCAAGGACCGTCTTTGACAATCTGCGAAGATCGGCAGCAGTTTGCCGATCTTCGCGTCTCTCCCGTTCCAGCTATCTGTCCCGCCATTCGTACCGCGCCGTATGCCATTGCTGATCAGCCCGCGGTTTGCAGGTGGTTGCCGCCATCAAGGCATCGTCCACAAGCAACGGCCAGGCACTTGGCGTCCAGCTTCTGCCACCGAGCGGCCGCCTTATTTCTGCTTCTGAAGTCAGAACCGGTCCGGTTGCTAGCCGATGGGAACGCCCGGCTTCACTTTCGATGAACGGATGACCAGCGATGTCTTTACGCTGGCGACATTTTGCGTCGACGTCAGCTTTCCGGTCAGGAACTGCTGAAAACTTCCCAGATCCCTGCTGACGATCTTGACGATAAAATCGATTTCACCATTAAGCATGTGACATTCACGCACTTCAGGGTGTTCGGCCATCTGATCCTCGAAAGCGCGCAACGCTTCTTCGGACTGGCTCTTGAGGCTGACCATGGCAAACACGGTGATGGTAAAGCCCAGCGTTACCGGGTCGAGTTCCGCATGGTAACCGCGAATCGCCCCGCGTTCTTCAAGTGCACGCACCCGCCGAAGGCACGGCGGCGCAGTCAGTCCGACCCGCTGTGCGAGTTCGACATTGGTTATGCGCCCCTCCTCCTGCAATTCCACCAGCAGACGGCGGTCGATGTCATCAAAAATCATGCTCGCGCTCCAGCGCTGCCAACATCCGCATTCTGCACATGACGACAGTTTCAAAATTATCAAAGCAAGAACCTTACTCCTTGCCGGGTCACGGTCGCAATAAAGCGACTGATCCCGGTTTTCCAGCCCTGACAATCTTTTTGCCTGTTGCTTGCTTTTGTGCAGACCCAAGGCTAGACGCTGCCCGGCTTTTCGGGCCTGTAGCTCAGTGGTTAGAGCTGGCCGCTCATAACGGCTAGGTCGCGGGTTCGAATCCTGCCGGGCCCACCATTTCCCATCCAGCATTTGCCGCAATGCCGGCCAGCTGCTGCACAATGTCGCGATCGCCCGTCGGGCAGATCATTTTCCCCGGTGCCCGAGCTTGGCCTGCGTGGCGGGCATCGCTCCTGATTTGGCTGACCTGTGGTTTCGCCGCGATGGCGGTTGTATTGCGGGAAGATTGCAGCGCTGCTGGCTGTCTGTTGCCGGGCATCATGTTCAGCGCCGTCGCGTTACTGCTGGCCGCTGTGATGTTGCACAATCCGCGCAGGATAGTCGCACGCGAGGAGCCCAGCGCCGCCCAGCACTAAGGGCGAGCACCCGGAGCTTACCGGCGTTCCAGTCCTGCCTGCGCAGAACCCGTCCGGTGGGAAGCACTAAAGTGCCGCTGGTGCTCTGAGCCGGTAAATCCAGTCCCACCGCCAGACCACCGCACCAGACCCGCCATCCTGCGCAGCCGCATCGCCCCGTCGTGCATGCGTCAATCCCGCTCGCCATCTGCGAAACTTGTGCTTGCCTTCCCTACGCAAATCCCGATGTAATTGCCCTGCTGCGCAGCGAAATTGCGCTGACCTTTTACAGGCCGAGGTAACCTTTCATGAATGAAGCTCCTGCATTGACTGGCCGTTCCGCCATTGTGACCGGCGCCAGCCGCGGCATCGGCGCTGCCATTGCACACCGCTTTGCTGCCGAGGGCGCATCGGTAGCGCTGGTTGCACGCACGGCTTCCCCTGGTGGCAAGCTGCCGGGTTCGCTGCAGGAAACCGCCGACGCGATCAGATCGGCTGGCGGCAACTGCACCATGATCGAAGCCAATCTTGCCGATCCGGCGGATGTCGCCAGGATCGTGCCGGCCACTGTCGAGGCATTTGGCGGCGTTGATATCCTCGTCAACAACGCTGCCTGGTCCCGGTTCGTACCAATCTGGGAAGCGACGGCAAAACATTTTCAACTTGCGTTCCAGATGAACGTGTTCACGCCCCAGGCTCTGTGCAGCGATGCGCTGCCCCACATGCGCACGAAGGGTGCAGGCTGGATCCTCAACATCAGCAGCGCAACCGCCGATACACCGCCCCCTGCCCCATGGGATCTTGAGGACCGTTACATCCGCTACAACCATGAAGGTCACGCCACGCTTTATGGCGCCAGCAAGGCCGCACTCGACAGGTTGACAGCCGGCTGGGCGCTTGAACTTGCCGGCTCGCAGATCGCTGTGAACGCGCTTGCACCTGTAGGCGCAGTGGCCAGTGAAGGTGCGCTGGCAGTTGGCGGCTGGGATGAGCGCGACCATATCGAACCTGTGGAAACCATGGTCGAGGCGGCCCTCGTCCTGTGTTCGCGCGCGCCCGGTTCGCTGACCGGCGAAGTCGTACGCAGCCAGCCCTTGCTAAAGCGCCTGGGGGTCGAAGTCAGGGATCTGCACGGCAAGCCGCTGCGCTGAGCCCCGTACACGCCGCTGGTCCAGCGTCGGCATCATCAGATCAGCCCAGCCAGCGGACTTGAAGGATCGGCATATTTGCGCTGCGCCATGCGACCGGCACGATAGGCCATGCGCCCTGCTTCTACCGCGCGGCGCATGGCGCCTGCCATCAGCACGGGGTCCTTGGCCTCGGCAATGGCAGTGTTCATCAGCACGCCATCACAGCCCAGTTCCATCGCCACAGCGGCATCGGATGCCGTCCCGACACCTGCGTCCACCAGCACCGGCACTGTGGCGCCTTCAACGATCAGGCGGATGGTCACCCGGTTCTGGATACCCAGACCCGATCCGATCGGCGCGCCCAATGGCATGATGGCAACCGCCCCTGCTTCTTCAAGCTGACGCGCAGCGATCGGATCGTCGGTGCAATAAACCATGGGCTTGAACCCGTCCTTCACCAGCGTTTCGGTCGCGATCAGCGTTTCTCGCATGTCGGGGTAAAGCGTCTTGGCTTCACCCAGCACTTCAAGCTTGACCAGATCCCAGCCGCCTGCCTCCCGCGCCAGCCGCAACGTGCGCACGGCGTCATCGGCATTGAAGCAGCCAGCAGTGTTGGGCAGGTAAGTAACCTTGGTCGGGTCAATGAAGTCAGTCAGCATCGGCGCCTTGGGATCGGACACGTTCACCCGCCGCACCGCGACGGTGACGATCTCTGCGCCCGATGCTTCCAGCGCGGCAGCGTTCTGGGCGAAGTCGCGGTATTTGCCCGTGCCGACGATCAGACGGGAGCGGAACGTTCTGCCAGCAACCTGCCAGCTATCGTCGGCCGCCATGTCGCCGCTGCCGCCGCCGACGAAATGCACGATCTCCAGCCGGTCGTCAGGCTCGAGCTGCACATCGTCAAAAGTGGAGCGCGCGACAATGTCGCCGTTGCGTTCCACTGCAACTTTCAACGGATCAAGCTCAAGCTGACGGACCAGACCGGAAATGGAGGTGCGCGCCGCCACGGTCAGCGAATCGCCATTCACGGTAATCGCGATGTCGTTCAGGGCGAGTTGTTCGGATGAGTGGGCCATGGCGGCAGACATAGGGGCAGCAGCCGCAGGCGCAAGCGGTCAGCGTGTCAGGGCATGCAGCCGGAGATTGAGAATATGCGCTCCTGCGACCACGGCGACACCCCATATCGTCAGGACAGCTTCCCATACGCCGTGCGGCCCGACCAGCGCAGCAGCCATCAGCATGATACCAACAGCACCGATGGCAAGCGGCACGGCGCGTCCGTGCCGGCGCACCCCGAACCAGATCGCCGCCGCCCCGATGCCGATAGCCAGGACAAGCCCCAGCTTGTGGATGGATGGCGCCAGCAGGAAATGTCCGCCCAAACCGAATATCCCGACCAGCAGGAGCGATGCCAGGCAGTGAACGGCACACAGTCCCGACAGGGCGATACCATAGCGGTCAAGTCGGACCCTCGTGGGGGAAGCTGACTGGCGGCTATCGGCTGATGACAGGATCTTCGGCACAAGGCGTTTCTATGATATATTGTCACATGTAGCAAGTGATCTTGCGGTTTGCGGCAATTGGGATCACAGCAATCTCATGAAGGCTTATTCGGACACTCTGCACGGTTCGGCACTGCCCGACGCGGCACAGACCCGCCCGCTCCTGCTCGCCCGCTGGCTCATGGCGGTCGCTGCCTTGGTGGTAATGATGGTGATCGTGGGCGGGATTACCCGCCTTACCGAATCGGGGTTGTCGATCACGGAGTGGAAACCCGTGACTGGCATACTGCCTCCGCTGAGCGAGGCACAATGGCAGGCGGAGTTTGCCGCCTATCGTCAGATACCGGAATACCTCCAGATCAACGGTCCGGCCGGCATGACAATGGCCGATTACAAGTTCATCTATTTCTGGGAATGGGTTCATCGTCTGCTTGGGCGGGTGATCGGGATCGCCTTTGCGCTTCCGCTTGCCTGGTACTGGATCAAAGGGTTCATTCCTGCGGGATACAAGCCGCGCCTGTTGGCGTTGCTGGCTCTTGGCGCGTTGCAGGGAGTGTTCGGCTGGCTCATGGTTCGGTCAGGTATCGATGCGCAGGCGGTTGCCGAGGCACGTACCAGCGTCAGCCATTACTGGCTGTCGATCCACCTCATGACCGCGCTGTTCACGCTGGGTGGGCTGGTCTGGACTGCGCTTGACCTGCGCGGTCATGCTGATGGTATCGCCCGTGCGCGGCTGCTGCCATTCGGACTTGCCGTTTTCATCATCCTGGCTTTGCAGATGCTCTTTGGCGCTTGGATGGCCGGGCTGGACGCAGGCTACGTCGCCCGGGACTGGCCGCTGATGCAGGGCGCATTCGTCCCTGCGGGCATCGACTGGTCGCAAGGGGTCTGGCACGCAGTGACAGCGGACCCGTTCCTGATCCATTTCATCCATCGCTGGTGGGCCTGGGTGGCGGTGGGTGTGCTGATCGTGCTGGCCAGAAAAGACCGGAACCGGGGCAGCCGTCCCGCTTCGATCGCGATCCATGCTGCCTTCGGAACCCAGATCCTGCTTGGCATCGCAACTGTGATGACCGGTGTCGCGCTATGGATCGCGGTAGCGCATCAGGGCGTTGGCGCGCTGCTTGTGATGGCAACTGCATGGGGCGTGCACGTGCTGGGCACGCAACAGCAGCAGCGTCAGCGCGCGCATACCGGCAAGCCGCTGGCGAAGGCGCAGGCGCAGGCGAACTGAGCGTCCAAACACGCAAGATTTAGGACAAGGTATTATTTTACCTTGCAGTAAAACCCTTGTGCTGCTTGACTTTCCTGAAGGTTTGCGCGACAGCGCCAGCCTTCGAGCTGTCTGTCACGGCGGTTCGCATGTTTCTTCTTTTCCGAACAATCAAAGGATCTGACAGCCATGAAGGCGCTCAGCACCCAGACCCGGTCGATCAAACCGGCCGAGGTCGACAAGAAATGGCATGTCATAGATGCCGACGGGCTGGTGGTCGGTCGCGTGGCCGTCATCATCGCCAACATCCTGCGCGGCAAGCACAAGCCCAGCTTTACCCCGCATGTCGACTGCGGTGATCACGTCATCGTCATCAATGCCGAAAAGGTGCGTTTCACCGGCAACAAGACGAGCGACAAGAAGTATTACAAGCACACCGGCTATATCGGCGGTATCAAGGAAACCACGCCGGAACGTATCCTTGAAGGGCGGTTTCCCGAGCGCGTCCTGGAAAAGGCCGTTGAACGCATGGTCCCGCGTGGTCCGCTTGGCCGTCGCCAGATGAAGGCGCTGCATCTTTATGCCGGCACCGATCATCCCCACGAAGGGCAGCAGCCCGAGATGATTGACGTTGCCGCCCGCAATCGCAAGAACAAGGTTGGTGCGTAATGGCCGAAAATGAAGTGAACGACCTCGCCGATCTCAAGGATCTGACGCAAGGGACCGAAATCGCGGCCGACGCCGCGCCTGATGCGCCGGTCACCCCGGCAGCTCCGCCCGCCCCGCTGCGCGAGCAGGAACTCGACGCCCAGGGCCGCGCTTACGCGACCGGCCGCCGCAAGGATGCGACTGCGCGCGTCTGGATCAAGCCGGGCAGTGGCAAGATCGTCGTGAACGGCCGCGATCAGGAAGTGTATTTCGCCCGTCCTACTCTGCGTCTGGTCATCAACCAGCCGTTCGGCGTCACCCAGCGCGAAGGTCAGTACGATGTATTCGCGACCGTGAAGGGCGGCGGACTTTCGGGGCAGGCAGGCGCGGTCAAGCATGGCATTGCTCAGGCACTGTCCCGCTTCGAGCCGGCACTGCGCAGCACGGTCAAGGCCGAAGGCTTCCTCACGCGCGACAGCCGCGTCGTGGAGCGCAAGAAATATGGCCGCGCCAAGGCCCGCAAGAGCTTCCAGTTCTCCAAGCGTTGACGGTTCAATTCTGACAGGTTTTTCGGGGCAGCCTTCTACAAGGCGTGCCCCGAAATGCTTTCTGCGGGCCAGAGTGCCTGAACATCATCGGGAGACAGGCCGCCGCCATGAACGGCGTTCAGAGCGTGTGACTTTGCTTCGATGCTGTCCGTGGCCTCTGTCTTTAACGAATCGCGGTTCTTGTGGCAGCAACCCCTTGTCACCTATGCCCGCTCAGCCAGTTGCCTCTTCAGCTGCAACCCGCGCAAGTGCCGCGCAATTCCACCACGGGGCGCACATCGTTGAAGCCCGCCTCCCCTGCCGCAGCACGCAAGGATCGGGTCAGGACATCGTCGTCAAGATGGACCGCTTTGCCGCAACTGTCGCAAATCAGGAAAATGCAATCATGGCGGCAACCCGGGTGGGTGTTGACAAGGTAGGCATTGCGGCTCTCGATCCGGTTCGCCAGATTGGTCCGCACAAACAGGTCGAGAATGCGATAGATGCTGTTGGCAGCGACCCTGCGCCCGGCTGCCGCCGACAGAGCCTCGGCTATATCGTAGGCAGAGGCAGGCGCAGTCCGGTCAGCGAGTGACCGGAATACCGCTGCGCGCAGGTCGGTCCATTGCTCACCCGCTGCGGTCAGTACGGATTGGGCTTCTGAAACCAGAGTGGCGCCTGCGTGCTCTTGATGGACGTGGCGGGATGCATGGTCAGCTCGGCTCACGGCAGGGCGGGTTCTGGCCGCAGTGCTGCGCTGAAGTCGGTGTTCATTCAACCCTCGCGAAATGTTGGGCGATAATGACCGGGGAAAATGGCGCGCAGATTGCGGATTTTCGGCGCATCCCAGCGCGTGATGTAGGGATGTCGCGGGTTCTTATGCGCAAAATCCTGATGCTTGCGCTCTGCCAGATGGAAAGCTTTGTATGGTTCGATTTTCGTGACCACAGGGCTGGTCCACAAGCCAGCTTCGCCAAGTTGGTTGAGATAGGCACGGGCAACCTTGGTCTGCCCGCTTTCAACCGGAATGATGGCACTGCGATATTGTGCCCCACGATCAGGACCTTGCCGGTTCAGCAAGGTCGGGTCTGCAACCACGCCGAAATAGATCTGCAGCAACTCGTCATAGCGCACGATCGAAGGGTCATAGGTAATCTTCACCACCTCTGCATGACGGGTGGCCCCGCTGCTCACCGAGGCGTAATTTGCATCATCCGCATTGCCGCCGTGATAGCCCGACACCGCGCTGGTAACGCCGTTCACGTGGCTGAACACCGCCTCCACGCCCCAGAAACACCCTCCTGCAAAGAGCGCGGTCTTCAGCCCCGGAGTTTCACTCGCCTGCACTGCCGCAACCGGCGTCTTCACCGCCTCTTCAGCATGCGCAATCTGCTGGCAGGAAACCAGCAGACTTGCTGCTGAAAACGCCAGAACTGCTTGGGCAAGCGGTCTTCGCCGCCGCTCCGTCCGTGGTTCAGAATTTTCAGGCAGGGAAAACAGGAAGCGCATGCGGGTCTTTCAAAAGCTCTGGCGCCAGATTGTGCCAAAGCCTTACCCTTCTACACGATACTTGATGACATGTCGCTGAACAGTCTGGCGCAGCGTCATGCCATAGGTTCAATGCCGGAAATGCCGCATGCCAGTGAACACCATGGCAAGACCGGCCTCGTTGGCCGCCTGGATCACCTCATCGTCGCGGATTGATCCACCCGGCTGAATGACTGCGGTTGCTCCTGCTTCGGCGGCAGCCAGCAGGCCATCGCTGAACGGAAAGAAAGCGTCTGATGCAACTGCGCTGCCATGGGTCAGCGGAACTTCCCATCCATGCGCCGCTGCAGCCTCGACGGCCTTGATTGCCGCTATGCGCGCGCTGTCCCGCCGGTTCATCTGCCCGGCGCCGATGCCGGCGGTCTGTCCGTCCTTGGCATAGACGATCGCGTTTGATTTCACATGCCGCGCCACAGTCCACGCGAACAGGCAGTCACGCATCTCCGCTTCGGTAGGATGGCGGCTTGTCACGACCCGCAGGTCAGCAGGTGCAACCTGCGCACTGTCGCGGTCCTGCAGCAGAAGGCCGCCCGTGATCGGGGTCTGCACCAGGTTCCTGTGGTGCGGATCGGGCAGTTCCGGGACGATGAGCAGCCGCAGATTCTTCTTTGCGGCAAAGGCTGCGCGCGCCTGCGCATCGGCTCCCGGGGCGACCACCACCTCTGTGAAGATCCCGCAGATGCGCTCGGCCGTTTCGCCGTCGAGGGGGCGGTTGACCGCCACGATCCCGCCGAACGCCGACACGTTATCGCATGCCAGTGCCCGGTCCCATGCCTGCGCCAGAGTATCGGCCACAGCGACTCCGCACGGATTGGCGTGCTTCACAATGACAACCGCAGGCGGTCCGTCGCGAAATTGCGCGACCAGCTGCAATGCTGCATCGGCATCGTTGTAATTATTGTATGACAGTGCCTTGCCCTGTACCTGTTCAGCCTGTGGCAGGCCCTTGGCGTCAACCGCATCGCAGATGTACAGCGCGGCGCGCTGGTGCGGGTTTTCCCCATACCGCAGGGTCTTGACCAACCGGCTTGCAACGACGCGCCGTTGCGCAAACGGCTGCTGCGCATCTTCATCTGCAAACCACTGGCTGATAGCGGCGTCATAGGCGGCCGTCGCGGCAAAAGCCTTGGCCGCCAGCTGTTTGCGTAGCTCCATCTGCGTACCGCCATTTTCGTCCAGTTGTGCCTTCAGCAGGGCGTAATCGGCAGGATCGGTAAGCACCACAACATGACGGTGGTTCTTTGCCGCAGAGCGCACCATGGCCGGGCCGCCGATGTCGATGTTCTCGATGATCGTATCGCGATCCGCACCGCTGGCGACCGTCTGTGCAAACGGGTAGAGATTGACCACCAGTATATCGATGCCGGCGATGCCGTGCTGCTCCATCGCGGCTGCATGGCCCGGATTGTCACGCACCGCCAGCAGCCCGCCATGCACCATGGGGTGCAGCGTCTTGACCCGGCCGTCCATCATTTCGGGAAAACCTGTAATCTGCGCCACATCCGTGACCTTGAGGCCGGCAGCACGCAATGCAGCCGCCGTTCCGCCGGTGGAGACAAGTTCGACTCCGGCCGCAGCAAGCGCACAACCAAGTTCGGCAAGACCGCTCTTGTCCGATACGGAGAGCAATGCACGGCGGGGTTTGATCATGCTGTCCATCAACAACGGGCCCTTTGTGAGATGTAAGATGTAAGGATGTGAGGGTAAATTGCCTGCGTCTGCCGGCAGGCGCAAATCGCCATCGGGGGGATCAGCTTGCCTTGAGCGCCGCGATGTTGTCCGCGTAACGCTCCGGTCCACCGGCAAAACTGGCTGAACCTGCGACAAGCACGTCGGCGCCTGCATCCACACAGCTTCGTGCGGTCTGCGCATTGACACCGCCATCGACTTCCAGCCGGATAAATCGGCCGCTGGCATCGATCATCTTGCGCACCGCGGCAATCTTGCGCAATTGCGATGCGATGAAGCTTTGCCCCCCAAAACCGGGGTTCACGCTCATCACCAGGACAAGATCAATGTCGTCCAGGAGGTAATCCAGTATCTTGGCAGGTGTTGCCGGATTGAGCGAGATGCCGGCCTGCTTGCCCAACTGCCGGATCGCCTGCACCGTGCGATGGACATGAGGGCCGGCCTCGGGGTGAACCGTGATGATATCG
Source organism: Croceicoccus esteveae (assembly GCF_031846435.1). Taxonomy (NCBI): domain Bacteria; kingdom Pseudomonadati; phylum Pseudomonadota; class Alphaproteobacteria; order Sphingomonadales; family Erythrobacteraceae; genus Croceicoccus; species Croceicoccus esteveae. The sequence goes on from NZ_JAVRHS010000005.1 coordinate 92,487, forward strand.
GCACCCGCGTCGGCAAAGGCTTCGATATAGTTGTCTGCCCGTTCGATCATCAGATGCACGTCGAACGGCTTGGCACTATGCGGACGCAATGCCTTCACCACGGCAGGTCCGATCGTGATATTGGGCACGAAATGCCCGTCCATGACATCGACGTGGATCCAGTCGGCTCCGGCAGCGTCAATAGCGCGCACCTCTTCGCCCAGGCGGGCAAAATCTGCGGACAGGATGGATGGAGAGATAAGCGGGGCCATGCCGCAGCACCTACGCCAAATGACCCGGAGCATACAAGCATCATCGGACCGGCTGTCAGGCCATTCGGGCTCGAGCACCCCCTTCCGAGCAGGCCCATCCGAGCAGATCCGTCGCAGCAGGCCTGATCCGCCAGACCAGTTCGGCCAGACGCATTTTGCCAGGCGCATTTGCGCCGGCACATGCTGCAAGCCCGCGGTTCGGGGTGTCACGGTCCCAAGGTGTCGGGGTTCAGCAGCGCTTAACCCAGGTTTTGCCAGAGATACGCCTGAACAGCACCGGTGCGGTGTCGCAGCAGGCGGGCGATCGATGGACGCGGACGAGACCAGGCTTGATCGGCAGGCCCACGCAGACCATCTGGTTTTCCAAAGCTGCCGCACCTGCGGACCGGAGCAGGAATTAGGGGAATGACAGCGTGAACTTCAGCATCCAGCGCGCAGGCCGCGCTTTCAGCAAAAAAAGCCTTGCCGGGCTCGCAGCAGCAGCAGTCCTGTCCGTTCTTGCACAAACTCCGGTCAGTGCACAGGCAGCCCTGCCGGCGGGCTGCGCGGGCGATACGAGCGGCGCCAGTCACATCTGGGTCGAAACCAGTGGCGTGAAAAGCTCCGACGGCTATATCACCCTTACGCTCTATGACGATCAGCGCAGCAAGTTTCTTGCCAAGGGCGGGTCGCGCGACGTGGTGCGCGTTCCGGCGCAGGCAGGCACGACAAGGGCCTGCCTGAAGCTTCCCGACAATGGCATCTGGGTCATTGCTGTCTACCATGACGAGAATGCCAGCCGCAAGCTTGACCGGGGGCGTTTTGGCATCCCCACCGAAGGCTTCGGCTTTTCCAACAATCCGAGCACGGTGGCCGGACTGCCGTCGTTTCGCTCTGTCCGCCTCAGTGTGCCGAAGCCCGGGCTGACCACGCGCATTTCCATGCGCTACCTTTGAAAAATACGGGCGGCGCACCAGCGCCGCCCGCTACCTGTCTGCCGATCAGCGCGGGGCCATGCGGATCCCGCCGTCAAGCCGGATGCTGGTGCCGTTCACATAGCTGTTCTCGACCAGGCTGATCGCCATTGCGGCATATTCGGCCGGATCGCCCAGACGCTTGGGAAACGGTACCGATGCGGCGAGCGCGTCCTGCACCTTGTCGGGCATGCTGGCCATCATCGGTGTCGAGAAGATGCCAGGCAGTATGGTGTTGATGCGGATGCCCTCGTTCATGAGGTCACGGGCGATTGGCAGCGTCATGCCCAGCACCCCGGCCTTGGATGCGGTATAGGCCGCCTGCCCGATCTGGCCGTCCTCTGCCGCGACCGACGCAGTCGTGATGATCGCGCCACGTTCTCCACCATCAGCGGCGGCATGGTGCATCATCCCGGCAGCGGCAAGCGCGATACAGCGAAACGTGCCGACCAGATTGATGTCGATCGTGCGCTGGAAAGCCTCGAAGTCGAAATGGCGGATGGTGTCATCTTCGCGGCTGCGTGAGGCGGTCTTTTGCGCCACAACGATGCCCGCGCAGCAGATCAGGACACTTTCCTGCCCCTGATGCTGACGCGATCTGGCAAAGGCGCTCTCCAGCGATGCACTGTCCGTAACGTCGGTATCGCAAAACAGCCCGCCAATGTCGCGCGCCACGGCTTCGCCGCGCTCCCTGTCGCGATCGAACAGCGCAACCCTGGCTCCTTTGGCAGCAAGCGCATGCGCGGTTGCAGCGCCAAGTCCGGAAGCGCCACCTGTCACTATGGCGGCAGTATCGGCGGTGATCTTCATCTTGTGTAGCTCCTCAACATGTCTGCGACAGACGGTGATCTGCATGCCGTGGTTCAGCGGCAAACCCAATCGCTTCGCAGCTCACCATCCCTGCCTGAGCCTGCCCGATCAGTCTCAATGTCTTCATGATTCGTCCGCCCGCTCAATCCGTCTGCGGCTTGCGCTTTGGCGGACCCTTGCGATGCGGCTTTGCGCCCGGCGGTTTGCCCGATGCGTCGCCCCACGGCTTCTTCCCGCCCTTGGCAAAACGACCCTTGCCGCCATTGCCGCCATAGGGGCGCGGATTGTCACGCTGCCCCCCTCCTCCAAATCCGCCTGAACCACCCGGTCCGGCGTTGTCGCGGCGGCCCCCTCCGGCACGGCAATTTTCGCGGGCCTGTTCGCGTGGCGCTTCGTCAGATTGCACGATGCTGACGTCGTCGCCTTCCTGTCCGCCGCTGGCCGCGCCGGTGCGGGCGACGGTCTCGGCAAAGCGGCCCGCAATCGCCTTGGGCACCTGAACATAGGTTTCGCTGGCGGCAATGCGGATCGCGCCGACCTCATCGCGGGTGATGTGCCCGCGCCGACACAGCAGCGGCAGGATCCAGCGTGCATCGGCATTCTGCCTGCGGCCGATGTCCAGCTTGAACCACATGATATCCTCAAAGCCGGGACGATGCCGTTCCTTCTGCGCTGTCTTGCGCGCTTCGGGCGTGTTCTCGATCAGCTCTTCTGGCTGCGGCATGGCGGCACGATGCGCGTGCACCAGCGCAGCGGCGATATCCTCCGGCGATTTTTCCGCCATCAGCCGCGTTGCCAGTTCGCGATCCTCATCGTCGAACTCGACCGGTGCCAGCAACCCCGCCAAGAGGCGTTCGCGGTCCTGCTGGCGAATGGCGGCAGGCGTCGGCGCCTCGATCCACTCCGCCTCGATCCGGGCGCCGCGCAGCATGGCTTCGACCCGGCGGCGCCGCGGATAGGGCACGACAATGACCGCCGTGCCTTTCTTGCCAGCGCGCCCGGTGCGGCCCGAACGGTGCTGCAAGGTTTCGGCATCGCGCGGGATTTCCACATGCACCACCAGCCGCAGCGACGGCAGGTCGATACCGCGCGCCGCGACATCGGTAGCGACGCAGACCCGCGCGCGCTTGTCGCGCAGCGCCTGCAGCGCCTGGTTGCGCTCATTCTGCGAATGTTCGCCAGACAGCGCGACCACGGCAAAGCCGCGCTCCTGCAAGGTCGCGTGCAGGCGGCGGACATTGTCGCGCGTGGCGCAAAACAGCATCGCCGTTTCCGCCTCGTGAAAGCGCAGGAGATTGACCACGGCGGCATCCACATCGGACGGCGAGACCGTCATCGCCTGATAGACAATGTCGCCATGGCCGCGCTGTTCGCCGACAGTGGAAATGCGCAGCGCATCGCGCTGGTAGCGTTTTGCCAGCGACACGATCGGCTTGGGCATCGTGGCCGAAAACAGCAACGTACGACGTGTTTCCGGCGTTGCGTCGAGGATCTCCTCCAGATCCTCGCGAAAGCCCATGTCGAGCATCTCGTCCGCTTCGTCGAGCACGACCGCCTTCAGTTCCGCCAGGTTAAGTGCGCCGCGTTCCAGATGGTCGCGCAGCCGCCCCGGCGTGCCGACGACGATCTGCGCGCCGCGCTGCAAGACGCGCCGTTCGCGTGACGCGTCCATGCCGCCGACGCAGGTGGCGATGCGGGTGCCGGCCTTGGCGTAGAGCCATTCAAGCTCCTTGCTGACCTGCAGGGCAAGCTCACGGGTGGGGGCGATGACCAGCGCGGCCGGCGCCGTGCCGAACACGGTCATGTTGTCCTGCAACAACAGATCCGCCATGGCGAGGCCGAACGCCACGGTCTTGCCCGAGCCGGTCTGCGCCGACACGATCAGGTCGCGGCCAAGCGCCTCTTCCTGAAGCACGGCGCCCTGCACTTCGGTGGGTGTTTCATAGCCGCGTTCGGCCAATGCTTCGCCGAGAATCGGCGCAAGTCCGGTAAAATCCATGGTTCTCGCAATTGATGCGCCACGCCGCGGCAACCGGCAGGCTGTAAATAAAGGATGGCATGAGCCGTTCTGCCGGCAGGATCATTTCGATCAGCACCAGACAGGATCGACGGGCAATGACGAATGCCGCCATTGCGTTGCCCCATACACGTGCCGCGCCCATACATCATTGTGCAGGGCTTTGCATGTTTTAAATGCGGGCCGATTTCAGCTGCGGGACAATCGGGATCGTTACAGCCCCACGGTCTTGAGCATTGCATCCACTGCCCCTTCCAGCCCGTGACGCAGCCCGGAACCGCGTCGGCCGGCCAGCGGCGCCTCCTCGATGATGAGAATGCCGTTGCCCGCCTCCACCCTGTCCTTGAGCAAGGATTGACGCCCCAGGAAATATGGCCAGAAAGTTTCGGTGCGCGTGACGCTGTAGGCAAGGTCGGTGGAAAAGCCGACCAGCTGGTCCTGCGCAAAAATGCGCCCGCGCTCTGCCTGTTCGACCCGCACCCCGCGGCTGCCTTTTACAACGAGGCGTCCGGGGCCATGAAACACCAGGAAACGCAGTTGCATGGTCAGCCAGGCGTTGAGCGAGAAGAGCCGCCAGTGGCTGGTGATCCGCATCCGCCAGCGCTGCTGCTGAACAACAGCGGCAAGCGCCCGCGGGTGGAGCACGCAGGCTGCGCCCCGTGGCAGGGTGACAATGGTCACCTCGGCAAACGGATCGTGCAGCGCCGAAATGGTCGTCACGTCACCCTCACCGCTGATCCGGGTCAGGAAAGTCATGCCGCTTGCAATGCTGCTGAACAGATGGTGCCGGTCGAGCAGCCATTGCGTTTGCTTGACCCCGTGCTGCGAGCTTGTTTGCAGGTAATCCTGCCGCACCAGCAGATACTCCTCCTGCGCAAGCCGGATCGCAACCGATGGCTGGCTGACAGGGGCCGGCAAAATGGCTTTGCCCGCTCCACCTTCTACATCGAGCCGGATCGCACCGCGCCGTTCCGCAATGGGTGCCAGCACGAACCAGAACAGCAGCCTGATGGCATAGGGCGTGACGATGATCAGCAGCAGGGCGAACGCCGCTGCCTTCAGGATCGCAGGCAGCTGGAGACGTTCCGCCTCTGCCACGCTACGCGCGCGCAGCGAATTGCTTGCATTTGCCCGCTCCTGCGCCAGCCGCTGTTCGATATCTGCCGTGACATCTTTGACTGAACCTGCAGTCCAGGCCTGCGCCGCTGCATGGCGTTCCTGCGCCTTGTGATAGGCTGCCGCGATATCGCGTCGGTTGCGCGCCGTGCGTGCCGCCGAACAGGACTGGCGTTCCTGCTGTGCCAGCTGCGTGCCTTCCTCGGTCAGCAGTTCGCGCAATTGTTCATCGATCCATTGCCGGGCTTTGTACCGACGCAGCGCAGCGCGAGCCGTGTCGCACCGGCGCTCCAATGCAAGTGTCGCCTCCTCGCTCGGCGCCGGGCCGGCAGCTTCAAACGCAGCCTGTGCACGATTGCGCAGCATGCCTGCCTGCAATGCGTCGCGGGCAGCAGCAAGCGCGGCAATCTCCTGATCAAGAACGGCAATCTCCAGCTCGGTCTGTTTACGCGTGACAATCGCGCGCGGGTCGATCCGGGCAAGCGGCCCTGTGTTGCTCAAGGTGGCCTGCGCGGCCTGCCGCTGCTTCTGCCGTCGGGCGATTTCCTGCCCAAGCTGCGCCTGCGACAAACTGCGGAACCGCGCGGCGTCCCGATCCAGCCGGGCCTGCGCTGCACTTTGCCCGGCCCGGACCTCGCGCAGTGCGATTTCCAGCGCCTGCACGTTGCGCTGCGCCGCACCTGCCGCTGCCCATTCGCTCCGCAACCACGGCAGCATGAAAGTGGCAGCACCGATCGCCACCACCAGCAGCAGGTAAAGCATGGCCCGCCTGCCAAACCAGCCCAATACGGCTTTCATGCGGGCAACGGCCACCAGGAAATCGCCCGGTCGGCACACCCATGAAGTCGCGTTGTTTCCATCATTGCCGCCATGCCAGCAATTGCGTTGCCGGGAAATGCCCTGCGCCACCTTCCGACAAGGGCGCGTGCGGAACAAGGCAAGCGGAAAGTGAACGGACCAATGCTTGATACCGCAATGTCCGGCAGGCCAGCCATGAACGGGCCACACGTGAACGGGCCAGACGTGAACGGGCCAGACGTGAACGGGCCAGACGTGAACGGGCCAGACGTGAACGGGAACGTCGCCGAGGAAATTCCGTTCTGCCGGTTCTGCTTACAGGAGCAAAGAGACCTGCCCATGCTATCTCACCATGTCATCTGACGCCAACGCGATCACGCGCCTTACGGCATCACCCGTAACGCCGGTTGCCGACATGGGCACCTGCGAAACCGCTGCTGCGCTGGCCGAAGCCTTGACACAAGGCGATCTGTTGCTGGCTGCGGCCGATGAACCGCGTGCCCGCTCCATTTATGAAAGTCTGCGCGCGTTGGCCCCCGATGCGGTGGTCGCGTTCGTACCATCGAGCGATGCACTGCCGGGCGAAGCTGCTCCCGCTTCGCCTGCCAATGTGGGAGAGCGCGTCTCATCGCTGCGCCGGGTGCGCCAGGCGCTTGCCGCCGAGGATCGCCTGCCTGTTGCGCTGATCACGACGGGTGAAGCGATTGCCCGGGCATATCCGCCACCAGACGCTTTTGCCGCATTGCCTCCCAGCGCCAGGGTTGGCGCCCCGGTTGATCTCACCAGACTGTGCGGCGAGCTGGAAGAAATCGGCTATTTTCACGATGAGCGGGTGGATGAGCCGGGAGAGATCGCCTTGCGCGGGCAGGTGCTGGACATTTTTCCCGCCGATGCCGCCTGTCCCTTGCGGATCGAGGAGCAGAACGGAACCATCATCGGCATCAAAATCTACGATCCATTCGACCAGCGCACCATTGAGGCGTTACAGCATTGCGAGATCGGCCGCGCATCCGAGCCATTACTCCAGGATGGCGGCGTATCGCTGCTGGCGCACCTGCCCCAAGCCCGCATCATGGTGCCGGCAGCGGCGGACGACCGGCGCAAGCGCTTCCTTGCCTTGAGCGAGGATGCAGCACGCCACCGGCCCCAGGCAGTGCCTGCCATCATAACAGAGGAGCGCTGGCAGGAAGTTTGCGCGGCCCGCGAAATTCTGGCGCTGCACCGTCTTGCCGCGCCACCGCCCCGCTTCGCCGAAAGCCGGTCCGCGTTTCGACAATTCGTCCGTTTGGCAAGGGCGGAACGTGATGCCGGCAATCACATCGTGATTATCGGCAGCGCTCGCGATCTGCGCTTTTTGCAACGACGGATCGGGTCCGTGATGAAGGAGGAGCTTGCCTACGTCACGCGGTGGCGTGATATTCCTGAGAGTGCCTGTGACAAGATCAAGGCCATCATCGCGCCTGCGGATCGGGGATTTTACAGCGGTGGTCCAGTCTCTGGTCCCTTTGCGGGAACGACCATAATGGCGATTGCCGCCGCCGACCTGCTGGGCAGCCGAGCCGAGACCACATCGGGTTCCACCTTGCAGGCAGTGGAGGCACTGTCCGGTTTTGGCGATATCCGGATCGACGACATCGTCGTGCATGAGGACCATGGCATCGGCCGCGTTGCCGGATTGGAGCCGATGCCTGCCCTCCCCGGTGAATCGGAGGGGAGCGGCGGCGATGCGATCGTGCTTGCCTATGCCGATGACAATCTGCGGTTGGTGCCGGTGGCAGAAGCCGACCGCATCTGGCGCTATGGCGCAGAAGCCGACGCTGTCACGCTTGACCGGCTCGACGGATCCAGCTGGCACCGGCGGCGTGCCGATATTGATGCAGCGATTGCGGAAAGTGCCCGCGCCCTGTCTGAACTTGCTGCTGCCCGTGACAGTGAAACAGCGCCTGTGCTCGACCCGCCGAGCGATGCTTATGAGCGGTTTGCTGCAGGCTTTCCGTTCACTGAAACGCCCGATCAGGCCAAGGCAATTGCAGCAGTGCGCGACGATCTTGCCGCCGGAAAGCCGATGGACCGGCTGGTGATCGGAGATGTGGGGTACGGCAAGACCGAGATCGCCTTGCGCGCCGCCGCCATTGCCGCTCTGTCCGGCAAACAGGTTGCGCTTGCCGCGCCCACGACTGTTCTCGCCCGGCAGCATCTGGAAACCTTTGCGCAGCGTTTTGCCGGCAGCGGTATCATTGTTGCCGGGCTTTCCCGCCTGGTTGGCGCGGCGCAGGCCCGCCACGTAAAGGCAGGGCTTGCCGATGGCTCGGTTCACATCGTCATCGGCACAGGCGCCGTCGCAGGCAAGACGGTTTGCTACAAGGATCTTGGCCTGGTCATCGTGGATGAGGAGCAGCGCTTTGGCACCAGGGACAAGGAGAAGCTGCGCGCCATGTCTGCGGGCCATATGCTGTCCCTGTCGGCCACGCCCATTCCGCGCACCTTGCAAAATGCGCTTATCGGCCTGCAGCAATTGTCGGTGATCGCCACGCCGCCTGCCCGGCGCCAGCCAATCCGCACCACTGTCGGCACATTCGACACCGGGCAGGTGCGCAGTGCGATCCTGCGCGAAAAAGCCCGGGGCGGACAAAGCTTCGTCGTCGTCCCGCGGATCGAAGATATGGAGCCGGTTGCCGAACGGCTTGGCCGGCTGATGCCTGAGCTGGAGCTGTTGCAGGCACATGGCCGCATGCCGGCAGGCGAAATCGATGAGGCGATGGTGCGGTTCGGCAGGGGAGAAGGCGATATCCTGCTTGCCACCAACATCATCGAGGCCGGGCTCGACGTGCCGCGCGCCAACACCATGGTAATCTGGCGCGCCGACCGGTTCGGCCTGTCGCAGCTGCACCAGTTGCGCGGCCGTGTCGGCAGGGCGAGCAGGCGCGGCCATGTCATGCTGCTGACTGACCCCGATGCGAGCATCGCGCCGCGCACGATGAAGCGTTTGCGGACGCTGGAAGCGTTCGACCGGCTTGGCGCAGGCTTCGCGATCAGCGCGCGCGATCTTGACATGCGTGGCGCGGGCGACCTCCTTGGCGATGCGCAGGCGGGGCATATGAAGCTGATCGGGATCGATCTCTACCAGTTTCTGCTTGAAGCCGCGCTGCGCACGACGCGCGGCGAACAGGTGGAACGCTGGACCCCGGAACTCAACCTTGGGGTGGGCGGCACCCTGCCGGAAAGCTGGGTTCCCAATCCTGAACTGCGCGTCACGCTCTATGCAAGGCTGGCCCGGATCGACGATGCATTCGATCTCGATGCCTTTGCCGAAGAGCTGGAGGACCGGTTCGGCGCCATGCCGGAGGAAGCGCGGCGGCTGCTGGCGCTGGCGCGGGTGCGTGTGTCTGCAAAGGCAGCGTCGATTGCGCGCATCGATGCAGGTCCGGCAGCCATCGCGCTGACGCCGGCAAAGGATTTTGCCGGCAATGCAGCGGCAACGCCGCTCGTACGCAAAGGCGACCGCCTGCTTCTGCCGGTGGAAATCGCGGATCCCGACGAGCGGCTGGAGCAGGTGGCACAGCTTGTCGAGATGCTCCTGCCGGAAGGCTCGACCTGACACAGGAACGCGGCTATCGGCCCTGCGCATGACTGCGAACAAGCCTGGCGATCCCCTTACTCTCAACCGTCTGTACGGGCGATCGAAAGGCAAACGGCTGCGCGATGGTCAGCAGGCACTGCTCGACCAGCTTTACCCGAAGCTGCGTGTGCCCGCGGATGGACCAGTAACAGCTGCAAACCTTTTTGGCAGCGATCGGCCCATGCATTTCGAGATTGGCTTTGGATCGGGCGAGCATCTGGCGGCCCGCGCGGACATGCTGCCCGACCACGGCTTCATCGGCGCAGAACCCTTTGTCAATGGCGTGGTCGGCGCACTGATGCATGTGCGGGATCAGGCGCTGCCCAATGTGAGGCTGCACATGGGCGATGCGCTTGAGGTGCTGGCTCGCGTACCCGATGGCAGCCTTTCGTTTGTCTATCTGCTTCATCCAGACCCATGGCCCAAGGCGCGACACGCCAAGCGGCGGATGATGAACGATGGTCCCGTGGACCTGATCGCGGCCAAGCTGAAGCAAGGCGGCGAGTTCCGCTTCGGCACCGATCATCCAATCTATCTGCGCCACGCGCTGATGGTGATGCAGCGGCATGTCGGCAGCTTCGAGTGGCTGTGCCGTACTCCTGAGGATTTCTCCACCCGGCCAGGTGGCTGGCCGCAGACCCGTTACGAAGTCAAGGCGCGACGGCAGGGGCATGAGGTGTGGTATTTCAGATACCGTCGGCGGTAAGTTCGCGCTGCCGGTGTTGCGTGCGAACGCTCCCTGATGCCTGATGGCGAATGCTTCATGCGGCTTTTATGTCGGCATCGGCGTCGATGGAAATGCAAACTTCGCACAGGTGCATAAATTCTGCGTCGGCGGCACGCGCAAGAGCGCGTAATCGCATTGCTTCTGCATAGAAGCTGGATACGCGCTTATGGAACTGGAGCATATCGGGCTCTTTGCTGACATGCTGCCCTATATCGGTATCGGTTTTGCAGCGCAGCTGATCGACGGAGCGCTGGGCATGGCTTTCGGCGTCATCTGCAACACGCTGCTGGTGGGCATCCTCGGCATGCCGCCCGCGCTCGCCTCTGCCAAAGTGCATGTGGTGGAGTGCTTCACCACGGCAAGTTCGGGGATCAGCCATCTTTACCAGCGCAACATCGACCGCAAGCTGTTCCTGGGCCTGCTGGTTCCCGGCGTCATCGGCGGCACTGCCGGAGCCTATCTGCTGACCAGCATCGACGCATCCGTGGTGCGTCCGTTCGTGCTGGGCTATCTGACGCTGATCGGTATCTACTTGGTGATAAAGGGATTGCGGCATCCCGGCAAACCGCGTCCTGCCCGTCATGTCGGCCCGCTTGGCCTGGTCGGCGGGTTCCTCGATGCAGCAGGCGGAGGCGGCTGGGGGCCGGTGGTGACATCCAACCTGCTGGTCCAGGGGGTCGAGCCGCGCAAGGTAATCGGCTCGGTCAGCGCGGTAGAATTTTTCCTCACGATCGCGGTATCGGCAGTATTCATCTTGCAAATCGGCATTGCCGATCTTGTGGGCCCGACGCTGGGGCTGATCGTGGGCGGAGTCATCGCCGCTCCTGCCGGAGCTTACGCTGCCCGCAGGGTGGCGGTAAAGCCATTGCTGACGCTGGTAGGCGTGGTGCTGACGATCACCAGCCTTCTAGGTATCTGGAGGACCTTTGGCTGAACCTGATCATGCGATTATATCGGGGATGAGCGTGTCTTCGAGCAGCATGATCTGGTCGCGCAGTTTCAGCTTGCGCTTTTTCAGCCGCGCGACCTGAAGCTGATCGGCCGGACTGGCGAGCAGCGCATGGATCGCGGCATCAAGATCGCGATGTTCCGTTCGCAGCGTCTTGAGCCAGGCGCGCATCTCGTCTTCGGTCATTGTGTTCCTGTCGTACCCGGGCCGGTCGAGCGGCGCAGCCGTGGGGTGGTTTTCAATATCGCCAATTGCGCCGCTGCCCTGCCACATGGCGGCGCATGGAAGCAATGCGCGACTGTATCTATGCCTCGCTCCATCGCATGACGGCGCACGCTTCATCCTGGGCTTGCTGCAATAAAGCTTCGCAAAACAGTTGCGATATGATTTCATCACAACTGGCGCGGAACTGCGATTCGCTTGCTTGAACAGTTCCGCAGGGTTGCTTTGCAACAGTCAGCAAAAGGAGCTTTTCATGATCTCTACGCATTTGGATGCACTGCAGGACAGGCACGCGGGACTTGAACGCAAGATCCGACAGGAGCAGACCCGGCCCGTGCCCGACAGCACACGCATCCAGACGCTCAAGCGCGAGAAGCTACGCATCAAGGAGGAGATTTCCACCTCCTGACGTTTGCGGTTCGTTTTGCAGCGTAACGGCAGCCCCGCGTCAGCGGTGCTGGTGGCGCAGCGAAATTGTCACTGAAGGCCAGGCGCCGGAGCGGAAGAAGCGCTTCGGCGGGCGGGCCGATACGGCTTGGACGAAAAGCCGGATGCGACACCTGCCAGCCATGGCACAGGACCACAGCGCGTTTGCCAAACCCGCCGCATGCGCTACTTATCGCTGATGCCTGCTTCCTCATCCGCTGCCCGTACAATCCTGACCGGACTGCATGAAGTCATGGCGTCACGGCTTGGCGCGCAGGCAAAGCTCAACCAGGTAGTCGAAATCATTGGCGAAAGCCTCGATAGCGAGGTTTGCTCCATCTACCTGCTGCGTGAAGGGATGCTGGAACTGTTCGCGACCCGCGGGCTGAACCAGGAAGCCGTTCATGTCACCCGGCTTGCCATGAACGAAGGGCTGGTCGGTGCGCTCGCGCAGAATATAGAGACGCTCAACCTTGCCGAGGCGGCAACCCACCCGAATTTTTCCTACCGCCCGGAAACAGGCGAGGAACGGTTCCATTCCTTTGCCGGCGTGCCGATCGTCAGGAAAGAGCGCAGCGTCGGGGCACTGACCGTGCAGCATGGCGATCCGCGCCGGTATGAAGAAGTCGAAATAGAAGCATTGCAGACCGTTGCGATGGTGCTTTCGGAATTCATCTCCAATGCCGACCTTATTGACGAGCAGGAAGGTTTTGACGCCAACCCGCAAATGAACGGCCCGCAGCAGCTTACCGGCATGACCCTGGTCAAAGGTCTTGCCCGGGGCAGCGCTGTCTATCACCAGCCGCGCATCACCATCGACCATGTCATGGCCGATGACACAGAAGCGGAACGCCAGCGTGTGTACCGCGCCTTCGACCGGATGCGCGACCAGATCGAGGCGATGGCCAATCAGGCTGAATTCGGGGTCGAGGGCGAACACGCCGAAGTCTTGCAGACTTACAAGATGTTTGCCTATGACGAAGGCTGGTCGAGGCGCATCAACGAGGCTATTGACAGCGGCCTGACCGCAGAAGCGGCCATAGAACGCGTGCAGCAGCGCACCCGCATGCGCATGCGCCAGATCGACGACCCGCTCCTTGCTGACCGGATGCACGATCTTGAGGATTTGGCCAACAGGCTCCTGCGGATCGTATCGGGGCAGATGGGGACCGCAGCCTCGATGGGGCTGAGACAGGATACCATCCTGATCGCGCGCAATCTGGGCCCGGCCGAACTGCTTGAATACGACCGGAGGCGGCTCAAGGGTGTGCTGCTGGAGGAAGGATCGCTGACCAGCCATGTGGTGATTGTCGCGCGTGCGATGGGCATACCGGTGCTGGGACGCGCGCGTGGCGTGCGTGCTGTTGTACGCGATGGCGATGAAATCCTGCTCGACGCCACGCAGGCGCTGGCGCAGGTTCGCCCGGTGCATGCAGTTGCACAGGCATTCGAGACGCGCTCGCAGCGCAGCCGCGACAAGCAAGCCAGCTATGCTGCGCTGCGCGGTGTGGAACCGTTCAGCCGCGATGGCGAACGCATCTTTGTCATGATGAACGCCGGCTTGCGCGATGACATACCCATGCTCAATCTGTCCGGGGCCGATGGGATCGGGCTGTTTCGTACCGAATTCCAGTTCCTCGTCTCCGCCGCGCTGCCGCAGCGCGAGAGGCAGACACGACTCTACCGCGAGGTGCTCGATGCCGCTGGCGACAAGCCGGTGGTGTTTCGCACGCTTGATATCGGCGGCGACAAGTCGCTTCCCTATCTGCGCAAGGATGGCGACAGCGCCGATGAAAATCCGGCCATGGGTTGGCGGGCGCTGCGGCTGGCCTTGTCGCGTGAAGGGCTGATGAAGGCGCAGGCGCGATCCTTGCTCGAGGCGACGGCAGGCCGCACCTTGAATGTCATGTTCCCGATGGTATCCGAACCATGGGAATTCGATGCAGCAAGGAACGTCTTCGAACAACAATTGGCCATGATGAAGCAGCGGCGCCGACCGCTGCCGGAATGCATCCGGTATGGAGCCATGCTGGAAGTGCCCGCGCTTGCCGAAATGCTCGATGTGCTTGCGCCCAGATTGTCGTTCCTGTCCATCGGCACCAATGATCTGACGCAGTTCCTGTTTGCCGCCGACCGGTCCAATCCCCGTCTTGCAGAACGTTACGATTGGCTGAGCCCCGCGATATTACGCTTCGTCCGCAGGGTTATCGGTTCGCTTGCCGGACACCGGATCGACCTTACCGTATGCGGGGAGATGGGCGGGCGCCGGCTCGAGGCACTTGCGCTGATCGGACTTGGTGTCCGGCGGCTTTCCATCACGCCTGCCGCGGTCGGGCCGCTCAAGGAACTGGTGCGGAAAATCGACACGCGCGAGATTGCCGCGGCAATGGAACGCTGGCTGTCGGAGCCGGTCAGCGACTTGCGCACGCAGATGATCCGCTGGGCGGAGGAGCGTGACATCGAATGGGACTGAGAGAATGTCTGGATGTGATCGAGGCAGTAAGAAGCATGTCGAAACGGACCGGCTATCCCTTGACAAGCGGGCCAGTCTTGCCTGTGTGTAGCATCGATGCGCAGCGAAAGGCAGGGTTCTGGTGAACGATAACAATGAACGGCGCGACCTGGGCAGTCCTGCTGCTGGCCCTGCACCGGACTCCCTTCCTGACACGGCCCGCGATCCCGACCTTGCCGGCGACCCGGCAGGCGGCGTGACCATTTCCGTCGTTCCCAAGGCACATGCCGGCCCGAATGAACATACTGGTCCCAACGAACATACAGGCCCGAACGAACATACAGGCCCGAACGAACATACAGGCCCGAACGAACATACTGGCTTTGATGGACACGCGGGCCATGCAGAACCTGTAACCATCGGCATGCAATTGCGCCAAACGCGCGAGAAGCAGAATCTGTCGCGCGAAACCATTGCCGAACGGACACGCATTCCCGAACGGCATTTGCAAGCCATTGATGAAGGAAAGCTCGCCGGACTGCCTGGCCGCACCTATGCAATCGGCTTTGTGCGCAGCTATGCCCGTGAACTGGGCATGGACGAAGCAGATGCAGTGTCTCGTGCGCGTGCCGAACTGGGCCTGCTCGCACCAGCGGCACCGCCCCCCCGGATCGAGCATATGGAGCCTGGCGATCCTGCCCGGATCCCGTCAGCCGGGCTTGCTTGGGGTGTCGCCGCCTTGCTGATCGCGGTCATGGTAGCAGGGTTTTTCCTGTGGCGCGGCTGGTTCATGCCGGCAGCGCCAATGCCGCAGGTGATCGTCAGCGAGCCTGAAACGCGCGCCATTGTCGCAGGACAGGCAACAGCGGCTGGCGGATCCTCCGCTACCGCCGCTACCCCTGTGAGTGCCACAGGGCCAGTCGTGTTCACGGCAACCGAGGACGGGGTCTGGGTGCGCTTCTATAATGCAGGAGGAGATCGTCTGCACGAAGCGTCCTTGGCCAAGGGCGAAAGCTACGCCGTGCCTCAGGATGCACCGGCGCCGCAGATCTGGACCGGCCGGCCCGATGCGCTGGCAATCACCATCAACGGGCGGGCGGTGCCGCCGCTTGCCCGGGAGGTCAAGGTGGTGCGCGATGTCCCGGTCAGTGCCGCTGCGCTGGCGGCGCGTCCGCCGGGGCCGGGGGTGCCACCAACCAACGTGCAGCCGCCCGGCAGCGTCACCGGCTAAGCCATTCTGCCTTGTTCGGGCCTTCTACTCCATGACAGGCCACAGGATCAGGCGAAACTTTCACGCCGGATGTTCAGGCCCGGTTTCATCAGCGTTCGGCAAAGCTGCCGTGCCCGCTTTGCTTCTTGACCCAGAAAGGTTTGTTCAGACCCATGGCACCCCTTAGTTTCCGCCCTCTCCTTGCCCGGCGCGCAGGTTGGCTGTTGGGTATTGCCGCAATCACCCTGCCCATGGCCACGCCGCCCGCGCTGGCCCAGAGCGCGGAAGAAATGCGTGTGCGCAAGTTGGAGCAGGAGGTAAAGGCGCTGCAGCGCAAGGTGTTCCCCGGCACCGATGGCAGATATTTCGAGCCGCAGGTGACCGCACCGCAGCTACCGCCTAACACTGCGGATATGGCAAGCACCGGACCTGTTGCCGATCTGCTCGCCCGCATGGACGCGGTGGAAGCAGCGCTTTCAAGACTTACTTCCCAAACCGAGGTGAACGGCAATGCGCTTGCCTTGCTGAACGCGCGAGTTGACAATCTGGAGCGCAATCGTGAGCAGATGCTGACGGCCGGGCCAAACGGCAATTCCGCTGGCTCTTCCTCATCAGGCAATGCCGAAAACATCCGCTACGCCGAGGAGCTTGCGTCTCCTCCGGCTGCAAGTGCAGGCACAGCCACGCAAAGCAACATGAATGCGATGGCCACAACGCGCAGCGCAGCCCCTGCCAACAGCGTTGCTGCAGCTGTTGAACGGCCGCAGACAGGCGATGCGGCGGATGATGCCTATGTTTATGGATACCGCCTCTGGGACGCAGGGCGCCATGCCGAAGCCCGCAAGGAACTTGAAGCGATGATCAAGGCCTATCCGAAACACCGCCGGGTAAGCTGGGCGCGCAACCTGATTGGCCGATCCTATCTGGATCAGAGCCAGCCCAAGCCTGCGGCAGAGTGGCTTTTGAAGAATTACCTAGAAGATCGCAACGGCGAGCGGGCATCGGACAGCCTTGTGTACCTTGCCTCTGCCACGCTTCAACTGGGCAACAAGGCCAAGGCTTGCGAGGCTCTGGAAGAGTTCCGGCTGGTTTATCCATCCGATGCGGATGGTCGCCTTGCCTCCACCTATACGCCAATTGCACGCAAAGCCGGTTGCAATTGATCGCAATGGCGCACCGCTGACATCTGATCCTCGGCCTGATGGTCTTCAACTCGACGATTTAATGGGCACGGAACAGGACATGCGCTTTGCGGCCGATTGCGTGCAAGCCGGCATCGCGGCGGACGACCGGCTGTTGCTGGCCGTGTCAGGTGGGGCCGACAGTCTTGCGCTCCTTGTACTGGCCCGGCGCGCCATGACAAACCGGATCGCGGTGGCAAGCGTGGACCACGGGTTGCGGGCAGAAGCAGCGGCTGAAACAGCGATGGTTGCCGATGCCTGCCGGCGAATGGCGGTGCCGCATCATTGCCTCAGCGTGACGGTTCCGACCGGAGGCAATCTGCAAGCCGCAGCCAGAACGGCGCGCTATGCGGCGCTGGCACGCTGCGCCCGCTCCGCCGCGATTGATACCATCGTCACCGCGCATCATGCTGATGACCAGGCCGAAACCATGCTCATGCGCATGGGACGCGGCGCGGGCACCCGAGGTCTTGCAGGGATGCGCGCCAAGGCCGCAGTTCCCGGTTCGCCAGATCTGCGGCTCAGCCGGCCCTTGCTGACCTGGCGACGAAGTGAGCTTGCCGCCGTGGTGTCTCACGCCGGACTGCTTCCCGTGCACGATCCTTCCAACGCTGACCTCCGCTTCCTGCGGGTGCGGGTGCGCAGCTGGCTCGCTGATGCACCGGACGGGATCGACGCCGGGCGGCTTGCCCGGTCCGCCGCAATTCTGGCCCAGGACGACGACGCGCTGGACTGGGCAGCACAGCGTGAGTGGGATGCGCAGGTCACGATCGCCGGACACCGCGCCACGTACACGCCGCTTGCCCCCATGGCGATCCGGTTGCGGGTGGTTCGCCGCCTGCTCCTGCTGCTCAGGACCCAGGGTGATCCGCGCGACGACGAGATCACGCGCCTTTTGCTCATGCTCGAGGCGGGCAAGACAGCGACTTTGGCGGGATTGTCGTGCAGGGCAGAGGACAGCGCGTGGCAGTTCGCGCCTGCTCCACCCCGCCGCACGGGCTGACAGCGCCTCCCTTTCTTTTGCCAGTTGTGCTTGCTTGTCATTCGGCCCTGCGCGCTTACATTGGCGAGGTAGAAGGATGGGAATCCACCAGATGAACAATGACGAACAGCCGCGCGGCAATCCCTGGCTCAAGAGCCTGATGATCTGGGGCGGTATTTTCCTTGCCCTGTTGCTCGTGGTATCGATGTTTGGCGCGCCGAAGGAAAACCCGGGCACGCAGATACGCTATTCCGATTTTCGCGATCGCGTGACTGAAGGAAGCGTAAGCGAGGTGCAGATCGGGGATCGGCGTATCACCGGCACCTTGAAGAACGATCAGACTTTCACGACAATTCCTGTGACCGGCGATGCTGGGCTTACTGATCTTCTCGAAGCGAACGAGGTTGAATATTCCGCCACGGTTCCCGAGGAAGGCAGCCTGCTTGCGGCAATTTTCGTCCAATTGCTGCCGTTTCTGCTGATACTCGGCATTGCGTTTTTCGCGCTGCGCCAGGTGCAGAAGGGTGGCGGCGCTGGCGGCGCGATGGGCTTTGGCAAATCCAAGGCCAAGATGCTGACCGAGAAATCGGGACGGGTGACCTTCTCCGACGTGGCCGGCATTGACGAGGCGCGCGAGGAACTGGAGGAGATCGTCGAATTCCTGAAGGATCCCTCGCGCTTTTCCAAGCTTGGTGGCCAGATCCCCAAGGGTGCGCTGCTGGTCGGATCGCCCGGCACCGGCAAGACGCTGCTGGCGCGTGCCATTGCCGGCGAGGCGGGCGTGCCGTTCTTCACCATCTCCGGTTCTGACTTTGTCGAAATGTTCGTCGGCGTCGGCGCCAGCCGGGTGCGCGACATGTTCGAGCAGGCCAAGAAAAATGCGCCCTGTATCCTGTTTATCGACGAGATCGATGCCGTCGGGCGTAGCCGGGGCCATGGCCTTGGCAATTCCAACGACGAACGCGAACAGACATTGAACCAGCTCCTGGTCGAGATGGACGGGTTCGAAGCGAACGAAGGCATCATCATCATCGCGGCGACCAACCGCCCTGACGTGCTCGATCCTGCCCTGCTGCGCCCCGGTCGGTTCGATCGCCAGGTGGTGGTGCCCGTGCCCGACATCGAAGGGCGCGAGAAAATTCTCGACGTGCACATGAAGAAGGTGCCGCTGGCGCCTGACGTGAATGGCCGGACCATTGCGCGCGGCACGCCCGGATTTTCGGGTGCCGACCTTGCCAATCTTGTCAATGAGGCAGCGTTGCTGGCGGCGCGGCGCAATAAGCGGCTGGTCGCCATGCAGGAGTTCGAAGACGCCAAGGACAAGGTCATGATGGGAGCGGAGCGCCGCTCCATGGTGATGACCGAAGACGAGAAGAAGATGACGGCTTACCATGAAGCTGGACATGCGCTTGTCGCGCTGAACGAGCCTGCTTCTGATCCGATCCACAAGGCTACCATTATTCCGCGCGGTCGTGCGCTGGGCATGGTGATGCGCCTGCCGGAACGTGACAGCTATTCCTATCATCGTGACAAGATGCATGCCAATCTTGCCGTTGCCATGGGTGGGCGCGTCGCCGAGGAACTGATCTTCGGCTATGACAAGGTGTCGTCGGGAGCGTCTTCCGATATCCAGTACGCGACTGACCTTGCCCGCAACATGGTGACCAAATGGGGTATGTCGGACAAGCTTGGTCCCTTGCAGTACGAAGCGAGCCAGGAAGGCTATCTCGGTATGGGTCAGACGCAGCGCACGATGGCGTCGGATGAAACCAACCGGTTGATCGACGGCGAGATCCGCAAGCTGGTCGACGATGCGCACAAGGCGGCCGATGACTGCCTGCGCGATCAGGAGGACAAGCTGCACCTTCTGGCACAAGCCATGCTGGAATACGAGACGCTCACCGGCCATGAAATCCGCCAGCTTCTCGACGACGGCAAGATCGACCGTCCCCAGGAGCCGACCGGTCCGGCGCGCCCGGTTTCCACAGGAGGTATTGGCGTGCCGAAGGCGGGGCCGAGGACCGGATCGGCCGGAGCCCCTGCACCGCAAGGCGCATAGCGGCACCTATTGGCCGTGTTCAGCCAAGAATTCCGAGAAGAACCAGCAGGATCAGGAACAGGCAGAGCGAAAAAAGAGCAAAGACGAGCACGGCACCGGTACGCCACAATGCGGACCCGGTGCCGAGTTCGTATCCATCCCTGATTTGCCGGAACATGTGCCATGGGATGATGACTGCGGCCGCCACGAGGATGACGCCTCCCGCGACGCCGAGGGCAGCGGCAAGGCTCAACACGATGAACAACAGCGAAACGAAGCTGATCGAGTAGGTGACGAACACCGAATGATCGTAAAATCCGAACCGCCGTTTCCAGAAGAACAGCAACCAGACCAGGGGAAGCGAAAGCGGGACAAGCAGCCAGGAAAACTTGTAGGCGCTCGATTGCAGCTTGTAGAGCATGAGCGACGGGTTCTTGCGCCATTTGGCAAGCATGTGGGACAGCGCGGATGAATCCCCGACGGGTTCGTCGGCAAGTTCACCCATGACGGCGATCTCCCGATCCACTTCCTTCATGCGTCTCACAAGGTTCGCACGCTCCCGATTTCCTTGCGGCAAGGTGCGGATCTGCTGCTCCAGTCGCGCGCGTTCTCGTTGGCCGGTGGCAAGCTGCGTCCGCACTGCGGCGGTGTTTTCCGGGCCAATCTGGATATCGGCAGGTGGGGAATATCCAAGGATTGAGAACACGAGAAACATGGCGAAGATCGAAAACAGGAACATGCCCATGGGGGAGACGAATTTCTTGCGCTCTCCATCAATGTAGCGCCGGGTGAGGACGCCGGGGCGCCATGTCAGCAGCGGCAGCGTCCGCCAGACAGGTCCATCGAGGTGAAGCACGCCATGAACAAGATCGTGCATCACGCCTGCGAATGTGTTGTGCAGATGGGTTACCTGACCGCAATGCCAGCAATGGGGGCCAATGATCGCGGTGCCGCAGTTGCGGCATGTTGCGTCACCCGTGCCATCATCATTTCGCACCATCTCCACGCCTTGATCCTCCCGAAAATGGATCGAGGAGATGCACCGGCCGTGTGGAAATTTCTAGCGGAACAGAATGCGAACCTGCGGGTTGCCGATGGTAAAGGAGATCATGATGAGCAACCCCGACAACAACCGCCCAACCCAACATCCCAAAGCAGAGCCTACTTCTAATGCCGAGAAGGATCCCGAAAACTGGGTCACTGGCAATGAGGCGATGACCGGCGCACAGGCGAGTTATCTCAAAACGCTGAGCGAAGAAGCCGGCGAGCCTGACGCCTATGACCCGGATCTCACCAAGGCCGAGGCGTCACAGAAGATTGATGAGTTGCAAGAGGAAACCGGTCGCGGGCAATAATCTGCGCCTCGTGACCAGCCTTTAGTATAAGGAGCAACCGGGCAGGTTACGCTCGTGCGACAAGCGTAACCTGCCCGACCGCTCTCCTGGCAATCAGCCCCTAACAATCAGCCCCTTGGCAATCAGCCTTCGTAATCAGACCCGATAGAATTGTTGCGGGGGGGGGCAGCGGCAGTCAGTCGCAACGCTTCGGCGGAGCGGCTGAGCGATCCAATCTCATCGACCTCATCATCTTCTTCGATGGCAACCTTCTGCAAGCCGGCAATGGCTGTTTCCTTCAGGTGCTTGGGCTTGACTGTCTGTTCCGCAATCTCGCGCAGCGCCACCACCGGATTCTTGTCCCGGTCACGATCGACCGTCAATTCCGCACCGCTCGATATCTCGCGGGCGCGCTGCGCGGCAAGAAGCACCAGGTCGAACCGGTTCGGGATCTTGTCAACGCAATCTTCGACGGTAACACGCGCCATCAAGGCACTCCGTAATCATGAGGTGTCGGGAAAGAGCGCTTCATAGCGTCCTTCTGCACATGAAGTCAAGAAACACCGCCCATGCAACAGGTCCGCGCTGGCGCGCAGCCCTCTGCCCACCTGAGCAGCAGGGGCGGCCCGCGCTAATCGTAGGAATGGGCGTAGCTGTCCGGAGCCAGATCGGAAAACCGCGTGATGCGCGGCTCGAAACGCATGCGCACCTTGCCGGTGGAGCCATGCCGCTGCTTGGCCACGATCAGTTCGGCCAGGCCATAGACCCGCTCCATTTCGGCAGCCCATGATGCGTGCGCCTCGTGCGTCTTTACGTCATCGCTTTCCACCGGCCGTTTGGGCTCCTTTGCAGCGACGTAATAATCCTCACGAAATACGAACAGCACGATGTCGGCGTCCTGCTCGATCGAACCTGATTCGCGTAGATCCGACAGCATGGGCTTCTTGTCTTCGCGCTGCTCCACGGCCCGTGACAATTGCGACAGCGCCAGCACCGGCACGTCAAGCTCCTTGGCCAGCGTCTTCAAGCCGCGGCTGATCTCGGATATTTCGTTGACCCGGTTGTCGTTGGCCCGGCCCGAACCTTGCAGCAATTGCAGGTAATCAACCACGATGAGGCCGATATCGTGCCGCCGCTTCAGCCGGCGAGCGCGGGCGCGCAGTGCCGCAATGGTGAGCGCGGGCGTATCGTCGATGTACAAGGGGAGCGCCACAAGTTCCTGGCTGGCGCGCGACAAGGCTCCAAAATCGTCGCGGCTGATCTTGCCCATGCGCAGGTTTTCCGAGCTTATGCCCGACTGTTCGGCAAGAATGCGGGTGGCCAGCTGATCCGCGCTCATCTCCAGGCTGAAGAAGGCCACTGCCGCGCCAACCGATTCGCTGCCATCAATACCATCGGCAACATCGCGCCGGAACCGGTTGGCTGCGTTGAAGGCGATGTTGGTGGCAAGCGCGGTCTTGCCCATGCCCGGCCGGCCGGCAAGGATCAGCAGGTCGGAGTTTTTCAACCCGCCGATCTTTTCATTGATGCTGGTCAGCCCCGTCGTCACGCCCGAAACATGCCCGCCGGAATTGAACGCCTGCTCGATAAGCTTGATCGACATGCGCGACACGGCAGCAAAGGTCTGCGTTTCCGTGCCGGTCGCCGCCCCTTCGGCGACCCGGTAAAGCGCGCTTTCCGCCCGCTCGATCTGGCCCATCGGGTTCACGTCCTCCGACGTGTCCAGCGCATCGGTGACCAGCTGCCGGCCAACCGCCACCAGTTCGCGCAGCAGAGCAAGCTCGTAGATCTGTTCGGCCAAGACGCGCGGCGCGATCAACCCCTGTCCGTCGGCGGTCAGCTGCGCCAGATAATTGACCCCGCCAAGCGCCTTCAGCCCCTCGTCAGCCTCGAAATAGGGTTTGAGCGTTACCGGTGTGACCACGGCCTTGCGATCGGCCAGATGCAGGATGCGTTCATAGATGCGGGCGTGCAGCGGTTCGAAGAAATGTTCCGGGATGAGCTGCTTGGGCAGTTCTTCCATCACGCTATTGTCGATGAGGATCGCGCCGAGAAAAGCCGCTTCCGCCTCCACATTGGAGGGCAGCGCACGCGATTCGATGTCGCCCTGGGACGGACGCAGCAGAGTCATTCCGGAAGTTGCCATATCCGACAAAATGCGCGCAGCGCGCGCCTGCGGCAAGCACGTTATTTTGGCAAATTATTCCACAGGCTGTGCAGAGTGTCTGGACAGCAGGAAAACCGCAGATTCGGCCAGCAGGTTTGCTGATCGTGCAGCGACGCATCCGCTGGACGAAAGGAACCATTCCTGGTCAACGACAAGGCCCCGACGGCGGAGCAGCGCACGAAAATCGCTGACAGTGACATGATGAATATTGGGCGTTTCATACCAGCTCATCGGCAGCAGCCGCGTCACCGGCATGCGCCCTGCCAGCATCAAGGAGGCACGCACCCGCCAATGCGCGAAATTGGTGAAGGAGACAAAGGCGCGGCGCCCGATCCGCAACATCTCATCGATGACCAGATCAGGCCGGCGCGTGGTCTGCAAGGTCTGCGACAGCACCACGTAATCGAACCCGCCATCGGCGTAGAAGCCAAGATCGGCATCTGCGTCTCCCTGCATCACCGACAAGCCGCGCGCCACGCAGGTGGCCACTTTGTCCGCGTCGATTTCAAGTCCGCGAGCGTCAACCCCGTGTTGGTCCTTGAGTGCAATCATCAGATCGCCGTCACCGCAGCCGATGTCGAGCACCCGGCTGCCCGGTCCGATCCGGTCAACGATGGTGGCAAGATCGGGGCGCAGGATCACTGAAGAAAGCCCCTTACCATCCGGTCGAGCGCCGGCACATCGAGGAGAAAGCTGTCATGTCCAAATGGCGCGGACAGCTCCACGAAACTGACCGGAGCGCCGACGGCGTTCAGCGCATGGGCAATGCGCCGCGATTCTGACGTTGGGTAAAGCCAGTCGGTATCGAAGCTGACAAGGCAGAACCGCGCCGGTGTGCTTGCAAAGGCATGCGTCAGACTGCCGCCATGTTCTTCGGCCAGATCGAAATAATCCATGGCTCGGGTGATATAGAGATAGCTGTTGGCATCAAACCGGTCGGTGAAGGCAAGCCCCTGATAACGCAGATAGGATTCCACCTGGAAATCGGCATCGAAGCCGAATGTCTTGGCGTCGCGGTCCTGCAGGCGTCGACCGAACTTTTCAGTAAGCCCCTGTTCCGACAGATAGGTGATGTGCGCCGCCATGCGGGCAACGGCAAGCCCCGCATCGGGACCTTTGCGCGTACCGCCATTCTCGCTCGTGACCGCCGAGCTGTAATAATCGCCTGCCTGCCAGCCCGGGTCCGCCATGATTGCCTGCCGCCCCAGCTCGTGAAAGGCGATGTTCTGGGCCGAGTGACGCGATGTGCTGGCAATGACCAGCACTGCACCCGCACGGTTCTTGTAATTGGCCGCCAGACTGAGCGCCTGCATTCCGCCCATGGAGCCGCCTATGACGCCGTGCAATCGTTCGATGCCCAGCGCATCGAGGAGCGCAATCTGCGCGCGCACCATGTCGCGAATTGTTATGACAGGGAACCGCATGGCGAACGGCTGACCATCTTCGGCAAGGTCAGCTGGTCCGGATGACCCCATGCAGCTGCCGATGACATTTGCGCACAGGACGAAGAACCTGCTTGTGTCGATAGGCTTGCCCGGGCCGACCATGCGATCCCACCACCCCGGCTTGCCGGTTCGCGGATGCGGTGAGGCGACATGCTGGTCGCCTGTAAGCGCGTGACAGACCAGGATCGCATTGTTGCGCGCGGCATTCAGCGTGCCATAGGATTGATAGGCGATGCGCACCGGCCAGAGCACGCGACCGCTATCCAGTGGCAAGGGCTGGTCAAGGTCCAGCACCTCGCTGGAGGAATGTTGAGGCACACGAGCCATGATCCGGGCGGATTGGGGGCAAAGCATTGCCTCTGTCAATGTCGCGCGGGCGCCGGGTGCCGGCCGGACAGATGGGCGGGCGGGATCTGGCGTGCAGTTTACCCATGTTTTGTTTGACGCAACCGCAACGCGGCTTAAGGCGCTTAGCCCATGAGTGGCATGGACCTGGAAGCGCACATTGCACCTGAAGCTGGCATGACTCCACAGCCAAAGCCGTGGATAATGGCGATCCATGCCTATGTTCCGGGCAAGTCCGCTGCTGCTGACGGCAGACCGTTGATCAAGCTGTCCGCAAACGAGAACCCGTTGGGCACCAGCCCGGCAGCACTGGCGGCAAGACATGCAGCGCCCTTGCCCGATGTCTACCCTGACCCTGATGCGGGCGCGTTGCGACGCGCCATCGCTGCGCATCATGATCTTGACGCAGACCGCATCGTTTGCGGCACCGGCAGCGATGAATTGCTCAATCTTGCCGCGCAGGGCTTTGCCGGCGCCGGTGACGAGGTGCTTTACGTGCGCCATGGATTTGCCGTTTACGACATCGCTGCCCGGCGCTGCGGAGCAACACCCGTGGTCGCGCCCGACCGTGACTATGGCACGGACGTTGATGCCTTGCTTGGCTGCGTGACGCCGCGAACCAAAGTGGTCTTTGTCGCCAATCCCAACAATCCGACCGGCGCCTGGATTGGCGCAAATGACATGCGCCTGCTGCATGCCGGCCTGCCAAGACACGTTCTCCTGGTGATCGATCAGGCTTATGGCGAATATCTTGACGCGCATGATGATGATGGCGGCATGGCGTTGGCTCATGCGCACCCGAACGTGCTGGTCACGCGCACTTTTTCGAAGATTTACGGGCTTGCCGGCGAAAGGATCGGCTGGGCCACCGGCGCTCCGGAGGTCGTCGCGGTGCTCAATCGCATCCGCGGGCCTTTCAACGTGACCTCCGCCGGACAGGCTGCAGCGATCGCAGCGCTTGGTGACACGCAGTTCGTGCGCCGGTCGCGCGATCATAATGCCGTGGAACGCGCGCGCTTTGTGGCCGCGGTGGAAAACCTTGCCGAACAAGGTCTGCGCGCGGTGCCGAGCAAGGGCAATTTCGTGCTGGTGCTGTTCAAAGGGGCTTTGCAGGCAGAGACTGCACTGCAGGCCATTGCCGAAGCAGGCTTTGCCGTGCGGTGGCTCCCTCAACAGGGCCTCCCCCATGCCTTGCGCATTACCATTGGCACAGCGGCGCACATGGATGCCATC
The DNA here is from genome assembly GCF_031846435.1 of Croceicoccus esteveae. NCBI lineage: Bacteria > Pseudomonadati > Pseudomonadota > Alphaproteobacteria > Sphingomonadales > Erythrobacteraceae > Croceicoccus > Croceicoccus esteveae. The sequence goes on from NZ_JAVRHS010000005.1 coordinate 118,762, forward strand.
ATGGCAGTGTTGCGGCACGCGACAGACCAGGCTGCCGGACCGCAGGCCAGATCGCGGGATGCGACGTTGCAACAGGCCGAGGACAGCGCATGAATGATGGCGCTCCGTTCGGCACCATTGCCATTGTCGGATTGGGGCTGATCGGCGGATCCATCGGGCTGGCGGTGCAGCAGGCCCTGCCCGCAGTGCGCCTGACAGGGTTCGACGCCGATCCCGATGTGCGTTGCCGGGCGCAGACACGCACGTTGGTCCACCAGGTCACCGGGACGCTGGAATTGGCAATCCGCGACGCTGATCTGGTTATCCTGTGCGTACCGGTCCGCGCCATGGGCGACATCGCCGCGCAGATGGCGGGCGTGCTGAAGCCTGAGGCGATCATCAGCGATGCAGGCTCTTCAAAGGCGTTTGTCGCCGATGCTATTCGCGCCGCCCTGCCCCACCAGCCGCTGGTGCCCGCACATCCTGTTGCCGGAACCGAACGATCTGGCCCCGAGGCAGGTTTTGCCGGGCTGTTCCGCAATCGCTGGTGCATCATCACACCGCCCGACGGCACTGATCCTGAACATGTCAGCGCCGTATCCGCTCTGTGGCATGCGCTGGGGGCCAGGGTCGAGATCATGGACGCAGCCCACCACGATCTGGTGCTTGCCGTTACCAGCCATGTGCCGCATCTGATCGCCTATACCATCGTCGGCACGGCGTCCGACCTTGAGGAAGTGACCCGCAACGAGGTTATCACCTATTCGGCCGGTGGTTTTCGCGATTTTACCCGGATCGCTGCATCCGATCCCACAATGTGGCGAGATGTGTTCCTGTCCAACAAACATGCCGTGCTCGACATATTGCAGCGGTTTTCAGAGGATCTGACGGCCCTGCAGCGCGCGATCCGGTGGGACGATGGTGACGCGCTGCATGCGCATTTTGCCAAGACCCGCGGGATCCGCCGGTCCATCATCGATGAAGGGCAGGACGACGCCCGGCCCGACTTCGGACGTGCCGATCACTCGGCCTGAGCAGGAGGGTTGAGCGCATTGATCGCGGCATGGACCCGGCGCTCCACCTCATCACGCTCCAGCCCCGCGGGAATGATCTCGCCGAACCGATAGGTGATGGTGCCGCGCCGTTTGGGACTGCCTTGATAAAGATGGCCGCTGTTGACCGCGACCGGCACCACTGGCAGGTTCAGAAGCTTGTAAATGCCTGCAAAGCCGGCGCGCAGTGCAGGCTCGCACCCGGACGGCACGCGCGTTCCTTCGGGGAAGATCGCAAAGCTGCGGCCGGTTGCCTTCATCCTGCGCGCTTCCTTGGCCATGATGCGCAGGCCAGCAGCACCCTGGTCCCGCTCAACCGGGATCATGCCGTAATTGCTGGCGGCGCGGCCCCAGATCGGGATCCGCAGTAGTTCGGCCTTGGCAAACGGGATCGGACTGGCAACCAGCAGCCGCGGCAGTTCGATGGCTTCGAAAAAGCTTTCATGCTTCAGCGCATAGATGACCTGCCCTTGCGAGAGGGCACCCTCCATCGCGATATCGATGCGCAGGATAAAGCGCGCACAGGCGCGGTGAAACGCCGACCAGCCGTAAGCGACCTGCTGCACCCGCTTGTGGCCGAACGGCAGCGCCAGGACGCCGCCCAGCGCAAATATTCCGCTGGCAGGGTAGAAAATGAGCGAGAAGAGCGCGCTGCGCAATGCGTCCATGGGTGTGCAAGCCTTGATATATTGACGACGCCTGTGACCCGGCGAAGAAAGATCGTGTGGTCAAAGCCCCAGCCATTGGACCACGTTGCGGGCGATGAACTTGTGATATTCAAGAAACAGCATGAACATTGTGGGTTCGGTGGACACTGCATCGGTCAGCGTCTCGACTTCGCTGTCCAGCACCTGATCGATGTCGAAGCGCGCGCGCCGCATGTGCCAGTCGCTGGTGATCAGGCGAATCGAGCGGAAATCATGCTCATGCACCCATGCTGCTGCTTCTGCCGCATTGCTGCGGGTATCCACCGCATCATAGCCCAGCGTGATGCAGCATGACAGCAGGCGCTGCGGAATAGCATGTTGTTCAGCCAGTTCGGCCTGCGTCACCTGATCGCCGACGCCCGAGACAAGCAATTGATCGGTCCAGCCGCGATCCAGCGCTTCGATACCGCGTTCGATCCGCCCCTTGCCACCTGTCAGCACCACCGCCGCATCGGTGCGCACCGGGCCCGCCGGCTGAGGCAGGAACAGCGCAAACCAGGCAAAGCCCAGAACCCAGCCGAGCAGCAAGAAGGCAAAGATGCGGCGGAACATGCCCGTTCATCTAGAGACGGAGCAGGTCGGCTGCAATCATGGAGACAAGCTGTCCTGTCGCCAGAGTGCGATCCTGCCTGTCGTCGACTTTCATCTGTCATGATGGTCCAGAGATGCCGATCGGCCGCAGACAGCTACCATGCGGCACCTTTCGATTTGCCCGGGATATCCTAGATAGGGAGCATGAGGCACAAGAAACTTCTTCATGCAGCAGGTGCGCTGATGCTTGCAATGTATGCAGCGCCGACCTTGGCGGATGACGCCGGCACCCGGCTATCCGCCTGCCTCCAGCTTGCCCGTGACGATCCGGCAGCAGCAGTTGCACAGGCAGGTTCTCGCCCGAGCGTGACGGTCAAGAGCGATGAGGCCGATGCGCTGCAGTGTCTTGGCACGGCGCAGGCGGGGCTTGGCATGTGGGCACAGGCACAAGCCTCCTTCATGGCTGCGGCCAAGGCTGCCCTGGCGCAGCCCGACCCCGATGCACGGCGGTTGTTCGCGCTGCAGGCCCAGGCTGGCAACGCCGCGCTGGAAACAGGTGATGCGCAAACAGCGCTCTACCTGTTCAACGCAGCTCTTGCCGCGATGCGCGACGTTGCGATCAGCGGCAATGCGGCAGCAGCACTGCATGTCGATCGGGCACGGGCTCTGGCGGCGCTGTCACGCACCGATCATGCCTTGGCCGCGCTGACGCTGGCGCAGCTGGCCGAACCGCGGGACAGCACTGCCTTCCTGCTGGAGGCAAGCCTTGCCCGGCGAGCAGATGATCTGGCGCGGGCGGCAATTGCCATTGCCCATGCCGATGCAATTACGCCGGGATCGCCCGACATCCTGCTGGAAGGCGGGCTCATTGCCGCTGCTGCCGGCAATGACCGGATTGCAGCGAATGCCTGGCGCAGGATTGTCGAACACGCCCCTGATGCATCTGCTGCGCCATTTGCCCGGACCTATCTTGAGCAATTGCAGGCAGCTCGCTCTGCTTCGCGCTCCGCAGGAAAGCCGGCCAACAATGCACTTGCCGGAGCCGATCCGGATTGGGAGAACCAGAGATGACCGAACTTTCCGTCCTAGATTTTGCCACTATTCCGGAAGGCAGCAGTGCAGGCGAGGCGCTGCATGCAACTGCTGCCCTTGCCAGCCACGCGGAACAGCTTGGCTATCGTCGGTTCTGGATGGCGGAACATCATGCCATGCCGGGCATCGCAAGTTCCGCAGTGTCGGTCTGTCTTGCGCATGTCGGCAATGCGACTTCGACCATTCGCATCGGGTCGGGCGGGATCATGCTGCCCAACCACAACCCGTTCGTCATTGCCGAACAGTTCGGCACGCTCGACGCGCTTTTTCCAGGTCGGGTGGACCTTGGACTTGGCCGGGCTCCCGGGGCGGACCGACGGATCGGACAAGCACTGCGCAAGGACATCCACGGCGCGGCAGAAGCCTTTCCGCAAGATGTTGTTGAACTGCGTGCATTGTTCGCAGGCGATCCGCGATTGACCTTGCAGGCGACACCCGGGGCCGGCGCAGATGTAGAGATGTGGATTCTTGGCAGCAGCCTGTTCGGCGCGCAACTGGCCGCAGCGCTGGGCATGCCATATGCCTTTGCCGCGCATTTTGCGCCTGCTGCCCTTGATGACGCGCTTGCCATCTATCGGGAACGATTTACTCCGTCGGGCCAATGCGCAAAGCCGCATGTGATGGTGGCTGCAAACGCCTTTGCCGCCGAGACAGAGGAAGACGCCTTTTATCACGCGTCATCCATGGACCAGTCGTTTGTTGCCTTGCGCACCGGCACGCCCGGCAAGATGCCGCCACCTGTGCGCGGCTATCGCGAAAGCCTGCCCCCCCAAGCCCGCGCCATGATGGAGGCGACCCGTTCCGTGAGCGCGATCGGCAATCGTGCGCAGGTGCGCCAGTCGCTTGAGACGATCATCAAGCGTACCGGCGCCGACGAGTTGATCCTGTCGGGCTCCAGCTTCGACCCGCGCGACCGGAGCCGTTCGCTGGAGATCATTCAGGATGCTTGTCGGGACCTGTGATCATCGACAGACTGTCCAAGGGGCAAGGGCGAAGACCCGGACGGCTTGCACAGCGCCGGATCTCGCCCTAGCAAACCGGCATGGTCAGGAGTGAAAGTGCAATGGATCACGCAGATGTCATCATCGTCGGCGCCGGACATGGCGGCGCTGCTGCGGCCCTTGCGCTGCGGCAGCAGGGGTTTGCAGGCAGCATCGCCCTGATCGGGCGCGAACAGGAGGCACCATACGAACGCCCGCCCCTGTCCAAGGAATATCTGGCCCGCGAAAAATCATTTGACCGGCTTTATATTCGCCCTCCGTCCTTCTGGCCGGACAAGGATATCGATCTGTTGCTGGGGCGCGAGGTTACTGCGCTCGATCCTGCGGAAAAGCGCGTGACGCTGGGCGATGGCGCCACCATGACCTACAGGCATCTTGTCTGGGCCGCAGGCGGCGATGCCCGCCGGCTTGCCTGCGCAGGCGGGGACCTTGCCGGGGTGCATTCGGTCCGCACCCGCGCGGACGTGGACCGGATGATCCGCGAAATCGACGCCGGCGCAACACGCGCGGTGATCATTGGCGGCGGCTACATCGGGCTGGAGGCGGCAGCGGTCCTGCGCAAACTCGGGCTTGAGGTCGTGCTCCTTGAAATGCTCGATCGCGTGCTTGCCCGCGTGGCCGGTGAAAGCCTGTCGCGGTTCTACGAACAGGAACATCGCGATCATGGCGTCGACATCCGGCTCGAGGTGGCAGTCGATTGCATCGAAGGCGACGGCGAGAAGCTGACCGGTGTGCGGATGTCGGACGGCACCATCGTGCCTGCCGACATGGTGATCGTGGGGATCGGCATCGTGCCGGCCATCGGGCCTCTCATCAGGGCAGGTGCTACTGGCGCAAATGGCGTCGATGTCGACGAGTTTTGCCATACCAGCCTGCCTGACGTCTATGCCATCGGCGATTGCGCGGCACATGCCAACCGGTTTGCCGATGGCGCTGTCATCCGGCTGGAATCCGTGCAGAACGCCAACGACATGGCGGCAATTGTGGCCAAGGCCATCTGCGGAGAGGAGGCCCCTTATTCTGCAACGCCGTGGTTCTGGTCGAACCAGTATGATCTGAAACTGCAGACTGTCGGCCTGTCGATCGACCATGATGACACGGTGGTGCGCGGCGACCCTGCCAACCGCAGCTTCTCCGTCATTTACCTGAAGAACGGGCGCGTTATCGCGCTCGACTGCGTGAATAAGATGAAGGATTACGTGCAGGGCCGCAAGCTGGTTGAACGCGGTGCCGTTATCGCGCCAGCGGTGCTGGCCGACAATGCGGTAATGCTGAAGGAAATGTGATTCCCGCCGGCTGACCGGCGGCAGATGTCGTCACATCCTGTCGATCACCCCCAGCAGAAGCGCGATGTCCGCATCGCGTGAAAGCCGATGATCGCCTTCCTTCACCAGCATGATCTGGACATCGGCCGATGTGAGCGCATCGGCCAGTTGCAGCGATTTCTGCCATGGCACGTCGGTATCCCGCTGCCCGTGCAGCAGGCGAACAGGAGCCGTGACGCAAATCGGCTTGTCCAGCACCTGCTGGCGCTGCCCATCCTGCCAGAAGGCGGCATGAGTAGGCGTGGGTTCAGGTCCGTAGGCATTGTGTTCGTAAACGGTCGTGCCGGCAGCAAGCTGTGCCTTCTGGGCATCGTCATAGCCCCATCGGGTAAAGTCCGGCGCGGGCGCAATCCCGACCAGGCCGGCAACCGCCTGCTGTCCGTGGCGTCGCACGAGTTCAAGCGCCACGAGCAACATCAGCCATCCGCCCATCGAAGATCCGACCAGCAGGACAGGTCCGGCGTCAAGCCGATCGAGGAGGGACACGACCTCGCCGGTCCAGCGCGACAGCGTGCCATCTGCAAAATCACCCTCGCTGCTCCCGCAGCCGGAATAATCCAGCAGCAGGCACGCGCGTTGGCGTTGAGCGCAGTGCTGCATGATCGCGGCCGCTTTTGTGCCGGTCATGTCCGACATGTACCCGGGCAGGAACACGATCAGCGGGCCGGCTCCAGGCAGATGGCGGTAGGCGATCCGCGTCCCGTCGGGCGTGTGGAAGCTTGCAAGCGCAACAGGAAAGGGATCGATCATGATCCGCCTGATAAGGCCTGCGTCCGCTCTGCGCAAACTTCCGGTGCAGCAAACAAGTCGCACCTTCTGGTTCGAACGCGATGATCCATTGATGGTGAGTTGCGGTTCACGACATCGTTGCTACATGTTGCCTCCAATGAGAATCTTTGCGTGCAGGCGGTGTGCAGTACGGGCCGGAACACCCCCCTTTGGCGGAACTGAACAGGATTGACGTGATGGCAAACAACAATGCTGCAGCAGTGCAGCGCGATGAAAGCGCATTGCCGTTCTGGAAACGCTCGCATTACCTTGACCGCATGACCTTCAAGGACCTGGTGTCGGCATATTTCCAGCATTACACCATCGTTGCCTATCTCGCGCTGACGGCGGTCTGCATCGGCATTTTCGCGTTTTTTCCAGCCTCGCTGTTGCAGACGGCCGGCGCCGTGCTGGCCGGTCTGGTGATCTATCCGCTGGCCTGGCATCTGCTCCACCAGTATGTTCTGCACGGACGATGGATGTACAGGTTCAAGGCGCTGTCGCCCACGTGGAAGCGCATCCATTATGACCATCATCAGGACCCCAACCATCTCGAGGTGCTGTTTGGTGCGCTGCACACCACACTGCCTACCATTCTGGTGGCGACAGTGCCGGTCGGCTATCTGATCGGCGGGATCGGCGGGGCGGCCGCTGCCTTTGCCACCGGACTGCTGACCACCTGCTATTACGAGTTCATGCATTGCATCCAGCATCTGGCATTCAAGCCGAAGTGGAAATGGGTGCAGCACATGAAGCAGCGCCATAACGAACATCATTATTTCGATGAAAACGGCAATTTCGGCATCACCAATTACATGTGGGATCGCCTGCTTGGCACCTATTACGTGAAGAAGGATCGGCCGAGGCGTTCACCGACCGTGTTCAACCTTGGCTATGATGAAGAAGTCGCGCAGCGCTGGCCTTGGGTCAAGGAACTGTCGGGCGGGATTGCATCGGGACACCCGCGCCGCCGGGCACTTGGCAAGCAGCCCGGTGGCGCAGCCACGCAGGATAGCGCAGCTTCGTGCCACACTGACTGAGAGGCAGCTTTCGTTACCGGATTTGCTAACATGACGGCTACTGACGCAATCACGATCGTTCCGGTTGCAACGGGCAGACAACGAAAGACCTTTATCGATCTTGCCTATCGTCTGAATGCCGATGACCCCGCCTGGGTTCCACCGCTGCGCTCCGAAGCGGCAGAAACCATTGATCCTGCCAAAAACCCGTTTTTCGAACATGCCGAAGTGCAGTTGTTCCTGGCTTTCCGTGGCGGAAAGCCGGTTGGGCGCATTTCCGCGCATTTTGACAGGCTGGCACTGGCCATGCCCCCCGCACAGGGAATGGGACCGGGCACTGGTAATTGGGGCCTGTTTGAAGCACGCGATGCCAGAGTTGCAGACGCGCTGATCGGAGCTGCCGAAAACTGGCTGCGTGCGCGCGGCATGACGCGGGTGCTGGCCCCGATTTCACTGTCCATCTGGGAAGAACCGGGCCTGCTGACCACCGGGCACGATCATTCGCCAACGGTGATGATGGGCCACCACAATCCGCATTACCAAGGCTGGATAGAGGCGCAGGACTATGCTGCTGCCAAGACGCTGCGCACTTTCGCACTCGACATTCAGCAGGAGTTTCCCAAGCTGATCCGCCGCATAATTGCATCGGGGGAAAACAACGACAAGATCGTCCTGCGCCAGGTAAGCAAGGCGCACTTTGCACATGAAGCCGCGCTGATCGTGGACATCCTGAACGATGCATGGAGCGGGAACTGGGGCTTTGTGCCGATCACGGAACACGAGGTGGCGCATACCGGCCGCAAGCTGAAGCCGCTGGTGCGCGAGGATCTCATCATGATCGCTGAATATGAAGGGGAGCCGGTGGCCTTCATGATGACCTTGCCTGATCTCAACCGGCCGCTGGCCGAGATCGGCGGCCGCCTGCTTCCGTTTGGCTGGATCAAGCTGCTGCGCTGGCTGCGTAAACCTGCCGAGGCCGACATGCGCGTTCCCCTCATGGGTGTCCGCAAGCGCCTCCAGAGCAGCCGCCTTGCCAGTCAGCTCGCCTTCATGATGATCGAGCAGATCCGGCAGGCGGCAGTTACGAATTACCATGGCAAGCGGGCGGAGATCGGCTGGATCCTTGAGGACAATCAGGGGATGAACGCCATTGCCGAAGCCATTGGCGCAAATGTGAACCGCGAATATACGATTTACCAGAAACCGTTATAGTGGAAGCGAGCTGCCCCGGGGGCAGCAGAGCGGCACCGACTGCTGTCGCGAGACTGCAAACGGGTTGACACAGAGGCGGACCGGGGAAGATGGAGGACGTGACGGAATGAAGCAAACGTCGCCCTCGAATGATGCGGATTTTCGGATCGGGCGCGCTTTGGTGGTGGAGGACGATCCCATCCTTGCCATGTTCATCGAAGAAACACTGGCGGATGGTGGAGCTTCGCAGGTCGTGGTGTGCTCCAGCACGGCACAGGCCGTCGAGGCGCTGGAGCATGGCCCCCCTGAACTCGTCATTCTGGATGTGCATCTGGTGGACAGAAATGATGGCTGGGCATTGGCAGAGCTGGTCATCCAGTTGGCGACCGAACGGCCGCGTATCGTGTTTTCCACCGGCGATCCAAATGCCATTCCCGATCACGTCAAGGCCATGGGCACCGTCCTTGCCAAGCCATACTCCCGCGAGATGCTGCTGGAGGCGGCACGCAATAGCCGGCCAACCAGATTGTTCAGCCGCTTGCGCAACGCCATCTTCGACAGCTGATCAACGACGAGCGGCATGGTGCAAGGCAAACATCGAATGCGACAAATGAAGCATTCGCATCCGATTGCCCGCTCCTGCTCAGCCAGAAGCTGATCCGCCGGTTTCGGCAAGAGGCGGCGGATCGGCAGTCAGCCTGTATGCTTCCACCACTTTCCCGCCGATCAGATGTTGCTGTATGATCTGCTCCAGCACCTCGGGCGTGCAGCCCCAGTACCAGATCCCTTCAGGGTAGACGACTGCCAGCGGCCCTGCCTTGCAGACGCGCAGGCAATTGGCTTTGGTGCGCATGACACCGCCCCGGCGGTCAAGGCCCAGCTTGGCGAGGCGCTTCTTAAGATATTTCCAGCTTTCAAGCCCGGCTTCCAAAGTGCAGCACTTGGGTTTCGACTGGTCGGCGCACAGAAAGATGTGTCTTTGCGCCTGCGCCGCGCCTGTGGATACGAAAGCAGCCCGCGCCCGCGACAGCTCCTCGCGTGCCCGCTGGCCCGTATCCTGCCGAACCGGCGCCGCTCTGCCCGGACCATCGGGATCCTGCATCATTCCCGGTCCGTGATGCGGCGCACTTCACGCTCGACGATATGTTCGACGATTGCAGGCAGATTGCTGTCCAGCCAGTCCTTCAGCATCGGACGCAGCATGTCGCGCACCATGTCCTCGATGGTGTTTTTCGCCTCGCGCTGGGCGGAAGTGGGCGCAGCATCGGCCGCCCGCGACAGAGCGGCAAAGGAGTTGCGCATGACCTGTTCCACAGGCTGCGCGATCAGCGGCGCGTCAACGCCGTCGGGATCGCTGAAGGGCTGTTCGCCCGGCATCTGCTCGTGCACTGGAGGAGCTGCGGTGCTTGCCCGGTTCCCGCCCGATCTGCTGCGGGCTTGGGCGAAGGGCATCGCCTGTTCATCCCGCTCGATGACCTGCTTGATGGATTGCAGGATATCCTCGACCGATTGTTCTTCATCATGTCGCACGGGCGGGTCCCTTCATGTCAGCGGTACGATTGGTCCGGCCTTCAAGGCGTGCTCATTGCGCATCAAAGACCGGCTCGTCTGCTATTCTGGCATCCTGCGCTCTTGTATCGACCGTTCGGCTCGATTGCGCGACGGGATCGGGGTCCATGCTCCAATCCCACAGGAAACGGGTGTTTGCTTCATAATTGGCAACCGGATCATACAGCGGACCGACTTCCAGCGCCAGATCCTCTGCTTCGGCCCGGCCCATCGCCGCCAGGAGCGAAAATCCGGCAACATAGGCATTGCGGCGCGCAGTCACCAACTGCACCTGCGCGGTCAGCAATTCGCGCTCCGCATCGAGAATGTCGAGGATCGTGCGGTTTCCAACCGTATTTTCAGCCCGCACGCCTTCAAGGCTGAGGCTGGCGGCATCGACTCCGGTGGTTGTGGCGTCGATCACCTGCAGTGCGGCGATCCACGCTGCGTAAGACGCGCGGACCTGCGCTATCACATCGCGTTCGACCGCCACTGCAAGCTCCAGCGTGGCAGAAGCCCGCGCCTGCGCCTGTCGTTGAAGGGCCGCTGGCCGCCCCCCCTGGAATATTGGGATGCTGAGCCGCGCGCCAGCCTGCGCAGTGGTTTCAGCCTGACTGACGAAATCGGCCTGCCCCCCGCCTAGGGTGCCGAAATAATCATTATACCCGCCGCTGGTATAAAGCTCGACCCGGGGATAGCGGCCCGATCCTGCCACCTTTATGTCATAGCGGGCCGCTTCGCTGCGTTCCTGCGCAGCGATGAGGTCAGGGTTGCTGCGCAGCGCCACGTCTACCGCCTGCTCGGGACTGTCGGGCAGATTGGGCAGCGGCGGCGGTGGTTCCAGGTCCGTCGGTTCCTTGCCGACCAATTGGATATAACGCTCCCGGCTGCTGATCAGGTTGGACTGCGCGGTCAGCAGGTCGCTTTGCGCCAGCGCAAGGCGCGAACCGGACTGCGCGACATCGGTGCGGGTAAGGTCGCCAATTTCGAACCGGTCGCTGGTTGCCTGGAGGTTGACGCCCAGCGCTTCGACATTCTGCCGGCTGAGCCGGACGACCGCGGCATCGCGGATGACATCCATGTAGGCGGCCACGACCTGGCTGAATACACCTGATTCCGTGCCGCGCAGATCGGCCCGTCCGGCCAGCACGCGTTCCTGCGCAGCGCGAATGGAATTCCTGACCGCGCCACCCTGATAGACGGGAACCGCAAGATCAAGCCCTGCGAACAGGCCCCGATCGGGCGCGGTAAAGCTGTTCGTGCTCTGCTTGACGAACTCGGTATAAGTGACGTTCGCGCGCACGTCGGGCAGTGCATCGGCGCGGTTGATCGCGACATTGGCGTCTGCGGCGCGCAGGTCCGCGCGGGCTGTCTCGATCGTGGGGTTCGACTGATAGGCAAGTGCAAGCGCTTCCTGCAAGGTATCGGCACGACCCTCACCAGCCGGCGCCACCAGCGCGGCCGCACAGATCGTCCCGGTCAGCAGCAGCATGCGCTTTGCAGGCACAGTCAAAAACTCCAGCCCTGTTCGCGGGCAAACGACGGCAGAACCGCCATGCCAATTTCGGCAAGAGGCTGAATGGCAATACGGTCGGCAACCCTGACGCCTGTGGCCAGCCGCGTGACACCGCGTTCCACCGTGCCGAGCACGATACGTCCATCCGTTACCAGTTGATCCACCAGCAAGTCGGGCACATGTTCAACCGCACCATCGATCACCACAAGAGTATAGGGAGCATTTGCAGCCCAGCCGGCATCAAGAGGTCCGCTGTGCCAGGCGCCGGCGCTGACCGGGCAGATACGGGCCAATCGCTCATCCGGCTCCACGACATCCAGCGATCCGACCTGCGATGCCAGCATGGCTGCCATATAGCCTGTCCCGCCGCCGATCAGCAGCGCCTTGTCACCCGGCAACGGGCGAGCCTGCTGGAGCAGCGACGCCTGCGCGAGCGGCGAATTCATCGCACGGCCGCCACCAAGCGGGATCTGCCGGTCCATGTAAGCGATCGATCGCAGGCTCTCAGGCAGGAAATCTTCGCGCCGGATGCTGGCCATCGCTTCAAGCACAACCACATCATAGATGCCGGTAGGGCGAAGCTGGCTTTCAATCATGGTCCGGCGCGCACGCGCGAAATCCTGCCCGTGATCATCCTGCGGACGGGCAGGTGGTGAAACTGTCGCCATCGACGGCTCTCTTGCTGTTGTCACGATGGACATGAAAAATCGCCGCTGCCTTAACACACCAGCGCAGTTGCGCAATCACCCGATTGGACAAGCCGGCAGCTGCCAGACAGCCAGAGCACCTGGATCGAGGCGCTTCGGAGTCAAGGCGCAACGGCAGCAGACCCCTACGGGACGAAAGCGACATTACGCGGCGCGCCTGCGTCTGCCAGCCATGCCGCCGCCTTGGCAACTTCGTTTGTAGTGGTTAGAGGCCACGCAATCATTGCAGATGGCCCGCCGGCTTGTCGGACGCAGGCCCAGGCTAGGCAGGATCGCAGAAAAATGACTGACATGGTGGTGATCAAGGACACAGATCTGATCGACAGCGTGGCCGATGCGCTGCAATATATCAGCTATTATCATCCGATGGATTACATCAAGGCGCTCGGCAAGGCGTATGAGGCAGAAGCCAATCCGGCAGCCAAGGACGCCATCGCGCAGATCCTGACCAACAGCCGCATGTGCGCCGAAGGCCACCGGCCGATCTGTCAGGACACCGGCATCGTCAATGTCTTTGTCAGATGGGGTCAGGATTGCCGCCTCGACAGCGGCCGCAGCCTGCAGGACGTGGTCGATGAAGGGGTGCGGCGCGCCTACACTCATGGCGAAAACCGGCTGCGCGCCTCCATTCTTGCCGATCCTGCCTTCACCCGGCGCAATACGCGCGACAACACGCCATGCGTGCTGTCGGTGGAAATGGTGCCGGGCAGCACTGTGGCTGTCGACGTCGCCGCCAAGGGCGGCGGCAGCGAGAACAAGTCCAAGTTCAAGATGATGAACCCGTCGGACAGCATCGTCGACTGGGTGCTCGAGATGATCCCGCAGATGGGCGCCGGCTGGTGCCCGCCCGGCATGCTCGGCATCGGCATCGGCGGCACAGCCGAACATTGCATGAAATTGGCCAAGCAATCCTTGATGGACCCGATCGACATGGGGCAATTGAAACAGCGCGGGCCTCAAACCGACATCGAACGGCTGCGGGTAGAGATCTACGACAAGGTCAATGCGCTGGGCATCGGAGCGCAGGGTCTGGGCGGGCTCTCCACCGTGCTCGACGTGAAGATCCTCGACTGGCCCTGCCATGCCGCGGGCAAGCCGGTCGCCATGATCCCCAATTGCGCGGCAACCCGCCATGCGCATTTCACGCTGGACGGATCGGGACCGAGCTATATCGACCCGCCAAATCTTGATGAATGGCCCGATGTGGGCTGGAAACCGGACAGCGCGGCAAAACGAGTCGATCTCGACACGCTCACCCATGCCGAGGTGCAAAGCTGGCAGGATGGCGACCGGCTGCTGGTGTCGGGACACATGTTGACCGGGCGCGATGCGGCACACAAGCGCATCCGCGACATGCTGGATTGCGGCGAACCGCTGCCCGTCGATTTCAGGGGCCGCGCGATATACTACGTCGGCCCGGTCGATCCGGTGGTGGGCGAGATCGTCGGCCCGGCCGGACCGACCACGGCAACGCGCATGGACGGCTTTACCGACATGATGCTCGACCTTGGCCTGCTCGCGATGATTGGCAAGGCGGAACGCGGCCAGGGCGCAGTCGACGTCATCGCCAGGCACAAGGTCGCCTATCTGATGGCGACGGGGGGCGCTGCCTATCTGGTTTCCCGCGCCATCAAGGAAGCGCGCGTCGTCGGCTTCGAGGATCTGGGCATGGAAGCGATCTACGAATTCAGGGTGGAGGACATGCCGGTGACCGTCGCCGTCGACAGTCGGGGACGCAATGTCCACAAGCTGGCGCCGCTTGTCTGGCGCGAGAAGATCGCCAGGGAGAACCTGCTGCCTGTAAAAGAATGACCGGTTCGGCGCAGCCTGCATCGCTGCGCCGTTGCCGGACGATCGCGAGGAAGCGCCGGGGCGGCGTGAACCCGACGGATCGGTTCGTAAATTCAGCCCCTTTGGACGACCTGCCGCATCCATGATGCGTCTGGCTGGAAAACACTCGCTGCGAATCGGCAACGGCGGCTATCATGGCATGACCATGGCGCTGCTTGTTACCTTCATGCTGGGGATCGCCAATTTCGCGATGCACCGCGCTGTGCTGGAAAGCGGGCACAGATTGCTGGGTCGCATGCCCTGGTTCGTGCATCTGCTGGGCGGCCGCTTCAGCCTGGTGGTGGAGTTCAGCCTGCTGCTTGCAACCATGCTGCTGGTCGCCAGCGGCAGTGCATGGGTTGTGCTGGCGTATCTTGGCTATTCATTGCTCAATGCGCTGGCTGCCTGGCTGATCCTGTCGCAAAAGATCTGATCGCCTCCACGTTTGCCGTTTGCAGCGCACATCGGGCGACGCGGGAACCGCAAGCGGGCTGCATCGCTTTGTGACCATGGCTCATGACAACACACTCTGGCTTGTCATCAACAAGGCCAGTGGCAGTCACGAACAGGCACGCATGGAACTGGTGCTTGGCAGGCTTGGCGAAGCGGGCAGGATGCCTGTGCGAACACTCGACTGCCATGGCGACGACATGCCCGACGTTGCTGCGCTGATCGAAGCGCAGGTGGACACGCTCGCGGTGCATGGCGGCGATGGCACGATCAACAGCGTGACAACCCGGCTGGAAGGCTGGCACGGTCAGGTGCTGGCCCTGCCCGGCGGAACCGCAAACCTGTTGTGCAGCGAATTGTATGGCGATCTTGGCATCGAGACAATTCTCGATCATTTTGCTGCAGGTTCGCTGCAGCGACGGCGCATCGGGGGGGTAGCATGCGATAGCGGCTTTGCGCTTGCTGAAATACTTGCCGGTCCGGGCGCAAAATGGGCCGATGTGCGTGAAGACATGCGCAATCACGATCTTGCCGCGATGGTGAGCAACACGATCGAGGCAGCCAGCCAGAGCATTGCAGGACCGATGGTGCATGTCACCGACCCCAAGCTGGGCCGCGCCGAAGGCTACGCCGCCATCAGGCTTGCACCCGATGCCCACACGATCATGGTAGAAGGCTACGTCGCGGCTACGATCAGCGACTATCTCGCGCAGGGTGCGGCATTGTTGCGCCGCAACTTCCGCGAAGGTCCACACGACGATTTGAACAGCGCGACGCTTGTACAGTGTCGGGCAGACAGCGGTGATACCATCGACCTGATGATCGATGGCGAACAATGCCGGGGCAGCGGCACGATGACTTTCCGGCACCATGTGCTCGACCTTGAGTTTCTGGGCTGCCCTCATTGATGGTGCAGAATTCATCAGGAGGAGGGGACCTGCGTTGCTGCTGTTTCACTTGAGCGATATACATTTCGGACTGGAAGACCGGCGCGCGCTTGACTGGGTAGCTGGCGAGATTGAAGCGCAAAAGCCCGATGCGGTGGCGATTACCGGCGATGTCACCATGCGCGCACGTCACCGTGAATTTGCTGCGGCCTGCGCGTGGATCGGATCGCTCAAAGTCCCCGTGACGGTGGAAGTGGGCAACCATGACATGCCCTATTTCAATCCCGTCGAACGGTTTTTGCACCCGTATCGGCGATTTCGCGCCATTGAAGGATTGCTGGAGCAGGAGTTGAACCTGCCTGCCACGGCTGTCATTCCGCTCAAGACGGCAGCCCGCGCACAATGGCGGCTCGACTGGTCGAAAGGCTGGATCACCCGCCCCGCGCTTGAAAAGACGCTTGCTGCCATTGATCGCCTGCCTGTCGGAACCCGCGCACTGATCACAGCCCACCACCCCCTGGTGGAGGCAGGCACATCGGGCACCGCTCTTACGCACGGAGGAAACAAGGCTTTGCGCGAATTGGCCCGGCGCAATGTGCTCGCGGTTCTGTCAGGACATGTGCACGATGCCTTTGACCTTGTGCATGACACCGACGAGGGTCAGGTTCGCATGATCGGTGCGGGCACCTTGTCCCGGCGCCTGCGCTCCACGCCGCCCAGCTTCAACGAACTGCGCTTCGAAAATGGCGAGCTGCGGGTCAAGGTCCGCAATCTAGAGCATGTCCGCACTGCTGACATGCAGATCGACGATGTGCCGGAAGATGCAATGCCGCCACGCAAACCCGGAGAGCCGGTAGCGCCGGTGGGCTTTGTACCGCCAACCGACCCCCCGGTGCACTGACACGCCCTGCGCAGCGCCTCGCACCAACTTCAGGGGTTTGACAGGTGTTGCCGGAAAGCGGTTTCCATGGCGTTTCTGAACTGCACTGCGCTTCTGGTCAGTTCGACGAGATTTTCCTTCGCCTTGTCTGTCGCGGTGATATATTTGCGGGCGTCCCGGGCGACCCATCCTTTTTCGATCAGCGTTTCGATCTTGCGGCGCACTGTTTCACGCGGGATGCCGCTAAAATCGGCGATAGATTGCAAATTGATGGCGGCGGGGCACAGATTGCTGACCGAGCCTGCGGCAAAATCGTGCATGTCCATGTCCTCGGGCGCGCTGCGTGCCTGAAACGTGCGTTCGCCCACAATGGTGAGGACAAGAAACAGGTCAAGGTCACCATCGAACACGCGCCGGCAATCGATCAGGTGGCGGATCAGGGCCTCTACCTGCTTGGCGTGAAGTTTGCCAAAGCTGCCCTGCCCTGACCGCAGCTCCGACGGCCCGCTTTTGCATGCCGGATTGCCGGCAGCACCATGCTGATCTATTCCGCCCAAGCGCACCTCTTTTGCGGTCGCGACAACTGCAATCCAGATGCGCCAAGGCAAAGGCCGACGGCGTGTTGGAGTGTCGCTGTTTATCGGCTGACGATACGCCGCTGCATGAAATCGGTCAATCCGCCGATCCTCATCTTGGCGCCAAGGCCGGACTGCCGCGCGCCGCCAAAGGGAATATGCGGCGTGACATCCAGATGCGAAAGCCGACTCATGCCGTGCCGCAGGGCGTCCTTGCCCGCTGAAACAAAAGAAAATCGCGCTCTCTGTCGTTAGTCATCGCCAATCAGCCAATCTCGTCGGATTCGTTGAATTCCCACTCGTGCCAAGGCGCGTTGATCATGACCCATGCGCCCATTGGCGCAGTCGGTGGACATGATGCGGCGACCGTCAACCAGTCTGAAAATTGCAAGGTTTTAAGATCCCCACTTTGTCCAACATGTGATTGCCGCTTTGGCTGGGTCGCCTTGTCATGACCGATGCGCAATGGACAAAGGTGGAACCACACTGTTCGCGCAAGCCGACCGACCGTCCGACTGGCCGTGACGGAGCGGGGGGAACGACCGGCTGTTCATGGAGGCTGTGCTGTGGATGGTTCGGACGGGCAGTCCCTTGCGCAATGTGCCACCGGGGTTTGGCAATCGGAGCACAACGTTCCGCCGCTTCCGTGGCTGGCGTGAAGCAGATCGTTTCGATTTTTAATTGTTCGGTCAGAAGCACCCGACAGGAAATACGCCATGGTTGATGCCACCATCGTCAAAGTTCACCGGCACGGCCTTGGCGCAAACCCGTAGGCTGAGAGGCCGGTCATTGGCCGTTTCAAAGGCGGCATACCAACCCGTATTCTGGTAATGGCGGATGCCTTGGGCAATCTCGTCCGCTCCAAGCTCCTGCCAGCAAACCGCTGTGAACAGCATCTACGTTGCACCGCTGATCGACAGCATCGACTTCGATGCCCTGGCTGGCGACAAGGCGTTCAATGCCAACCGGTTTGCCGGAGAACTCGGCCAACGCGGGGCAAAAATGGTCATCTCGCAACGGAGAAACCGCCTCAGCCCACTCGCCATCGACGCCGAGATGTACAAACGACGTCGCCTGATCGAAAAATCTTGTGCAAACCCGGGGAACTCAAACACATCGCCCTGCATGCAGGCAGAACCGGCCAGAGCTTTTGCGCAATGATATGTCCCGCCCCAGCCTCATCGGCCGCCGCCATGCTGGCCCATCTACTCCCGCCTATCGTGGCGCGGAGACAATGCAAAAGTGCCTCGCGTACACCGCGGCTCCAGCGCAGCGGAAAACAAGGCATGGAGCGATGATTGCATCATCGGCATGCTCCTGTCCAAGGATGAGAGCTGTCGTTGTCGTCAGTCACCTCAGATCGACCGGCGTTTGCAGGAGGGCGAAAGCGCAGCGGAGGACGGCGCGGACGCGGCTTTTTTGTCATCGCGATGCAAAGCCGCAGGCGGCGGAAAAAAGCCGTGGCCGCGCCGTTGCGCAGAGGGCGAGCGAGGCGGAGACGTCCCCGGCCAAACCAGCCATTGGAGAGGCCGTGCGGGCGTGGTGTTGCGATCCCGCGGAATGATCAGGCGATTTGGCTTCGAGCTAGGGCAGACCGTGCTTGGCGCGGGCAGCCTCGATCGCGTCCTGGATCTGTTCGGTCACGCCGGGATCCGCCGGCTTGCCCTTTGGAACCTGCACGTTTGCGAGAAACCATCGGGAGATCTCGACGCCTTCGGCCGCCCAGCGCGGGTCGTCGCTTTCCAGCGGATCGAGGATGCGGCGGATGATGACCGGATTGCGTGACGAGCTGCCGCCTTGCATCGGCTCGTGCGGATAGTCCTCTGGCGCAAAGGCCATGTTGAGGTTGAGCGCCGCCCCGCGGGCGCCCGATTCGTCCTTGGCCCAGACGAGATCGTCGAGCGGCATGGCCATACGGCCATAATATTCCGGCTGTCGTGTCAGGATGTCCCGGTGGGTCACGGTCGGCGCGCCGGGATCGTTACGCGGGAACATCCGGCTATCGAGCGGGCAGATCAGGCGGCGGACGGCGAACACCATCTCGTACAGCATGTGGAGGTCCTCGCTGCGCGTCACCCAGCCGTAGATCAGATAGCGGTTGTCGGCGTTGCCGTTGCGCAGCAGGTGGGCGATGAAGTCCTCCGCCGACCGCTCGAACCAGTGATGGATGTCGAGATCGGCGGGCTTCTGCAGCCTGTCGGGCAACAGCGGGCCGGCGAGCGCCCGCACGTCGGCATAGAGCCTGACGATGTCGTGTCCGTAACCCTTGGACGTGCCGCCGTTCACCAGCAGCACCGCCTTCAAATATTTCTCAAGCGCGTGGACGGCCAGCCAGAGGAAGTCGGTGTTGAGGCGATTGATCGCGCACCAGCGCGCGGTGATGTAGTTCTCGTCCGCCGTCCGCACGAAAAGCTCGTGGACGAGATTGTTCTTCGACGCCGAGACGCTCACCTGCCACCTTCCATGAACTGGCGGGCAACGGAGCCGGCCACGGGCTCTATCGAGTCGGGGACGCTTCGACCTTCAAAGAGCGGCTTCCAGCGAACATGGAGGAAGGCTTCGAGCAAGCTCAGGATCGGCAAGCCCAAGGACGCCGGGATCAATAGATTCACACGGGCCGTATTCTCCCTGATCCAGCCTCCAACGGCAGCATCGTCTAGAGCCGTGAGCCCGAGCTTGGCGGGGTTCGTCACGATGGATCGCGCCAGCGTGCTCATGGCGCTGTTGGGATTGTAGTGCTGCGAGGTGTAGCGCGCCGCGCTCTTGGCGCCGGCCTTGCCCACCTTCAGTGCCTGGCCATCGTGGAAGAAGGCATAGACCGCCATCTTACCGGTGGGGAGGCTGGCTGGCTGCCGGTGGGGCGGATCGGCGATTTGAACTTCGATCGTGGAGGCCGCGCAGGGCGAGCGGGCGAGCTCGGCCACGCGCTCGAAGTCGGCCAAGGCATCGTCGACGATCTCACGCAGCAATGTCATCCCCAAGAGGTATCGGTCACGCTTAGAGCCATCAAGAACGAAGCGGCCGCGCCCGGAGAGGGCGCGGCCGCGATTTTTAGGGGCGACGAAAGAAGGCCGGGACCGCTCGCGCGGCCCCAGCCCAATGCCGCTATTCGGCGGCGACGGCATACGACGCTTCGCCGTCCTCCGCTCCGGTATCGGGGGCCTCCGCTTCGGACGGCTGCTCCACGGTCCCGGGAGCCTCGGCCTGTGCGGGCTGATCCGCCTCCGGCTCGGGGGTCCGCAGGATCGCAGGCAACCAGCCGGTCCCGGCCAGAAGTTGCTCGGCGGCCTGCGCCATATCCGGCTTCTTCATGTCCGTGATCCGGCGGGCGGCATCCTCCGACACGCCTTCAGTGACGGCCTCGACGATATGCGCCTTGGTGACGCGGCCAAGGTAGCTGTCCACGGTGGGCGTCCAGTCCTTCGCCACGTCCAGTGCCAGCGCAGTCGCCAGCCTATCCGCCGTTTGCAGCGAGCGGGGCTTGCGGTCCCACGGCAGGCGCAGCGCATTGACGGTACGGGACGCGCAATGCGCCAGCAGCGCAAGCCGCTTCTCCACGTCCAGCCCGACGATGAAGCCCCAGAGGTCTGCCACGTCACGCGGCATCCGCTCGGCCCACGCCTCGCGCGCCTCGTTCGCCCTAGCGGCCAGCGGCATGTCCTCGATCCCGTCCGCATGGCTGCCAAGCGGCGTCACGGTCGGACGAACCTCAAGGCAACCGGCCTCGGCGTAGCTGTAGAACAGTTGCACCGTGAGCGTGTGGGTCAGGGCGATCAGCGCCAGATCGGGCCGCTCACCAAGCGCCACGCGAAGGGCCAGCGTCCGATGGGCGGACAGGTCGCGGGTGAGGCTGTCGGAAATCGGCTTACCCGGTTCCTCGTCATCTTCCTCGATCTCCCGCACGTCCTCGTCACCGTCTTCGGCCTGCTCAACCTCCACGGCCTCCGGGGCCGTCTCATCGCCCTCGGCTTCCGGCTCCGGCTGCGGGTCGGCCAGCGCCTCATCCTCGAGACGGACGAAACCCCGCTCAATCCTGACCGTGCCGTCATGGTGAAGCACGACGAACGCGCCGCCATGCGCGGTCACGCTAGCGTCGTAGGCCGAACGCTTGGCCGAAATGGCGTCGATCTCGTCGGACACCGCCTCCAGCTTCGTCGCCACGTCCTCGGGCATCTCGTCATAGGACGAATAGCCTTCGGCAAGCTCGTCATGCTCGGCGGACAGTGCCTCCAGCCGCGCCTCGTCCTCGTCGGACAGAGCGATGGTCTGCGGATAGAAACGCCGCATTCCGTGGGCGTGAGGATAGTCGATATGCGCCTCGGTCCATTTCCAGCCTTCGGCCTGAACCTCGCCCGCGATCTCGCGCAGTTTCTCGGCGGCGAGCATGTCGAGCAGCCCCGCATCCTCGAAGAACCCGCCCCGATCCTCGCTGAACAGGTCACGGATGATGTGGCCGCCCGCCTCGATATAGGCGTCAGCCCCGACGAACACCGCGCGCCGGTCGGCGGCGGGCACGTTGGCGGCGGTCATGTCGCGCCGGATGATCCACGGCTCGCGATTGTGATGCAGCCCCTCGAACACCTGCTCCTGCCGGGCATGGTCCTCGGTAATGGCGAAGGCCATAAGCTGGTCCAGCGTAAGGCCATCCTCACGATAGATCTGCAACAGCTTGGGAGAGACGGCACCAAGGCGAAGCCGCTGCTTCACCACATTGCCCGACACGCCGAACCGCGCACCGATTTCCCCCGCGCCCCAGCCCTTGCCGTCCGCAAGCTCGCGGAACCGCTCGAACTGGTCGGCGGGGTGCATGGGGTCCGGGTTACGTTCTCGTCAAGGCTCACCTCGGCGGGATCGTTCTGCGTATCCAGCCAGCAGCGCACCGGCTCGGACTTCTTGATCTGCTTGCGTTTGGCGCGCAACAGCATCGCCAGCCTGCGACCCTCGCCAGCGGTGACGAGGTAACAGCCGGTCGGCGTCCCGTCCTCCTTGGTTTCCGGTTCCACGACAAGGTTCTGGATCAGCCCCTTGTACTGGATCGAAGCGGCCAGCGCCTCGATGGCGGCTTCCCCATGCGGCACCTTCCGGGCGTTGTTGGGGGACTTCTTGAGCTTGTTCAGCGGCACGAAAATCTCGACGCCACTGACGGCTTCGGTCTGAACGGTAACGGTCATCTTGCTGCTCCTTGGGCTTGGGTTTCCGCGCAGCGGAGCGCCGCGCTGAAACCCTGCCCGTCGGCGAGACCGGGGGTGCAACCGGAGTGGGCGGCTTCGCGGGGAACCGGCTGCACTGAGCGAAGCGAGGGAAGCTGGGCGGAAGCCGCTCCGAAGGGCGCCGGGGGCAGCGCCCCAAGCAGCCGCGCCGCGTCCGCGGCGCCACCAATGAAGGCACCCTTGCGGCGACCGGGCGCCGCGGCGGCGTGCGCGCGGGCCTGGGGGCCAGCCGCCGCCGCACCCTCCGGGCAGAGCAAGTGTGCCACGCGGCTACGATAAGGCGCGCACCCTGTCGGCTTCGTAGAAGTCGCAGAGTGCGCTCTATTGAAACCGCGTGCGGCCCGGCGCGCCAGCGCCCCGCCATGCTGATCGTCACCCGGCAGGGCCGAAACCCGTCAGGGGTTCGGTCGGAGCGCAGCGCAGATAGAGCGGCGGTCCCGCAGGGAGGCGCCAACCCTCTGACCTTGTAATATACACCAGCATCGACTAATATGAAGTCATTGACTTATGGAGGCCGGCATGGCGGTCATGACGATCCGAAACATCGACGATGTCATCAAGAAGCGCCTCCGCGTGCGCGCAGCCGTCAATGGCCGGTCGATGGAAGACGAGGCGCGCGACATTCTGCGCTCGGCGCTGTCCACAGACGATCCACGCCCTCGCAATCTCGCTCAAGCGATCCATGAGAGGTTCGGCCCGCTGGGCGGTGTCGATCTGCCCGACGTACCGCGCGAGGCGATCCGGCCGCCGGTGGACTTCGGCGAATGATCGTCCTTGATACCAACGTCATCTCCGAGCTGATGCGGCGCGAGCCGGACGCGGCGGTGATGGCCTGGATGGGCGAGCAGCCGATGGCGGGGGTGTTCACGACCACGCTGACGCAGGCGGAAATCTTCTACGGTCTGGCGCTGCTGCCCGAGGGACGCCGCCGTGATGCACTAATGGCGGCCGCGCAGCCGATGTTCGATGTCGATCTCGCCGGGCGCGTGCTGCCGTTCGATACCGATGCTGCAAACGCCTATCCCGATATCGCGGCCGGGCGGCGGAAGGGCGGCCAGCCGATCAGCCAGATCGACGCGCAGATCGCGGCCATCGTCCGCTCGCGAGGGGCGCGGCTGGCGACTCGCAACGTGACCGACTTCGCCGACTGCGGCATCACGGTGGTCAACCCGTGGGGCGAGCCATGAACCGCGCCGCCGTCCGTCCCTATCTGCGCTACGCTGTGTCGGAGCCTTTGCGCGAGAGTAAGGCCGGCGGCACCCTGTCTGGATGGCCACGACTCGCAAGCCTCGTCGCCGAACGCCGCGCCGTCCTGCGTACTGCCCGGACGACTTGCTCGATTATGTCCGATTGCCGGTCAACTCGGCTCAGCTTCATGTGGGTCGGCCGCCCAAAGACGATCTTGCGACCTGGACCGTCACCGACGACTGGCCCGAGCGCGTTCCGGTCACGAGCGCCGAAGTGGACGTGTTCGAGGCATGGTTCGGCGATGTCTTCGACGAGCTGTTCGGGCCGTGCCAATGATGTGAGGATGCCGCGATGACCGTGCCGCTGCGCGCCGCCCTTTACCTGCGCGTCTCAACAGCGCGGCAGGCCGAGCATGACGTCTCGATCCCGGATCAGCGCAAGCAGGGCGAAGCCTATTGCCTGTCGCGGGGATTGGAGCTGGTCGATACGTTCGTAGAGGCAGGCGCATCTGCCACCAACGACCGCCGACCCGAGTTCCAGCGCATGATCGAGGCCGGAACGAGCAAGCCGGCACCGTTTGACGTGGTGGTGGTCCACAGCTTCTCGCGCTTCTTTCGCGATCATTTCGAGCTGGAGTTTTACGTCCGCAAGCTCGCCAAGAACGGCGTCAAGCTGCTCTCCATCACCCAGGAGATGGGCGACGATCCGATGCACGTCATGATGCGCCAGATCATGGCGCTGTTTGACGAGTATCAGTCCAAGGAGAACGCCAAGCACGTCCTGCGCGCCTTGAAGGAAAACGCGCGACAGGGCTTCTGGAACGGCTCGCTGCCGCCGATCGGCTATCGCGTCGTCGCGGCCGAGCAGCGGGGCGCGAAGACCAAGAAGAAACTGGAAATCGACCCGCTTCATGCCGACACGGTGCGGCTGGCGTTCAAGCTGGCGCTGGAAGGCGACGGCACGTCCGGCCCGATGGGCGTCAAGACGATCACCAAGTATCTCAACGAGCGCCGCATCTTCACCCGCGACGGTGGGCGCTGGGGCATCGGCACGGTGCATCGGATGCTGACGCGCGCCACCTATGCGGGCCGACACGAGTTCAACAAGCGCGGCAAGAGCAAGGAATTGAAGCCTGCCACCGAAGTGATCGCGGTCGAGGTTCCGGCGATCATCGACCAGGCGAGGTTCGATGCGGTGCAGGCGCATTTGAAGGCACGCAGCCCGAAAGTCGCCCACCCGCAGGTCGTCGGCGGCCCGACGCTGCTGACGGGACTGATCCACTGCGGCAAGTGCGGTGGCGCAATGACGATCCGGACCGGCAAGGGCGGGCGCTATCGCTATTACACCTGCTCGATGAAGGCGCGGCAGGGCGTGACGGCGTGTGAAGGCATGACCGTGGCGATGGAGCGGCTGGACGATCTTGTCGCCAATCATCTGGCGGAACGGCTGCTCGATCCCAACAGGCTTGAGGTTGTGTTGTCCGAGGTTCTGGATCGCCGGCAAGAACGATCCGAGCGGCGCCGGGAGCATATCGCGGAGTTGAACCGGCGCGCTGCGGAGACCGAGCTGCGTTTGAAGCGGCTCTATGACGCAATCGAAAGTGGAATCGCCGATCTCGATGATCCGGCGCTCAAGGTTCGCATCGATGGATTGAAGGCGACCCGCGATCAGGCGCGAGCGGATGCCGAGCGCGCCTCAGCGCTGCTCGTAAGCTCGACCCAGCAGGCGATCACGCCGACGATGCTGCGCGAGTTCGCATCGACCGCGCGGCGACGTATCCGGCTGGAGGGCGGCGGCTACCGGCGCGATCATCTGCGTGCGCTCGCGCAACGGGTGGAAGTCGATCGCGAGGAAGTCCGCATCATGGGCTCGAAGAGCAATCTGTTGCGCGTGCTCGCCGCGAACGGCGTAGCCTCGGCGGTGGGCGGAGTGCCCACCGTTGTTCCGAAGTGGCGGAGCGGGTGGGATTCGAACCCACGATACAGGGTTACCGTATACACACTTTCCAGGCGTGCGCCTTCGACCACTCGGCCACCGCTCCGTTGCCCTTGGGGCGAGGCGTCCCTAGACCGTCTGCTGCGTGGAGGCAAGGGATTGAAGCACAGCTGCTTCAACCTTCCTAAACGATCCGTAATTCGCTGCCCACCCGAGCGAAATATCCCGCCATTGCCTGAGTGGCCTTTTGCGTCATCGCGATGAACACACGGCGGCGGTCGGACTGATCCTGCACCCGCTGCAACAGGCCGGCATCAGTCAGCTGCCCGATCCAGCGCAAGGCGGTCGTCGGCGGGACACAGGCGGCAATACAAAGGCTGGACACCGACACCTGCCGCTGCTCTGCCTTTGCAGCTGTCAGATCGAGCAGGATATCCCAGGCCGGATCAGCGAACAACTCGGCATCAAAGAAGCGGCTGCGCTGTTGCCGGTGGCGTATTATTTCACGCAGCAACGCAGCCGGCGGCAGATCCGCCAGAGGTTGTGTGGCGCCGGATGACGCCGAGATCTGGTTGGCATTCATGTCGCCAGCCGAGGTCTGGTCGGCAGCTTCAGGTGCCAATACAGCAGCGTCTGTCTGCGTCAGCCCTTCGATGCGGCGTGCCAGCATCCCAACCTGCTCCGTCAGCCGGACAAGCGCCACCCTGTCCTCCACCGCCATCTCGCGAACCGCTGCGCCGGGTTGCCGCGCAAGCGCAATGCCAAGCGCAAGTGCTCGATCCGCGTCGCCCGGATTGACAAGAATTTGCGCATCTGATTTTACCAGGCAGGCAAACACCATGTCGAGAGCGTCTGGCGTGGTGGACACGACCAGCTGTGTTCCGTTGCGTTCCGCCCGTGCATCAAGATGCAGCAATGCCGCAAGACACGCTGCGGTAAGCGCCGGTATGTCAACCAGGACAACATCGCCCAGCGCAAGCGCATCGCCCGCGCGCAGCCGGTCGAGCGTTTCGCAATGCGCAACCATGAGCCCGACCTCCTGCGCCTGATCGGACAAGGTCTGGCGCAGAAGCGCCCGGTCGGCAAAGATCGACACTTTCGCAGAGCTTTTGTCGGATGAAGTCCCACCTTCCAAGCTGTAGCTGAACGGCGCTGTTGCTTGCCCCATGATTTCACCCCCCTGGTTATCAGCCGATCCTTGCCGATGGGCCAATCCTTGCCGATGGATCGTCACACGTCAAGATTGTGTGCAAGCCTCTGCCATGTTCGCCAGCCGGATCAGTCGAGGAAGGGGTCGCGGACCAGTATGGTGTCTTCCCGCTCCGGGCTGGTCGATACCAGCGCCACCGGCGTCTCGATAAGCTCCTGCACGCGCTGGATGTATTTGATCGCTTGTGCTGGCAACTCGGCCCAGCTGCGAGCGCCGGCCGTGGTCGCCTGCCAGCCTTCCATGTCCTCATAAATCGGCTCAACCCGGCTTTGATCGGCGGCATGCGCGGGCAGATAGTCGAGGATGCGGCCATCAAGCCTGTAGCCAGTGCAGATACGGACCGTTTCGAACCCGTCCAGCACGTCAAGCTTGGTGAACGCGATACCCGTCACCCCTGATATGGCGCAGCTTTGCCGTACCAGCACCGCATCGAACCAGCCGCAGCGGCGCTTGCGTCCGGTGACCGTGCCGAATTCATGCCCACGTTCGCCAAGCCGCTGGCCCATGGCATCGTCGAGCTCGGTCGGAAACGGGCCGGAGCCGACCCGGGTGGTGTAAGCCTTGACGATGCCAAGCACAAAGCCGGTGCTGCCGGGGCCAAGCCCGGAGCCCGCGGCCGCAGCGCCGCTCACCGTGTTGGAACTTGTGACAAACGGGTAAGTGCCATGATCGACATCGAGCAGCACGCCTTGTGCGCCTTCGAACAGGATGCGCGCGCCTGCCTTGCGCACCTTCTTCAGCCGTTTCCACACAGGCTGCGCATATTGAAGCACATAGTCGGCAATTTCGCGCAGATCGTCCAGCAGGGCGTCGCGGTCGACCGGGTCCTGACCAAAACCGTTGCGCAGCGCATCGTGGTGCGCACACAGCCGGTCAAGCTGCGGCCCCAATGCGTCGAGATGGGCAAGATCACACACGCGAATGGCACGGCGGCCGACCTTGTCTTCATACGCAGGGCCGATGCCGCGCCCGGTGGTGCCGATCCTGCCCTGCCCGGCCGCGGTTTCGCGCAACGCGTCAAGATCCCGGTGCAGCGGCAGGATCAGTGCGCAATTGTCAGCAATGGCGAAATTTTCCGCGTCGATGGTGACACCCTGTTCAGTCAACCGCTCGATCTCTGCCTTCAGCGCCCAGGGATCGAGCACGACACCATTGCCGATGATTGATAATGTGCCGGTAACGATGCCCGATGGCAGCAGCGACAGCTTGTAAGTGATGTCGCCCACCACCAGCGTATGGCCGGCATTGTGCCCACCCTGGAACCTGACGACAGCGTCGGCGCGACTGGCGAGCCAGTCCACGATCTTTCCCTTGCCCTCATCGCCCCATTGAGCGCCGATAACCGTGACGTTCGCCAATTTTCTGTCCTGCCCTTAAGCAATGGTAAAGCCCGCGCGGGCCTTAGGGGGGCTTGGAGCAGGGGGCAAGGACAGGAATGACAACCGCCACCAGGAACGCGGCTGATTGCCCGGGCATCAGCCGAACGCCAGGCGCTCGAACACACGAGGAATAATGCCATGTCAAAGTATCGCCGCAGACAGCCTGCCAGAGTGGTGCCTGGCTTCATCGCCGCTGCGATCATGATTGTTATGCCGGCAGCAGCAATTGCGCAGGCAAACAGGGTGAGCGGCCCAGCTCTGCCAGGCGTCCACCAGGCCCGAATGCAAAACCCAGCCCCAGCTCCAGTTCCAGCAACAGCCCCGGCCCCGGCCAAGATCCAGCCCAGGGCAGGGGAGCAGGCCGGGCCACAAATTATCGCGTACGGCTCTCATCCGCTGCAGGCATTCGACTTCTATCCAGCACAACCGCGAGCCGGTGATGAGCAGGCGATCGCGGCCGGTGCACGCCTGTCAGCGGCCGCGTCCCGGCCGCTGATCGTTTTTGTGCACGGCGGCGCCTGGGTTTCGGGGGACAAGAGCGACTCCACAGGTCCTGCAAAGATCCATCACTACACCCGGAAAGGATATCAGTTCGCCACCATCAATTACCGGCTGTTGCCTGAAGCGGAGATAGAGGAGCAGGCAGCGGATGTTGCCGCAGCCGTCGCCGCGCTGCTGTCGCGAGCCGACACGCTGGGCATCGACCGGGATCGCGTCGTGCTGATGGGGCACAGTGCGGGCGCGCACCTTGCGGCACTGGTCGCTACCGATCCAACCTATCTTGGCCGCTCGGCAATGTCGCCGCAGGACATTGCCGCAGCAGTTCTGATCGACGGACCTGCTTTTGACGTGCCGGCGCAGATTGCTGATGCAGGGCCATGGCTTGGCATGGCTTACACATTGGGCTTTGGCAATCTTGTGCCCCGGCAACGCGCATTATCGCCTGTTTCCCACACGCAGCAGCCCAATGCGCGCGCGGTGCTGATGGTGCATGTGGAACGCGACTCGGCCCGGCAGGCCCGCTTGCTGGCCGATGCGCTGCGTCGCCATGAAACGCCCGCCCGCGTGCTGGGTTTTGCCGGACGCGGCATGCAGGCGCACAACGCCATCAACTACCGCCTTGGCCGGCCGGATGAGCCTGCAACCGGCGCGGTGGACAATTGGCTCGACGAAGTTCTGTTCCCCGGCAGAACGACGCACACTGCGCCAGTGCCGGAACAGGGCTGACAGTCAGCCTCAAGACGCCATCAACGGCAACGCACGAGGAGGCAAACATCAGGCGGGCGGTTGTAAAACGGCGCGGCGACGCCAGCTTTGCTGCACAATCGACAATATCTCTGCCCGGCGACGACCTGCAAATCTTGAGCGCCGTGGCTGTAACCGGTCCGCGACAGGGCCTGCCTGTCCACCAGCAAGGAGCACCGATGAACGCCCCTACCGCCTTTCCTACCCTGCACCTTAACTCTGGTCGCGAAATGCCGCAGCTTGGCTTTGGCACCTACCTCATCGACAATGAAGACACCTCCGGCATTGTTGCTGCCGCGGTCGAGGAAGGGTTCCGGCTGATCGACACTGCTGCTTTCTATGAGAACGAGCAGGGCGTAGGAAAGGCACTTGCCGGGCGCCACGATGTTTTCATCACCACGAAAGTCTGGAACGCGGATCATGGTTTCGATGAGACGAAGGCCGCTTTTCACCGGTCGCTTGCACAGCTTGGCCGCGACGAGGTCGACCTGCTGCTCATTCACTGGCCATGCCCGCAGCAGAACCGGTTCGTGGACAGCTGGAAAGCCATGATCGAACTGCAGACAGATGGTCGTGCCCGCTCGATCGGCGTCTCCAATTTCAACCCCGAGCATATTCAGCGCCTGATCGATGAGACAGGCGTCACGCCGGCCGTCAATCAGGTGGAGTTGCACCCAACGTTCCAGCAACGGGATCTGCGCGCTTTCCACAAGGAGCGTGGCATCGTGACACAAAGCTGGCAGCCGCTTGGTGCAGGAACGGCAATGAACCACCCGGTCATCGCGCAGATTGCCGCGCAAACAGGCGCAGAACCGGCAGCGGTAGTGCTGCGCTGGCACATGCAAAATGGCTGCTCGCCCATTCCCAAGGCATCGTCACGCGCGCACATGAAGGCCAATCGCGCCGCCATGCAGGTCTATCTCGATCGCGACCAGATGGCACAGATCGACGCGCTCGACACAGCCGATGGGCGGCGCGGTCCCGATCCAGCCGCGTTCTGCTGACGCGCGCGCCGCGTTAGAGCGGCTGCGGCTCCCGCCCGCGCAGGACATGAGTGCAGCCCAGTGCGGCAGGGTCATCCGCCTCGCCCAAGGCCGCAACGGTTTGCCAGCCGATCGCGCGCAACCGGGCAGCAGCGTCGCTGTCATGGCCCTCGGGCAGGAACAGCCTGTTTGCAGGCATCACGCCGGCCGCTGCCCGGATCAGCGGATCGGGATAGAGCGAGAATCCTGTCGCCGCCTCGTCATGACCGTTTTCGCTGCCGATGCGGTAAGTTCCGCCTCGGCCCAGCGCATTGCGCAAACCGCCAGCATAAAGGGTGAACCCGAACCAGCTTTGATATTCGAAGCCGTGTCGTTCGGATGGGTCAAGCGTCAGCCGCGCCTCATCGCCAAGCGCGGCGGCAATGCGGCGCAGTCCGGCAATGCGGCTGGCGAGTGCGCCGCCTGCATCGATCCGCGCCAGATCCTCGATCGCTGTGTCAAACGGGCCGGTCGCATAAAGCAGCGGCAGATAGGCATGCGCACCCAGCGACTTCAATCCGCCGGCATCCTTTGCATCGAGTTCGCGCCGTACCGCTGCAACATCATTGCCTTTCAGTGGCAGCGAACCTGCTGCCAGCGTATCCACCAGATCAGGCAAGGTAAAATCGACCGAAACCTCGCGCGCACCGGCTGCCTTGATGGCCGCGACTGCCACCCGGACGCTTTCTGTCGCAGCAGCGGCAGTATCAGCGCCAATAATCTCCGCGCCTACCTGCAGCCGCTCCCGCTCCGGCTCCACTCCATTGCCGCGCAGAGTCAGCACCTGTCCTGCGTAGCATAGCCGCAGCGGCCTTGGAGCGTCCTGAAGCACCGTGGCGGCCATGCGCCCGATCTGCACTGTCATGTCGGACCGCATGGCCAGCATGCGCAGCGAAGCAGGGTCGGTATAACGGACCAGTTGCCGCCGATCGGTGCCTTCCATACGGCTGGCGAGCGATCGCTCGAACTCCACCAGGGGCGGCTGCACCGGCGCGTAGCCGTGCGACACCATCGTATCCACCATGGCACGGGTCACCTGACCGGCAGCAGCCGCCTCGGCAGGCAGGCGATCGCTCAGCCCTTCAGGCAGCAGGTCGGGGTCTGCGTCGCGTGATATGATGCTGGTCATGCTGGTTGCCGCGGGGTTCAGAACGTCAGCGCCTTGACCACGCGCACACCATCCAGACGGCAGGCTTTCTGCAGCACGGCTTCCGGCACGCGGTGATCGACAGACAGGAGCAAAACCGCCTCACCGCCTGTCTGGCGGCGGCCAAGATGGAAGGTGCCGATGTTGATATCGTTTTCGCCCAGCAACGTACCGATGCGCCCGATAAAGCCGGGTTGATCGTCGTTCACGATATACATCATGTTGCCGGCAAGCTCTGCCTCGATGCCAATGCCGAAGATCTCGACCAGTCGTGGCTCTGCCTTGCCAAACAGCGTTCCGGCGACAGACCGGTTGCCGGCCGACGTGCCGACCGTCACCCGGACCAGCGTCTGGAACACGCCTTCGCGTTCGTGTCGGATCTCGCGCACATCCAACCCGCGCTCCTTTGCCAGGAACGGCGCGTTCACCATGTTCACGCTTTGTGAATATTGCTGCATCAATCCCGACAGCACCGCACCGGTGATCGGCTTCATGTTGAGCTGGGCCGCGGCGCCTTCGACCTCGATGCTGATGTCGGTGAGATTGCCGTGCGCCAATTGCCCGACCAGACTGCCCAATCGCTCGGCGAGCACCATATAGGGGCGCAGGCGCGGAGCTTCCTCTGCCGAGAGCGATGGCATGTTGAGCGCGTTGGCGACACCGCCATGCACCAGGAAATCGCTCATCTGTTCTGCCACCTGCAAGGCGACATTGACCTGCGCTTCGGTGGTGGAGGCGCCCAGATGCGGGGTGCAGATGAAATTGGGCGTGCCGAACAGCGGATTGTGCTTGGCAGGTTCAGTAGCGAACACATCGAGCGCGGCTCCGGCCACCTGCCCCGACACCAGCGCATCCTTCAACGCCGCCTCGTCAATGAGGCCGCCGCGGGCGCAATTGACGATCCGCACGCCGGGCTTTGTCCTGGCAAGGTTTTCAGCCGACAGGATGTTGCGCGTCGCATCGGTCAGCGGTGTGTGCAGCGTGATGAAATCGGCGCGGGCAAGCAGTTCGTCCAGCTCCACCTTCTCCACCCCTATATCCACGGCGCGCTCTGCCGTCAGGAACGGGTCGAAGGCGATGACCTTCATCTTCAGCCCCAGTGCCCGGCTTGCCACGATCGAGCCGATGTTGCCGGCGCCAATGAGGCCAAGCGTCTTGCCTGTCACTTCGACACCCATGAAGCGGTTCTTTTCCCACTTGCCAGCCTGCGTCGATACGTCCGCCTCGGGGATCTGCCGCGCCAGCGCCATGATCAGCGCAATGGCATGTTCGGCCGTGGTGATGGAATTGCCGAACGGGGTGTTCATCACGACCACACCTTGCGCCGATGCAGCGGCTATATCGACGTTGTCGACGCCGATTCCTGCCCGGCCGATGACCTTGAGATTGGTGGCGGCTGCCAGAATGTCGGGCGTCACTTTCGTCGAGGAGCGGATCGCAAGCCCATCATAGGGGCCGATCATTGCCTTCAGCTCGTCAGCTGTCTTGCCGGTGATCACATCGACGTCGCAGCCGCGCTCGGCAAAGATCTTTGCGGCATTGGGGTCCATCTTGTCGGCGATGAGAACCTTGGGCTTGGCCATGGCATATCCTTCTGGCGAATGAGGCATGAGCGGGTCGACAGACGATCAACCGGCAGGATCGTATTGGCAGCGGCAGTCACAGCCGCGAATGTTCAGGCGGACTTCAGCGCATGCCAGGCATAGTCGAGCCAAGGGCCGAGCGCCTCGATATCGGCGGTATCGACCGTTGCCCCGCACCAGATGCGCAGGCCAGCGGGCGCGTCGCGATAGCCGGCGATGTCGTAGGCAGCACCTTCGTCTTCCAGCAGCCTGGCAAAGCGCTTGATGAAGTCGGCGTCGGCGCCTTCGACCGTGAGGCATACCGAAGTGTTGGACCGGATCTCCGGATCAGCCACCAGATGCTCCAGCCAGTCGCGGCCCTGCACGATCCGGTCGAGTGCGGCGGCGTTGGCGTCAGCCCGCGCTTTCATTGCCGGGCCACCGCCAATGGACTGCGCCCATTCCAGTGCCAGGATCGCATCCTCCACTGCCAACATGGAAGGGGTGTTGATCGTTTCACCATGAAAGATGCCGTCGATCAGCTTGCCGCCCTTGGTCAGCCGGAACAATTTGGGCAGCGGCCACGCCGGCGTGTAGCTTTCCAGCCGCTCTACCGCGCGCGGACCAAGAATGAGCACGCCGTGCGCGCCCTCGCCGCCAAGCACTTTTTGCCAGGAGAACGTTGCCACATCCACCTTTGTCCAGTCGATGTCCTGCGCAAACACTGCGCTGGTCGCGTCGGCAAAGGACAGACCTGCGCGATCCGCAGCAATCCAGCCAGAACCAGGCACTTTCACGCCAGAAGTCGTCCCGTTCCATGTAAACAGCACATCATGGTCCCAGTTGACCGCGTCCAGATCAGGGATCTGTCCGTAGTCGGCGCGCATGACGACAGGGTCGATCTTCAGTTGCTTGACTGCATCTGTGACCCAGCCTTCGCCAAAACTCTCCCACGCCATGGTGGTGACGGGCCGCGCGCCCAGCATTGTCCACATGGCCATCTCGTAAGCGCCGGTGTCCGACCCCGGCACGATGCCGATCAGATGCGTGTCAGGCAGGCCCAGCACTTCGCGCATGAGGTCGATGCACAGCGCCAGCCGCGCCTTGCCCAGTTTGGAGCGATGCGACCGACCCAGCGATTGTGTGGCGATGCGGGTAGCTTCCCAAACCGGCGGCTTGGCGCATGGTCCGGACGAGAAGAAAGGGCGCTGCGGCAGCGGCGGCCGGGTGGCCGGGTTCATATCGGTCATGTATTCTCTCCTTACAGAGAGCTCGCGCGGCGTTGGGACCGCGTGGCCCAGGGCGGCCCTACAGGGTGGCCGAGCGATGTCAAGCGAAGCGCCGGGCAAGTGGCCGGTGAGCAGGTGATAGCCGGCAGGTAATCGCCGGCAGGTAATCTGCCCGACAGACCCGGGCTGCGGATATGCCGAACAGGAGCCTGAAGCACAAACCTTCGCCTTGCCAATTGCCCGAAGGGCGCAGACTGGAGGCGCGCCATCGTGGTGCCGGGGTTGGCGGCGGCGGCTTTCCTGTTGTAGCAACGACAGATGCAATGCAGTGCAACTTCTGACGTTCGGGTCGTGCCTGCGCTGACCGGCGTCCCTTTGACCGAAGTCCCTTTGACCGAAGTCCCCTTGAGGAGGCGTGCGGCTGCCGCACGGTTCCGCGACCTGTGCGGTACCCGCGATCGCTGCGGCAACGCCATGCGTCCGGTCCGGTCCGTGACAGCGCTGCTGGTTCAGCCTCTGCTCCTCCTCGTGATGCCTGTGCTCCTCATCCTGGTGCTGGCTGGATGCAGCGGAGGCAGATCCGTACGTGTCGCCGGTCAGCAGGAGGCGATGAGCAGCAACAGTCCGCAGGCGCGGCAATGCCGCGCGCAGCTTGCCCAAAGCGGCGTTGCCTTTACCCAGGCACAGGATCTGTCTGCCGGGCAGGGTTGCGACAGCGTGGGCGCGGTCTATCTGCAAAGCCTGCCGTCCGACACCGGCAGGATGATGCTGGCCAATCTGGACCGGGTGGCATGCCCACTGGCAGACAGTTTTTCACGCTGGGCACGATATGGTGTCAATCGTGCAGCAGAACAAATCCTGGGCAGCCCCGTCAGCAGGATTGAAACCTTCGGCAGCTATTCCTGCCGCAATGTCGCAGGCACCACGCGGCGTTCCGCCCATGCCCTGGCAGAGGCGATCGACATATCCGCATTCGTGCTTGTCGACGGCAGGCGGATCAGCGTGCTGCAAGGCTGGAACGGAAGCGAGGCAGAGCGCCGCTTCCTGCGTACCGTGCATGCGAGTGCCTGCAAACGCTTTGCCACGGTGCTTTCGCCGGATTATAATGCAGCGCATCGTGACCACCTGCATGTCGAGGCAGGATCGGGCAGGTTTTGCCGTTGATGACAGCGGCGATGGGCTTACCGCATACGTTCCGCTTCGCTTTACCTGCAATGCTTTGCCCTGCAACCACGCTGGCGAGGCTGCAGCCGTGAAGAGCGTTTGATCTGCGGTCTGCCGAAGCGGGCAAGCTGTGCCAACACTTCCTTCGCCAGAGCTTCGTGCAGTGACTTTCGCGCAACGCTGCTGACGCGCTGGCCCGGGTAACATCTGCTGATGCGCTCAATACCCCATCTGGGTCAGTGATGCCTCCAGCTGCATGCGCACAGCATGCGCCACATGGCCTGCACCAAGTTTTTCCATCATGTTCCCCCGGTGAATCTCGACCGTGCGCGGGCTGATCGCAAGGTCGCGCGCGATAATCTTGTTGCTGCACCCTTGCGCAAGCAGATCAAGCACTTCCTTTTCGCGGACGGACAATGTGGCAAGCCGCTGCCGCGCCTGTGCAGCCCGACGGCGATGCAGCGTCTGCACAACAGCTTCCTTCGCCACCTTATCCAACGTCAGCCGCAGAAGCGCCTGGTCAACAGGCTGGTCGAGATAAGCCAGCGCCCCTGCCCTGATGGCAGCGACAACCCGGCCAATATCCGGATTGTGCGCCATGGCGATCACCGGTAACCAGCAGCCCTGCGCCGACAGCCCGTTCACAAGGTCCGCAAGCGTGCCATGTGCCGGATCATCATGCCACAGCACCACTCCGCGCGGCGGCTTCCTGTCCAGCAGTTCACCCAGATCTGCGTAAACCTCTGCATGGTCGCCAAGATCGAACACTGACCGGGCAACGGTGGCTCGCGCCAATGGCTCGGGATGCACGATATGGACGGTGAGATGTTCTGCCATGAAGCATATCATGCCCAAAGATGGGATCAACAGCCATTAGGGAAAGTTCCGAAATGGATGTTTTACGCTTTGTCAAGCATTGCCGCGGCTGTTCTTGTCCATCATCCGATCCGATCTGGACACATCGGGCACAGCATCAGCCCCATCGCTGCCAAGCATCTGCGGGCCATACTGCGCCAGCAGGTCGAGCACCGCCTCTGCCGCAGCGGGGTGCCAGGCAAAGCCCATGTGGTTGCAGCGCACGTGCCGCACCGCGTCACGCTCGGCCGGTTTGCCATGGGCGGCGCGGCGATGAACGATGCCGTCGCGCGCGCTCCACAATGCAATGGTACGCACTGGCGGCTTGGCAGCAAGATCTTCACCGATCGGCGGGTCATCCACGGAATGGCCGGCAATCCAGTGATAGACACGCCACGCATTGTTGCCGTGCATGTCTCCTGAAAACGGAGTGCCCATGGTGATGACAAGGCCGACGCTGTCCGGCACCTGCTTTGCCGCTTCGCGCGCGAACAGCCCTCCAAGGCTCCACCCGACCAGCGTGACCTTGCGCCGGCCGCTGCGTGCCATCAACCGGGTGCGGTCGCACAGCCGGGCAAATTCATCCTCCCGCGCACCCAGGTTCCAGCCCATGCCCCAGTCGACCACATCATGCCCGGCCCGCTCCAGCGCCCGGCGCAATGGCGCCATTCGCCACGCATGCGAGCCAAACCCGGGGATCAGCATGACAAGATGCGGCTGCCCTGCCCGTTCAGCTCGCACCGGTGCATGCACTGGCCAGATTGCGTGGGGAAACAGCAGGGAGCCATATTCGCGCAGCAGCAAGCGGCGGTCGGGCGTGGGCACGCCATCGGGCTGCGGCAGGTGGGCCAATGCGCGGCGGCGGTGCAGTTCCCTGAGCAGGCTGCCAGGTGATTTCAACAAAATCCGCTCCCCTTCAGGCAATAGTGCGACAGCCGTGGCGCTCCTGCCCGGTGCTTGCCCTGCTCCCTCTCGCCAGGCGTCGTGAGCGGCCTCCCGATCGCTCGACACGCCGCTGGCGAAGTCGCGTTGAATGCGTTGCCGTGCATCCGGTTCATGGAACGCAGAAGTGGTGCCGCGCCGCAATTTTGCAATGCAGCCGCAATTGCACCTGTCCGCCTTGCTTCCCATATTCGCCGCCATGACCGAACTTGTCATCAGACGCGGGCTGCAGGAGCCCGACACCTCCGGCAGCTTTGTCCCGCACAAGCCGGCGCGGCCGGAAAAAAGCGAACCGGGCAAACCGTTCACGATCGCATCCGATTACGACCCTGCCGGTGACCAGCCAACCGCAATTGCCGAACTCGTCGCATCGGCGCGCGAAGGCGAAAAAACGCAGGTGCTGCTCGGCGTGACGGGATCGGGCAAGACTTTCACCATGGCCAAGGTGATCGAGCAACTGCAGCGGCCTGCGCTGATCCTCGCACCCAACAAGATCCTGGCCGCGCAGCTTTATGGCGAATTCAAGAGCTTCTTTCCCGACAATGCGGTCGAATATTTCGTTTCCTATTACGATTATTATCAACCCGAAGCCTATGTGCCGCGTTCCGATACCTATATTGAAAAGGAGTCGAGCGTAAACGAGGCGATCGACCGGATGCGCCACTCGGCCACCCGCGCTCTGCTTGAACGCGACGACGTGATCATCGTGGCATCGGTGTCCTGCCTTTATGGTATTGGTTCTGTCGAAACCTATTCAGCGATGATCTTCGACATCAAGACCGGCGAAACGGTCGACCAGCGCGAGTTGATCCGCAAGCTGGTCGCGTTGCAGTACAAGCGCAACGATGTCGGCTTTGCGCGCGGCAATTTTCGCGTGCGCGGCGACAGCCTGGAAATCTTTCCCAGCCATTACGAGGACATGGCCTGGCGGATCAGCTTCTTCGGCGACGAGATCGAAGCGATCAGCGAATTCGATCCGCTCACCGGACGCAGCGGCGCCACGCTTGCCAAGGTGCGCGTCTATGCCAATTCGCATTATGTGACGCCCGGCCCCACCATGAAGCAGGCGAGCGCTGCCATCCGCTTCGAACTTACCGAGCGGTTGAAGGAACTGCACGAAGAAGGCCAGCTGCTGGAAGCACAGCGGCTGGAACAGCGGACCAATTTTGACCTTGAGATGATCGCCGCAACGGGATCATGCGCAGGGATCGAGAATTATTCCCGGTTTCTGACCGGACGCCTGCCGGGCGAGCCGCCACCCACTTTATTCGAATATCTGCCCGACAATGCGTTGCTATTCGTGGATGAAAGCCATCAGACCGTGCCGCAGGTCGGCGCCATGGCCAAGGGCGACCATCGCCGCAAGATCACGCTGGCCGAATATGGCTTCCGGCTGCCGTCGTGCATCGACAATCGCCCGCTGCGCTTCAACGAATGGGATGCGATGCGCCCGCAGACGATCGCGGTTTCCGCCACTCCCGGCATGTGGGAAATGGACGAGGCGGGCGGCGTTTTTGCCGAACAGATCATTCGTCCCACCGGCCTCATCGATCCACCGGTGGAAATCCGCCCGGTCGAGGATCAGGTGCAGGACTGCATCAACGAATGCAGGCAGGTGACGGCCAAGGGATACCGCACGCTGGTCACCACGCTGACCAAGCGGATGGCGGAGGATCTGACCGAATTCATGCACGAAGCAGGCGTCAAGGTGCGCTACATGCATTCGGACGTCGAAACGCTGGAGCGGATCGAGCTGATCCGCGATTTGCGGCTGGGCGTCTATGACGTGCTGGTCGGCATCAACCTGCTGCGTGAAGGGCTGGACATTCCCGAATGCGGGCTGGTCTGCATCCTGGATGCCGACAAGGAAGGGTTCCTGCGGTCCGAAACCTCGCTGATCCAGACAATCGGGCGGGCGGCGCGCAATGTGGATGGCCGCGTCATCCTCTATGCCGACCGCATCACGGGCAGCATGGAGCGGGCGATGGCCGAAACCGACCGTCGCCGCGAAAAACAGCATGCCTTCAATCTTGAGCACGGGATCACGCCTGTCACGATCAAGCGGCGCATTGCCGACATCGTTGCCGATACCGCGTCCCGCGATTCCGTGCTGGTCGACACTGGCGACGATGAACGCAACAATCTGGTCGGCCACAATCTGCGCGCCTATATCGAGGAGCTGGAACAGCGCATGCGCAATGCCGCCGCCGATTTGCAATTTGAAGAAGCCGGCCGCCTGCGCGACGAGATCCGCCGGCTTGAGGCAGATGAGCTTGGCCTGCCTGACGATCAGAAAAAAGCACCGATTGCGCGTCCTGTCGGACGATCAAACGAGGGAAAACCCGGTACCCGCAAATTGCGTTACGGAAAAACACAGCGCAAATGGGGCCGATGAATCAGCTTATCTGCCGTACCGTTCCTGTCCTTCTCCTTGCTCTTTGCGCCTGTTCAGGGGGCGATTCGACGCCCGCACAGCAGCCCATCCGCATCAGGCTTGACAGCATTCCGTTATCAGCGCCGCTGACCCAGGAGGGCCGCGCGCCGCCAGTGCTTCTGAACCTTGATGCATATCCTGCGAATATCGCGCTGCCGGGCGAGATCGACCCGCCTGCCGCGCGATGGATCATAACAGGAAACCAGTCGGGCAGCAGCGAAACGCAAAAGGCGGTCTATGGCGCACCGGGCGAAGACCCGTTGCTCATGATGCAATGCAAGGATGGCACC
Source organism: Croceicoccus esteveae (assembly GCF_031846435.1). NCBI lineage: Bacteria > Pseudomonadati > Pseudomonadota > Alphaproteobacteria > Sphingomonadales > Erythrobacteraceae > Croceicoccus > Croceicoccus esteveae. Next base: position 158,632 of record NZ_JAVRHS010000005.1, read on the forward strand.
ATTGCAGTCGAACGGCCAGTTGCCGCTGCGCCGGGCGCGCGTGCGGTGCTGTCCTTTGTAGGCTATCGGGGCATCCTGCGCCTGCGCGTGGAGAACGACGGTGAACGCTGGCAGGGAGCTCTTCCTGCCGACGACCGGCGCTGGATCGCGGTAACCGGCGGGCCGTTCTACGCCACCGTTGCCGGCGGCGGAAAACTCGTCACGCCGGGGCCCGGCACTGCCGAGCCCATGCTCTCCGCCTGCGCAAAAGCGGTGCGTGATGCGCGCAGGAGCCGTACGCGAGCGGATCAGACCGTCAGTTGATCCGATTTCGACAGCTCCAGATCAGAGCTTGCCGAAACGGTTTTCATAGCCTTCGATGTCGTTTTGCGACAGATGCCGGGCCTGCTCGCGCCAGTTGTCCCGCTCGATCCTGCCGGCAAAACTGCCAAGCTGCGCATCGATCTTCTGCACGTCTTCGTCGCTCCACGCGGCAATCTGGTCGTAGCGCGATATTCCCATCGAACCCAGCATGCCGAGCAGCTTTGGCCCCAGACCTTTGATGCGCGACAGATCGTCAGTGGCGTGCGCGCCCTGGTGGATCTTGATGGCGGCGGCAATCGCTTCCCGGTCGCTGATCGCCTGTGTCTGGCCTGGTGCCACCATCTGTGGCTCTGGCTCTGGCTGCGATTGACCCTCTTCCTGATCGTGCACCCTTGCCGGGTGAGGATCGGATGAAGTGGCTGCGTCCGAGGTGACTGCAGTGTTTCTTGGCCGCAGGCTTTCTGGAGCAACATCGGGTGCACGGGTCTGCGCCGGTTCCACCGCGGCACTCCTGATCGCTGCGGGCGCGGCAGGCTGCTGCCCATCCGGCATGTTGACCGCGGTGGCTTTGGGCATGGCAGCCGGAGGTGCGTCGATCAGCGCCTGGTTGCGCTGTGCAGGACCAACCCCCTCGTCCAGAACGTCAGCGCGGTGGCTGCGTTCGCGCGGTTTGCGCCCTTGTGCAACAATCCAATAGGCGATGAGGATCGCCAGCAAGGCGACCAGCAGAAAGGCGATCCAGTTCGCCGCAACAAGTTCCCACATTCCTTCATTGCTCCTGTTTGCGTCTTGCGGCCTCTTCGCGCTTCAGGCGCAAGGCGGCAAGCCGGACCCGACGCCGCAGCCATGGCGCGAGCATCGCAAGAACGCCGCCATACACGATCAACAAGCTGACCAGCAATTCGAGCCATAATGGCATTGCGTCACCTCGCCCCTGGAATATCGATCGGCGTCGGCTGCGTGCGCGCCACTTCGATCACGGAGAATTCGATCCGCCGGTTGGCCGGATCTTCCGGCGGCAATTCTGCAATCGGCTGCATCGAACCATAGCCTTGTGCACGCATGCTGTCACGCGGCAGGCCGCGCTGAACGAGCGCCTCGCGCACCGCTGATGCGCGGTTCTTGGAAAGGCGCATGTTGATCGCTTCGTCGCCCACTGCGTCCGAATGGCCCGAAATGGCAATGATGCTGCCGCCGCATGGTTTGAGGGCATCGACAACCTCGTCAAGCAGGGCCCCGCTGTCAGGTGTGATCCGGGCACTGGCTTCCCGAAAGCGAATGACGCGTTGTGCAAGCAGCGCCTCGACATCGCGCTGGCAATGAAACGGACCGCGTTCAACCTCCTCTTCCGCAGCGCCCGCGGGACGCTTGTTTCCAGCAGCCGCCCAATGAACGCCGCCCACTCCTGGGATCGCTGCAATCGCGCGGGCAACCCGCGCTCGCCGCCCATCGTCGAGCAGTTCGCCGCCGCTCAGCCGCGGATGCCGGGTCAGCCATCCATTGCTGGTCCTGAAACGTGCCGCGATATCGCCTCCACCCTCGCGCTGGATGACTATGCGCGTCCTGCTGTCAAGCGCGCTGACCAGCGCAGCGGCCGTCATGCCAAGCGAAGCCATGCCGATGAGTATGGTGAGAACCGCACCTGCAAGCACTGTCATCCAGGGTTTCAGACTGGTCATCATGGTCGCAGCAATCCTTCTGCCTCAGCCTCGGCGCCTGGCTGCGTACCGCTCTTGGCCTGCCGGAACAAAACGCGATCCTCAGGTCCGAAACCGCGCTTCCAGATCACCGCACCATAAGTGACAAGGATTGCCGGAATGCCGATGGCAAGTTCTGTCCATTCGGGCAGGAAAATGAAGATCCCGCCTACTAGGCTTGCCGGCACCGCTGCCCAGACCAGAGCCCAGCGCAGATTGTTGATGGGGTGCTGCAAGATGCTGGAAAGCAGCCATGCCTTGGCCAGCGAGGCAATGGCAAGTGCGATCATGAGCGCAGCCGCCGCCCCTGCGGCCTGGTACAGTTCACCAAACTCCCACTGCCGCATCAGCATGATGAGCCCGACTGTAATTGCCGCCTGCAGAGCCAGAGTGGCGACCGAGATCAGAAGGTTCCTGACCCGTGCAATGTAGATGAGCGCTGCTTCCGACACCACGGCGGTGGAAGCGACGACCTCTGCGGCGAGCAGGAAGGCAAGCGCGGCCGTGCCGCCGACGAAGCCTGGCCCAACCAGGCCCATCACCGCTTCGCCCGGAATGCCGAGCGCAAGGCCGATCCCTGCTTGCGCGGCGATGATCCAGAAGCCCGCCTGGCAGACCTGCCGGGCAATGGCGGCATAATCGTTTTCATTGAGCTTGCGGATGATGACGGGACCAAGGATCGGCTCGAAGCTGGTTTTCAGCTTCTGCGGCAGACTGGCGACCTGCTGCGCGACGTAATAGATACCGACGGTAGCCGGGCTGACGAATATGCCCAGCAGCGCAATATCAAGCCGCCGCGTACCCCACTCGATCGCATCGGCAAGCGCCAGCGGCAGATTGTCGCGCGCGATCGCAAGCAGTCTTGCAGGGTGGGCGCGCCAGCCATGCGGCAGGCCATAACTGCGCAACGTCGGCACCAGCGCGGTCACGGCCGCTGCCACGACAGACACCAGATAGGCAAGCGCGAGGCCTTCCTCACGCAGCGCCGGAATGACGAAGAAGACGCCGGCCATGATAGACAGCGTCCACGGCTCCACGATGGAGCGGCTGCGCACGGTCGAAGCGATATCGTAGCGATAGGCCAGCGCCGCCAGCATGATCTCGGTCGTTGCCAGCATGACAATCGCAAGCGGCAGAAACCGGTCGAGCGGGGCGTTCATGCCGTTGGGAAACATGGGCGCTGGAAAAGCGAACAGCAGCAGCGCCATCGCCACTGACAGCAACAGCGACAGCAGCAGCCCGTCTGCAACGACATGCACCTGCGGACGGGCGTCGCGGCCAAGCTCCTTGGCCAGCCCGCGTTTCAGCCCGATGGTGGCAAGCTGGCTCCCGATCTCCACGATGATGAGCGCAGAGGCAAACCGTCCCAGCGATTCTGCTCCGTAGAAACGGCCTGCGATGAACAGGAATGGCAACCGCGCGGCGAGTCGCAGCAGAAAACCGAGGAAATTTGTCCTTCCCCCCTTTGCCAGCGCCTGGATATCGCTCCTGTCTGCATCATCGGGGGCAGGAGGCCCAGATCCCGTTGCAGTCAACCCGAACCCTCCGGCACCTGCTCCGCTTCATTGCGCAATGGCCGCGACAGCAGGGTGGTAACGGTCCTGCCGGCATCGACATGGCCACCCAGCAACTCGCACACCGCGTCGGTGATCGGCATGGCAATGCCTATGTCGCGGCCAAGCGAACGCAGGACAGGCGCGGTATAGGCGCCTTCGGCAACGGTACGCCGGTCTGCCAGCAACACGGCCGCCACCGCTCCTTCGCCCAGCGCCTTGCCAAGCGCGAAATTGCGGCTGGATACGGACGAGCAGGTCAGCACCAGATCGCCCAACCCGCACAGCCCGGCAAGCGTTTCGGCCCGGGCACCCCGCGCCAGGCCGAAACGCAGCATTTCGGCATAACCGCGTGCGATAAGCGCCGCCCGCGCATTTTGCCCAAGCTGCAGCCCGTCAACCACACCGCAGGCGATCGCCAGCACGTTCTTGACAGCGCCCCCGATTTCCGCGCCAACCACGTCCTGCGAATAGTAAAGCCGAAAGGCCGGGCGGGCCAATGCGGGACACAGCCGGTCCCATTGCGGCTCACCCCCTTCGCAGGCCAGCGTCACGGCAGTCGGCAGCCCGGCGGCCACCTCATGCGCAAAGGTCGGTCCCGACAATACTGCCAGCGATGCCTCAGGGGCCGCAGCACGGGCGACCTGCGCCATGAGCCTGCCGCTGCCGGCTTCGATTCCCTTGGCGCACAGCACCATATCACCGCTGAATTGCGTAATCTGCGCCACGGTAGCGCCAAGATGCTGAGCGGGCACCACCACCAGCAGCGTGTCGCATTGCGCAAGCTCATCAAGGCTGCCGGTCGCCTTGATGGTCGGGGCAAGGGGCCGGTCCGGCAAATAGAGCGGATTACCAGCACCTGCGTTGATAGAGGAGATTACCTCCGGCTCCCGCGCCCACAAAAGGACGTTGTGCCCCCCTGTCGCCAGCATCTGCGCCAGGGCGGTGCCCCATGCGCCGGCGCCCACTACGCCAAGACTGCCTGCCATGACCGCAGTCATGCCTTGACCCCTGCCCCGCGCGCCGGTGCGGCATCGCTGTCGAGCGGCCAGCGCGGCCGCGCCATGATGTCCAGCCGGTCTCCGCCTGGGGGCACCAGCCCTGCTGCCATGCGCTCCAGCCCGGCCCAGGCGATCATCGCGGCATTGTCGGTGCACAAGGCCAGCGGCGGCGCGACCAGGCGCAGACCGTGCGTTGCCGCCTGCTCGTCAAGCGCAGCACGCAGGCGGCGATTGGCCGCAACGCCGCCCGCCACCACCAGCGCTGTCATTCCGCGCTCTGTCACACGTTCTGTCATCAGGGCACGCGCTGTGCGATCCAGCACGCAATCGATCGCCGCCTGCTGAAACGCCGCGGCGATGTCCTCGGGCAAATGCTCACCGCTCTGGTGCGCGCGCATCACTGCGCTTTTCAACCCGGCAAAGGAAAAATGCGGTTCTGCCGATCCCTTGAGCGGTCGCGGCAAAGGCACAGCAGCAGCATCGCCCATGGCGGCCAGCCGCTCCACCGCGGGCCCGCCGGGATAGCCAAGACCCAGGATCTTTGCCGTCTTGTCGAACGCTTCACCCAGCGCATCGTCGATGGTGGTCGCCAGCCGGCGGTATTGCCCCGGCCCGTGCACCGCCAGTATCTGACAATGCCCGCCCGATACCAGCAGCAGCAGGAACGGAAACTGCAGCGTTTCGTCGCAAAGGCGTGCACTCAGCGCATGGCCTTCCAGATGGTTTACCGCAATCAACGGCCGGTCGCTCGCCATGGCCAACGCCTTGCCGGTAACCAGTCCCACCATCACGCCGCCGATCAACCCCGGTCCCGCGGTGGCGGCAATCGCATCGACATCGTCAAGCTCCATGCCGGCTTGTGCCAGCACCTGCGCGATCATCGGAGTCAGCACCTGTGCATGGGCACGTGCCGCAATTTCGGGCACTACCCCGCCATAGGGGCGGTGTGCCTCATCCTGCGAGGCGATGGCTTGCGCAATGATGGTGCGGTCGCTGCGCACCAGCGCTGCTGCGCTTTCATCGCAGCTGGATTCGATCCCGAGAACGACCTGATGTGCCATGGCGGCTTTTCCTGAACGGTTTGACCCGCTAGCACAAGCTGCGCATGACAACATCGACAGCATTCCCGGCCGCGACCCGGCCGCAGTTCCCGTTAAGGCTCGGCACGCGCCGGTCCCCCCTCGCCATTGCTCAGGCAGAGGAGGCGAAGGCACGGCTCACCGCGGCACACGGCTGGGATAGCGATGCAATCGAACTGGTGCCGGTGCTGGCCTCGGGCGATCGCATCCAGGATCGCCCGCTGGCAGAGATCGGCGGCAAGGCCCTGTGGACCAAGGAGCTTGATGCAGCCTTGCTCGATCAGCGGATCGACTTTGCCGTGCATTCCATGAAAGATGTCGAAACCCGCCGGCCAGAGCAGATCACGATTGCCGCCCTGCTGCCCCGCGCCGATGTGCGTGATGTCCTGATCGGTGCGGCTTCGATTCGGCAGATCCCGGTGGGGGCGCGGGTCGGCACCAGCGCGCCGCGACGGGCAGCGCAGATGCTGAGCCTGCGCCCCGACCTTGTGGTTGTCGGCTTTCGCGGCAATGTCGCAACACGCCTCGCCAAGTTGCAGGTCGGTGAGGCGGATGTGACCTTGCTTGCGGCAGCCGGGCTGCAACGGCTGGGCCAGACCGGCATCGGACATGTCCTCGATCCGCCGGACTGGCTGCCAGCCCCGGCACAGGGTGCGATCGGCATTGAGTGTCGCGCCGACGATGATCGGACCAGAACGATGCTGGCCGCGATCGACGATGCGCCCACGCGCGCGCAGATCAGGGCCGAACGGGCCTTGCTGCTGGCGCTTGGCGGAACCTGCCACAGCCCTGTTGCGGCCTGGACCCGGCAGGAGAATGGCGGTCTTGTCATGGATGTTGCACTGTTCAGCCCGGATGGAGCGATCCGCCGCGGAGGATCGGCGCGGTTTGCCACCCATGACGCAGCTGCTGCGGCAGAGCTGGGCCGGCGGCTGCTGACAGAGGCGCCGCGGGCGATAAGCGCCTTTTTCCACGGATCATGAGGCCGCTCATTACCATCCGCCCGGCGCCGGGCGATGCGCAGACGGTCGCGCTTGGCCAAAGCATGGGATTGCCGATCGTGAGCCACCCACTGTTCAGCGTGGAGCCTCTTGCCTGGACTGTGCCGGACCCCGCGCTCTACGATGCCATCCTCATCGGCAGCGCCAATGTGCTGCGCCATGCCGGACAGGGTTTGGCCGCGCTGCGCCACCTGCCTGCCTATTGCGTGGGGCACATGACCGCCAGCGTGGCTCGTTCCGCCGGGTTTGCCGTGGCATTCACAGGGGCGGGAAATCTGCAAAGCGTGCTTGCTCCAGCCATGCGTGCTGGTCACCGGCGCCTCCTGCGCTTGTGCGGTGAAGCGCATGTGCCTGTCTCATTCGCGCCGGGCACACCCGATGCCCCCATTATCGACCGGCGCATGGTCTATCGCGTGATCGATCATCCGCTTGGCCCTGCGCTTGCAAAGGCCCTGATGCACCAACCGGTGGTCCTGCTTCATTCGGGTGAGGCTGCGCGCCATTTTTCAGCGGAGGTTGATCGGATATCCGGCGCACCGGGCCGCAACAACATTGCGCTTGCCTGCCTTGCCCCCCGGATCGCTGCGGCGGCTGGAACAGGCTGGCGCAAGGTCGCCATTGCAGATACCATCGACGATGGCGCCTTGCTGGCGTTGGCGGGCCAGATGTGCCAGATGTCCAGCGGACCGGAGGATTGACACGCATGGACAGCATGGATGGTGCCGACACGCAGCGGCACCGTAGCGGCAATCCGCGCTTCTTGATCATGGCGGTCCTGATCGCATTGCTGGTCGGCGCGGCCATTCCGCTTGTCATTCTTTGGGAACGCGGTCTGTTCGAACAGCAGGGCGTCAGCGGCGGTCCTGCACTGCTCGGCCCGGACAGCGCTACAAACAGGCCTGCAGGCCTTTTGCAAGAACCCGACCTTTCCCTCAGCCTCCCGGTGAGGCGGCGGGTGCAGGAGCTGGAAGACCGGCTTGATCGGATCGATCTGCAGGCAGATGCTGTTTCGGGCAATGCGGCGCGGGCCGAGGGGCTGCTGGTCGCGTTTGCCGCGCGTCGCCTGCTCGACAGGGGAGAAGCGCTCGGATATCTGGAGGATCAGCTTCAGCTTCGTTTCGGCAACGCACAGCCCAATGCCGTCGCCACCATCATTGCCACTGCGCGCAACCCTGTGACCCTCGACTCTCTGCGCCAGCGGCTTGCCGCAAAGTCGAACGATGTGCTGGTGGCGCCCGAACGGCTGACCGGTTGGGATAGGGTGCAAAAGGAAGTCGCAGAGCTGTTCGTGCTGCGGCGGTCCGACGCACCCTCTCCGCGTGCGCCAGCGCGATTGCTCCGAGCACAGGACCTGCTGGACGATGGCCGTGTCGCGGCAGCATCGGCCCTGGTCGAGCAATTGCCCAACCAGCAGCAGACCCGCCCATGGCTGCAGGACGCGCGTCGCTACGTCGCCACACAAGAAGCGCTTGATCTCATCGAGACAGCCGCCCTCCTGGAACCGCGCACTCTCAATGATGCCGAAGGCCAGCCGATCGTCCAGCGCAGCCCTGCTGCCCCTGCCCCTGCCCGTGCGCCTGCCCCTGCCCCTGCCGACGGCAGCGGCGCTTCGGGTGCGCGGCCTTAGGAAAGATTACGCCTCTAACAGCCGGGGCAGCGTTCCACTCACCCCGCGTGCTTCATCCATGAACCAGCGTTTTACCGGCTCTGCCCGCTCGATCGCACCCATTCCGAGGCGGCGGATGGCCGATGCCGCCTTGCCCGGAACGCCGAAGATCCGAGTCAGCCCGTCCGTTGCCAGCGCCACTGTAAAATCATCGAGACCGCGCCAGTTCTGATAGCGGCGCAGCACCTCGCCGTCGCCCGGCTCCAGCCCGAGTTGCAAGCCATCCTCGATGACCTGAGCCAAAGCGGCCACATCGCGCAGGCCAAGGTTGAGCCCCTGTCCGGCGATCGGATGGATCCCGTGCGCTGCATCTCCCACCAGCGCCAGGCGGTCGGCCACGATGGTGGGCGCATGGTGGAAGGCAAGCGGATAGGACGAACGCGCAGAGACCAGCTCGAGCCGGCCGAGCACCCCGCCCATCCGCTTTGCCGCTTCTGCAACAAAAGCGCGTTCGCCAAGCTTGAGCCAGCCTGCCGCCTCCCGCTCCGCGACGGTCCAGACCAGCGCGGTACGGTGCCGCCCCTGTGCATCGTCCAGCATCGGCAGAAGCGCGAACGGCCCGTCGGGGTAAAAGATTTCCCAGGCGATATTCTCGTGCGGCTTTTCATGGGCAAGGCCGCAGATAATGGCGCGGTGGCCGTAATCCCAGCTGGCGATTGCAAGCCCGGCCTGTTCGCGGGTGGGGGAACGACGCCCTTCGGCCGCCACCAGCAGGCTGCCGCAAAACCGGGCGCCATCGTCACGCGTTACCGCTACGCCATGTGCATCGCGCCTGCGTTCCACGATTGTGGAGGAGGGATGGAAGCTGATCTGCGGCGTCTGCAACATCGCGGCGAACAAGGCGGTGCGCAGTTGCCGGTTGGCAAACATGCGCCCCAGCGTCCCGTCGCCAGGTTCCGGCCGGAACCGCAATTCGCCCATCTTGCGCTGATCGCTGACCGCAATGGCAGCGATGGGGCAGCCATAAGGCTCCAGTTGCGACGCAAGACCAAGGTTTTCGAACATGTTCCAGCTGGCGGTGGAAATGGCGGATGCGCGCCCGTCGAAGCCTTCTGCCAATTGCGTCTGCGGATCGGCAGCGTCGAGCACATGGCTGGTAACGCCGATCCGCGCCAGCGCCAAAGCCAGGCTGGTCCCGACCAGCCCGCCGCCAAGGATCACCACGTCACGCCGGTCCCCGTCGATGCTGTGTTGCTGCGCCATCATGTCGGCCTTTCCTGATCCTGTTTCTGCCGGTGCTGTGCCTGCCGGTATTGGGCTTGTGCAGGCACGCCCTTTGCTGGACAGCGGTTACGGCAATCCCTAGATGATGAAGCGTTGATGGCGGGGCATGAACCGATGCGCAAGTCCCGTCGTCGCGCCCCCTTGCTGACAGTCGCGTGGCTGCGACCAGCCTTGGCGAGCAGCGCATCGGCATGGATGAGACAGGCTTGTTGAACCAATTGCGCAGATTTCTGGTGGCGCTGCTGCTGGCGTGTGGCCTGTTTGGCGCGGTATCGCCGGCGTGGGCGAACAACATCGCAGCGCGCCTTGTTGCCGAGCAGCCGGTACGTCCCGGAGAGGCAGTGACCGTCGCCATTGCAATGGAGCCCAAGCCTGGCTGGCACGGCTATTGGTCAAACCCCGGCGATGCCGGTCTGGGCATGACGCTGGACTGGGACTTGCCCGCAGGCGTGAGTGCGGGCGAGCCTGCTTATGGAGTGCCGCAGACCTTGCTGATCAGCGGGCTGATGAACCATGTCTATGAAGGTCCCCATGCTATTCTGGTGCCGTTGCAATTTGCAGCCGGCGTTCCGCCCGGTGAAGCGCGGATTGCCGTCGTCGCCCGCTGGCTGGCGTGCACCGACACGATCTGCGTGCCCGAACAAGCGACGCTTGCAATTACCCTCCCGGTCGCTGTGCACAGTAATGCCGAACCCGACCCGCGTTTCGAAAAATGGCGTGCAGCCCTGCCGGCGCAATTGGCCGAGACAGGAACCTATGCGATCACGGGCAAACGCCTGCGCGTGGCGATCCCCCTGGCAGCGCAGGCCAGCGTGTCGGCACCGCATCTGTTCATCGAGCAGGACGGGCTGATTGCCTATGCGGCGCGGCAGGAGTTTTCCCGTGCCGGCGACTGGCTCATCATGGAAACGGACATTGCTGCAAACGCCAGTTTCGATGGAACGGCTGACGCGGTGCTGCGGTTCACCGACAACAACGGCATCGCCATGACGCTGCGCCCCGGCATGGTTCCTGCAGCAGGCGTGCCACTTGCGGCAGCGCTGCCGGCCAACGGCACTTTGCCGGGCACGGCCCTGCTCCTGCTGGCAGCGTTTGCAGGCGGCGTGCTGCTCAACATCATGCCTTGCGTGTTTCCGGTGCTCAGCCTGAAGGCGCTGACGCTGGCACGCGCTGGCGGCGAGGGTGCGCGCACAGAGGCGCTCGCCTATACAGCAGGGATAATGGCAACGGTGCTGGCGCTTGGCGCGCTTCTCCTCGCCCTGCGGGCCGCGGGACAGGAAATCGGCTGGGCCTTTCAGCTTCAGGAGCCGGCGACCGTGCTGCTGCTGCTGCTGCTGGTCGTTGCGATCACTGCCAATCTTGCCGGATGGTTCGAATTGCTGCTGCCTGTTGCGATCGAACGACGCGGGACCGGCGCTTTTGGCACGGGCGTGCTTGCCGCGCTGGTTGCGACGCCTTGCACCGGCCCATTCATGGCTGGCGCGATGGGTGCAGCGCTGCTGTTGCCGGTGACCGCTGCGCTCGGCCTGTTTGCGGCATTGGGGTTGGGGCTGGCCTTTCCATTCCTCCTGATCGGGTTTGTGCCACGTGTTCGCCGTCTTTTGCCGCGGCCCGGCAATTGGATGAACAGTTTTCGCAAGGCAATGGCGATGCCGATGGGGCTCACCGCGCTGGCGCTGCTCTGGCTGTGCTGGCGGCTTGGCGGTTTGCCGCTGTTCCTGCTCGCGGGCACCGGCGCGGTGCTGTTGCTGTCCTCCCTGTGGGCAATCGGCAGGCGGCAGCGTGGCGGCCGCAGAGTACGCGGTGCAGCGCTTGCCTTGATGACCGGGGCGCTGCTGACAGGTGGGGCGGCCATGGCGATGAACCCACGCGACATAGCGACAGCGGCGATGCCCGGAACGCGCGTTTTCAGCGAGGCGGAACTGACGCGGGCCCGAGCCAGCAACCAGCCGGTCTTTGTCTATTTCACCGCTGACTGGTGCGTGACCTGCAAGCTCAACGAGCAGGTCGCGATCGACCGGGCCGCGGTGCACGATGCATTTGCCGGCGCCGGGGTGATCGTGCTGCGCGCTGACTGGACCCGGCGCGATCCGGCCGTCACGCGCTTCCTCGGCGCAAACGGTGCGGCAGGGGTGCCGCTCTACCTCTGGTACGAGCCAAACCAGCCGGTGCGGCAATTGCCGCAGATCTTGACTGCCACGATGCTGGTCGATCTTGCCAGCAGGTAAAGCCACGCAAACGGGAGCGAGGCGTTGCCGGCATGCGTGCGCCGGCCTAAGGGTGCGGCACGGCAACAGGAAACCCGCGCATGGCGTTGATCAGCATCTTGAACGGACCCAATCTAAATCTGCTGGGGCAGAGGGAGCCCGAGATTTACGGGCACGACACGCTGGATGATGCAAAACGGCTGTGCAGCGGCCGCGCTGCCGCTATCGGCCATGAAATCTTTTTTGCACAGAGCAACGCCGAACATGTGCTGATCGACTGGATTCATGAAGCACGCGTGCGGTCGGTGGCAATCGTGATCAATCCGGGTGCATACAGCCACACTTCGATCGCAATTCGCGATGCGCTGGCTGCTTTCGACGGTCCCATTGCCGAAGTGCACATCACGAATATTCATGCCCGGGAAAGCTTTCGCCATCACAGCCATGTCTCTGCTGTGGCCGATATGGTCATCTGCGGCTGCGGTATCGCTGGTTACGGCTTTGCGGTGGAGGCTGTCGCCGCCGCTAACAGGTAACGCTGTTGAGCACTCGTTTCGTCAAAGACCGGCGACGATATTCAGAACACGCCGCGCATGTTCCGGACGGCAGAACAGCAGGTCGGGCAGTGCTACCTCTGGCTGGTTGTAGCGCAGCGGCGACCCATCGATCCGCGAACAATGGAGGCCATGCGCAGCGCAGATTGCGGCAGGGGCGCAGTTGTCCCATTCATATTGGCCGCCGGAATGGAGGTAGATATCCGCCTCACCCCGGATGATCGCCATTGCCTTGGCACCGGCTGAACCCATTGGTACCATTTCAGCGCCGAGCGCCTCTGCCACCGCGACCGCTTCGGCAGCCGGGCGGGTCCGGCTTACCACCATGCGCAGGCGTTCAGGTGCAGACGGCAGCGTCACCACCTCGTCGGTGCGCATGACGAGGTCGAGGCCGGGCAGCGCCACCGCGCCAACTTGTGCCTCTCCGGCTATGGCAAGACCGACATGGATGGCCCAGTCGTCGCGACTTTCACCATATTCGCGCGTACCGTCGACGGGGTCGATGATCCACACACGGTCCTTTTCCAGCCGCTCCATCGTGTCGCGGCTTTCCTCGGACAGCAAGCCATCATCAGGCCTTTGTTCGCGTAGAGCACGGATCAGGAACGCATTGACCACCTGGTCGCCGGTGTTGCCGAGCACCTTGCCATCAAGGAGGCCGCTGTCCCGCACCGACACCGCGATCTGTCCCGCCGCATGTGCCAGCCTTGCGGCCAGTTCGGCATCGTCTGCAATCAGAACCATCTTTACCACCCCAACAGATGTTCGACGATCATGTCGGCTGCTTCTTCAGGCGTCATCGCGGTTGTATCGATGCGGATATCGGGCGCTTGCGGCGGTTCATAGGGGCTGTCGATGCCGGTGAAGTTCTTGAGATTTCCGGCCCTGGCCTTGGCGTACAGCCCCTTGGTGTCGCGCTCCTCCGCGACGGCAAGCGGCGTGTCGATGAACACTTCGACAAACTCTCCATCCGCCATCATGCTGCGCACCATGTTGCGCTCTGCCTGGAATGGCGAGATGAACGCGGTCAGCACGATCAGCCCGGCATCACTCATCAACCGGGCGACCTCGCCCACGCGGCGCACATTCTCGATGCGATCGGCGTCGGTAAAGCCCAGATCCTTGTTGAGGCCGTGGCGCACATTGTCGCCATCAAGCAGGAAGCTGTGCCGGTTCATCCGGTTGAGCCGCTTGTCGACCAGATTGGCGATGGTGGACTTGCCCGATCCCGACAGGCCGGTGAACCACACCACGCGCGGGGCCTGGTTCTTGAGCGCCGCACGGGTTTCGCGCGTGATGTCCAGCGCCTGCCAATGCACGTTCTGCGACCGGCGCAGCGCGAAATGCAGCATGCCGGCAGCAACCGTCTGATTGGTGATCCGGTCGATGAGGATGAACCCGCCCAAGGTCGGGCTGACGCGGTCTTCTTCATCGCGGAAGGGAACAAAGGTGATCGGCTTTTCCGTAGCCAGTTCAGCAACGCCGATCTCGTTCAGCTCCAATGTCTTTGCCGCCAGATGGTCGAGCGTATCGACGTCGACGACATATTTGGGTTCATGGACGCTGACCGCGACCGTCTGCGTCGCGAGCTTCAGCCAGTACGACCGGCCCGGCAGCAAGGGTTCGTCCGCCATCCACACGATCGATGCTTCGAACTGGTCGGCGGTCTGCGGCGGGTTGTCGGCCGCGGCAATGACACTGCCGCGCGAACAATCAACCTCGTCTGCAAGGGTGAGCGTGACCGACTGCCCCGCCTGCGCTTCGTCAAGATCGCCTGCAAAGGTCACGATGGACCGGATGGTGCTGGTCTTGCCCGATGGTACGATGCGCACCGGGTCGCCCGGCTTCACCGTGCCGGCACTGATCAGACCGGAAAAACCGCGAAAGTCCAGATTGGGCCGGTTAACCCATTGGACGGGCATCCTGAACGGCTTGCCAATATCGGCGTCCGCCGCGATTTCCACCGTTTCAAGATGGTCCATCAGCACCGGCCCGGCGTGCCAGGGCATGTTGTCCGACCGCGCCGCGATATTGTCGCCCTTGAAGCCAGAGATCGGGATGGCAACGAAATCCTCGATCCCGATCTGCGCGGCGAACTGGCGATAATCGGCAACGATCGTGCGGAAGACCTCCTCGCTGTAATCGACGAGATCCATCTTGTTCACCGCCAGCACGATGTTCCTGATGCCGACGAGATTCGCCAGATAGGAATGGCGCCGCGTCTGGACGAGCACGCCTTTACGCGCATCGACAAGGATGATCGCGAGGTCGGCGGTGGACGCGCCTGTCACCATGTTGCGGGTGTATTGTTCATGGCCCGGAGTATCGGCCACGATGAACTTGCGCTTTTCCGTGTTGAAGAACCGATAGGCAACGTCGATGGTGATGCCCTGCTCGCGTTCTGCGGCCAGCCCGTCCACCAGCAGCGCAAAATCGATCTCCTGCCCCTGCGTGCCGACCCGCTTGCTGTCCGCCTCCAGCGCGGCAAGCTGGTCCTCGAAGATCATCTTGGAATCGTAGAGCAGGCGCCCGATCAGCGTCGACTTGCCATCGTCCACTGACCCGCAGGTGATGAACCGCAGCATCGTCTTGTGCTGGTGGGTTTGCAGGTAGGCATCGATATCCTGCGCGATCAGCGTGTCGGTCTGATAAGCGGGTCCGTCGTTATTTGCGGCCATCAGAAATACCCCTCCTGCTTCTTTTTCTCCATGCTGGCATCGCCCGCATCCCGGTCGATCGCCCGGCCCTGCCGCTCGCTCGTGGTGGTCAGCAGCATTTCCTGGATAACGCCGGAAAGATCAGTCGCCTCGCTCTCGACAGCGCCGCTCAACGGGTAGCAGCCCAGCGTGCGGAACCGCACCGACCGCATTTCGGGCACCTCCCCTTCACGCAGAGGAAAGCGCTCGTCATCGACCATCAGCAACAGCCCGTCACGCTCCACCACCGGACGCTTGGCTGCGTAATAGAGCGGCACGATCTCGATTTCCTCCAGCTGGATATATTGCCAGATGTCGAGTTCGGTCCAGTTGGAGATGGGAAAGACGCGGATGCTTTCCCCTTTCGCCTTTTTCGTATTGTAGAGGTTCCACAGTTCGGGCCGCTGGTTCTTCGGATCCCAGCCGTGCGATGCGGTGCGAAATGAAAACACCCGCTCCTTGGCACGGCTCTTCTCCTCATCGCGGCGGGCGCCGCCGAATGCCGCGTCAAAACCATACAGGTCGAGCGCCTGCTTCAGCCCTTGCGTCTTCCACATGTCGGTGTGCAGCGGCCCATGATCGAAGGGATTGATGCCGCGTGCCTTTGCCTCGGGGTTTTGATGCACGAGCAGTTCCATGCCGGCATCCCTGGCCGCTTTTTCGCGAAGCGCGTACATTGCCTTGAATTTCCAGGTGGTGTCCACATGCAGGAGCGGGAACGGCGGCGGCGAAGGGTAGAACGCCTTGCGGGCAAGGTGCAGCATGACGGCACTATCCTTGCCGACAGAATACAGCATGACCGGCTTTTCCGCTTCTGCCGCCACTTCGCGCATGATGTGGATGCTTTCGGCTTCCAGCCTTTGCAGATGGGTCAATCCTGAAGACATGAGGCGCTCACTCCCGCTGGCCGCGCGGCCTGTTTTTATCGTGGAAGAATGTCTAGCCGACCTGCGCTGCGAATTCAGGAAAGAAAATGTTGGAGCGAACAAAAGCTCCTTTGCTGCACCCCTTCGAAAGTGCCCGCCTCAGGAAGCAGGCATCAGTTCCATTGCTGCTGCGGCCAGTGCTGCTGCGCCTGTTGCAATCACCGCTTCAGCATCAGGCGCCCAGAACGGGCTGTGCAGCGATGGCAACGCCTTTTCGCCAGCCTGCGACGCCTGCCAGTCGGCAGGGGTGACCCCGCCTACCCAGAAGATCATCGACTGAATCGTATCGGGATCGGCCCGGCGGTAACGGCTGAAATCCTCGCCGCCCATGGTGGCTGGCGTTCTGGTCACGCGGTCCTGCCCGAAGCGCCCGGCAAAGACACCCGCCAGCCGGTCGGCCAGTGCAGGGTCGTTGTAGGTTGCCGGCGTGAACTGGTCCGCCATGGTGACCACCGGCATCCTGTCTTCCGGCATCCCGGCGGCGATCGCCTCACCGCGCGCGATGCGGGCGATGCCGTCAAGCAGGCGCTGGCGGCTGGCATCGCCGTAGCTGCGGACGGTAAGCTGCAGCCTGGCTTCATCCGAAATGATGTTGTGCTTGGCGCCGGCATGAAAACTGCCGACCGTGACCACCGCCGGGTCCTGCGGATCCTGCCCGCGACTGACAAGGGTCTGAAGCTGCGTAACGATGCTGCTGGCAAGGACGATCGGGTCCCTGGTCATATGCGGATAGGCACCATGCCCGCCGACGCCGGGCACCGTAATGTCGACGCTGTCCACATTGGCGAGCGCATAGCCTGGCGAATAGCCGATCACGCCGGCAGGCATTGCTGCATCGTGGAAAGCAACCGCAAAATCAGGCTTGGGGAAGCGCGTGAACAGACCATCTTCAAGCATGGCCAGCGCGCCTTCGCCCACTTCCTCGCCCGGCTGCGCGATCAGCACCAGCGTGCCCGACCATTGATCCTTGTGCTCGGCCAGAAGCTGCGCTGCGCCGATCAACCCTGCCATGTGCGTGTCGTGACCACAGGCATGCATCACCCCTGTTTCAACGCCGGAGCGGGCAGCGGCAACGGCCGTGGACGCAAACGGCAGGCCGGTCTGCTCCACCACAGGCAGGCCATCCATGTCGGCCCGCAGCATGACCGTGGGGCCAGCGCCGTTCTCCAGCACCGCGACCACGCCGGTAATCCCGACCTGTTCGGTCACGTCGTAGCCCAGCTTGCGCATCAGCCCTGCCAGCTTTGCTGCGGTGCGTGTCTCCTGCATCGACAGTTCAGGGTTGGCATGAAGATCGCGATAAAGCTCCATCAACGCCGGCATCTGCGCATCGAGCGATGCGGCAAGATCGTCGGCAGAAGCCATGCCGGGAAATGCGGCAGGAAGAGCGATTGCAGCAGCAGCGGCAAGGAAGGTTCTGATCATGGACGGCAGCGTAGCGCGTTTTGGCCACCGCGCAATGCACGCGATGCGAGCAGGCGATCCGTCCCGTCCGCAATAGCCATCATCAGTAGCCATCATATTGCCGCAGGTGCGTAGCGGCTTGCCGATCCACCTGTGAAACTGGTCGATCCAACCTGTGGTTACGGCAAGCTGAAATGATGGTGCGATGAGCCGAGCAACGATTTGCAGCCTTGCACGTTGTATCAACATAAGCCCGCATCGGCGGCAGGCGCACGGGACAGACCTGCGCTACTGATGAATGAAAAATCAAGGAGACGCACACATGGCCAACTGGAACAGGGACGAACGCTATACCCGCGACAATGACGGTTTCGCAGGTGGAAATCGCGACCGCATGAACCAGCGACAGCAGTCCTACGGCTCGGGCGATTACGACCGCAGTTATGATCGGCAGCGCGGCGATCGCAACGACTACGACCCGACGCAATATTACGACATGGATCGCTACAACATGGATCGTAATGACAGGCAGCGCGGTGGCTACAGCACTGGCTCCGATTATGATCGCTCGATGAACCAAGGTGGCTTGCGCAACATGAATCGCGGCGGCGACGATTATGGCCGCACGAGCGGGTACAGCCGGGGAGCAGGCCAGTCGGATTACGGGAGCGAGGATTATTCCAGCTTCAACTCCAACGATTACGGCGGCCGGGATCGCTATCCGACCCGTGGCAGAGGAGCCGGATATGGTGCAGGTGGTTACGGAGCTGCCGGGCGATATTCGCAGACGGCCGGTCACAATCGCTATGGTGGCGATGATGATCGCGGCTTCTTTGAAAAGGCAGGAGACGAGATTTCCAGCTGGTTTGACGATGATGATCATGACGAACGCCGTCGCAGGAGCAGCCATCGCGGACGTGGACCGTCGGGCTACAAGCGGTCAGATGAACGCATTCGCGAGGATGTTTCAGATTATCTGACAGATGATTCGCACGTCGATGCGAGCAACATCACGGTCACGGTCAGCAACAGCGAAGTGACGCTTGATGGCACCGTGGACAGTCGCCGCAGCAAGCGTCGGGCAGAGGATCGCGCAGAGGACGTGTCGGGAGTGAGCCATGTGCAGAACAATCTGCGCGTCAAGGCGGTCGATCGAAATGACCGCACTGACAACCTCGGCAAGATGCGGACCTATGACGATGACGATGCCACGAACAAGGCAACGACCAGAACAAGCTGATCCCGCCGCAAATCATTCCTGAGAATTGAACAAAAGGTCCTCGCCTACAGGTGGGGGCCTTTTGTCTTGCCTGCCCCCTTTGTTTTGCCTGCGTTACGCAAGCAGATGCAGATAAGGTGTTGAAAAGGAACTGCCGCTGGTCGAGCCAATATATTCTTGCATCCCAGAGCCCATCCTGCCCGACATGCGGCAGATGCACTGGAACGGAGCCATGCCTCGCGACGCGATAATTTGCCCGGGTTCAACGCTGCAAAACTAATTTCTTGTTGGCGCCCTACCCGACGACCATAACGCGGCCGGCAAAACAGTAGCGATGGGGGCGCGGCGCAATCAGACAGGCATTCGCCGATGGCCCGCAGGCACCTTTGGCGTCCGATGGCCGCCAAGACGCTGCGCGAAGAGCATGCCGGAACTCACGTCTCAGCCGGTGCGCGGTATACAGCCCGGCACGCTACTTCTTGCCAGAACCAAAAAGGCGTAACAGTTGATGAATGACAATGCCGGAGGACGCGACGTGAACTTCACATCCATGCACGAACACGGCTTTGTCCGGGTCGCTGCCGGCACGCCGCGCGTGCGGACCGCCGATGTGTCTTTCAACTGTGACGCCATCCTGGATCAGGCACAGCGTGCACATGACGCGCATGCAGACCTTGTCGTGTTTCCGGAACTCTGCCTGTCATCCTATGCATTGGACGATTTGCACATGCAGGATGCGATCATAAGCGTGGTCGATCACGCTCTGGCCCGGATTGCTACGGCAACGGCGCAGCTTTGTCCTGTCCTGCTCGTTGGCGCAGCACTGCGGCACGAAGGGCGGCTGTATAATTGCGCCGTCCCCATCGCGCGCGGTCGCATTCTTGGTGCCGTGCCAAAAAGCTTCCTTCCCAATTACCGCGAATTTTACGAGCGTCGCTGGTTCGCCAGTGGGCGCAATATCACAGACCAGCAAATCACCGCCGGCGGGCAGATCGTTCCTTTTGGCACGGACCTGCTGTTCGCATCGCAGGATTTGCCCGGTTTCAAGCTGCACGTGGAGATATGCGAGGATTTCTGGGCCGCGATCCCGCCATCGACATCAGGTGCACTGGCCGGGGCAACGATCCTTGCCAATTTGTCAGCGTCGAATATCACCATCGGCAAATCCGATGAACGGCATCTGCTGTGCCGGTCGCAGTCGGTACGCACGATGTCTGCTTACGTCTATTCCGCGGCCGGTCACGGCGAAAGCACCACCGATCTTGCCTGGGATGGGCAAGGCATCATCTACGAACTGGGAGATCTGCTGGCGCAATCGGACCGGTTCGAGACGGACGCCAGACTGTGCATAGCCGACATTGATTGTACGCGCATCCTCAATGAACGTCTGCGGACGCAGACTTTCAACGACGCGGCAGAAGCGGCAGACCTGCCGCAGACGCGGTTTCGCACCATCGGGTTCAATCATGCCCCTGCGCGCGGCAGCATCGGCCTTGTCCGGCCAATCCGCCGGTTTCCCTTTGTCCCCAATCGCCAAGGCAAACTGGACGAGGATTGTTTCGAAGCGTTCAACATTCAGGTCGACGGCTTGATGCGGCGGTTCGAGGCGACGAACGGCAAGACCATGGTGCTGGGCGTTTCAGGCGGGCTCGATTCCACCCATGCGCTGATCGTGGCGGCCAAGGTCTGCGACAAGCTCGGCCTGCCACGCACCACCATTCTTGGCTACACGATGCCGGGGTTCGGCACCAGCGACGAGACAAAGGCGAATGCGTGGCAACTGATGCAGGCGGTCGGCATCACCGCACAGGAAATCGATGTTCGTCCAGCCGCGCAGCGCATGCTGGAGGATATCGACCATCCTTTTGCGCGGGGTGAGCCTGTCCATGATGTAACGTTCGAAAACGTGCAGGCGGGTCTGCGCACCGATTACCTCTTCAGGCTTGCCGGACAGCATTCAGGCTTCGTCATCGGTACAGGTGACCTTTCCGAGCTGGCGCTGGGCTGGTGCACCTATGGCGTGGGCGACCAGATGAGCCATTATGCCGTGAACGCAGGCGTGCCCAAGACGTTGATCCAGTATCTGATCCGCTGGAGCACTCGCACTGACCAGCTCGATCCTGCCGCCGATGCCGTTCTGGAGGCGATCCTGGCAACGGAGATTTCGCCGGAACTGGTACCACAAGGGGAAGATGGCGAGATCCAGAGCACACAGGACCGTATCGGGCCATACGAACTGCACGATTTCTTCCTGCACCACATCATGCGGTATGGGCAAAAACCGTCCAAGGTTGCCTTCCTTACCTGGCATGCCTGGCATGATGTTGCACGTGGAACATGGCCGGCAGAATTTCCTGAAGATGCAAAAAATGCTTACGACCTGCCCACAATCCGCAAATGGCTGGAAAGCTTCCTTGTCCGGTTTTTCCAGTTCAGCCAGTTCAAGCGGTCCGCCATTCCCAACGGCCCCAAGGTGTCATCATCCGGTGCCCTGAGCCCCCGAGGCGACTGGCGCGCGCCGTCGGATGCTGTGGCGCAAGTCTGGCTCGACGAATTGCGCGCCAATGTTCCTGCCGGCGATCTTGCCGCAGCGTCGTGACAGGCAGGCACTATCCGGGCGCGATCATGTTTTCGGGCCGGACGAGACGGTCGTATTCCTGCGCGTCGACATCGCCACTGGCAATGGCCGCTTCGCGCAGGCTGATCCCCTGTTCGTGTGCCGCCTTGGCAATTGCGGCCGCCTTGTCGTAGCCGATCGATGGGGCAAGCGCTGTCACCAGCATCAGCGAATTGTCGACCCCGCGTGCGATATTGTCCCGGCGCGGCTCGAGCCCCGACAAGAGGTTGGTGGTGAAGCTGTCCGCTGCATCAGCCAGCAGGCGCACCGATTGCAGGAAGGCATGCGCCATCACCGGGCGATAGACGTTAAGCTCGAACTGCCCCTGACTGTCTGCAAAGCCGATCGTGGTCTGGTTTCCAAACACTTGCGCGCAGACCTGCGTCATTGCTTCGCATTGGGTGGGGTTCACTTTTCCGGGCATGATCGAACTGCCCGGTTCGTTCGCGGGAAGCGCCAGCTCGCCCAGCCCCGATCGCGGCCCCGATCCCAGAAAGCGGATGTCGTTCGCGATCTTGAACAATCCTGCGGCCAAGGTGTTGAGTGCGCCATGGGCGAACAGCAGTGCATCCTGTGCGGCCAGTGCCTCGAACTTGTTGGACGCGGTGCGAAATGGCTGATCCGTGTCCTGCGCGATGCGCTCTGCAACCTGCTGGGCAAAGCCTGCCGGCGCGTTCAATCCTGTACCAACAGCCGTCCCGCCCTGCGCAAGTTCGTACAGTCCTTCAAGTGTCACTCCCACCCGCGCCAGCCCCAGCTCGACCTGTCGGGCATAGCCTGAGAATTCCTGACCCAGGGTAAGCGGCGTCGCATCCTGCGTATGCGTGCGCCCGATCTTTACGATGTCGTGCCAGTCACGCGCCTTTGCAGCAAAGTCATGCTGCATCGCATGCAGGGCAGGCAACAGCCGGCCGGTGATCTCCGTGACCGCGGCGATGTGAATGGCGGTAGGAAAGGTGTCGTTTGAAGACTGGCTCATGTTGACGTGGTCATTGGGGTGCACCGGGCTTTTCGCGCCCGGCTCGGAACCGAGCAGGACGTTGGCCCGGTTGGAAATCACTTCATTTACATTCATGTTGCTTTGGGTGCCCGATCCGGTCTGCCAGACCACCAGCGGAAACTCATGATCCAGCGATCCTGCAACGACTTCGTCCGCTGCTTTCACGATGGCATCTGCAAGCCTGCGATCAAGCAGTCCCAAGGCCTCGTTCGTGCGCGCAGCGGCGCGTTTCACGATGCCGAGCGCGCGAATGACCGGCACAGGCATGGTTTCGCAGCCAATGCGGAAATTGCGCCGCGACCGTTCTGTCTGGGCTCCCCACAGGCGGTCCGCGTCGACTGCGATCCCGCCCATGGAATCGGTTTCCATTCGCGTATTGTTCATCCCTTCGCTCCTGTTTTGCCGGTGAGCTTTTGCGCGGCTCTCGCCTGCTTGTAACAGGCAGCAACCGTGCGTGTTCCTCGGTTTAAGCCAGGCGTCGCGCCAGGCTGGTATGGGCAGCTGGCCTGAGCAGCTGGTCCGGGCAGCTTTTTAGGCAGGCGCTGGTGCGGCGATTATGACCAGACCGAGGTATGAACTGCGCGTCAGCCATGGAACCTGACCGCCGGTCAATCGCTGTTCGGTCAAAAGCACGGGTCAGGCGAAAGCACGGGCCGATCAAAGCTGGAGGCGACAATGACAACAGACATGAAGACGAAAGCCGGAACGCTGACCGGGGTGAGCGTCGCGCTTGGCGCGGCGGCGGTAGGTGCATGGCTCGCCACGCGCGACCGCAAGCACCACCCTGACAATGCGCCCGGGTGGACCCAGAGGCGCAGCTTCGGCAGATATGAGGTCGTTGGCCGCACCGTGACCATCCGCAAGGAACGCGCCGAACTGTTTGCCTATTGGCGCGATTTTTCCAACCTGCCGCGCTTCATGTTCAACCTCGATCGGGTGGAGAACAGGGCCGACGGACGCACCGCATGGTTCATGCAGGACCATGGAGGCGACATCATCGAGGTGGATACCGAGGTGGTGAAGGATGTGCAGAACAAGCTGATCGCATGGCGGTCGGTCGAAGGATCGGATGTCGATACCGAAGGTCGCGTGACATTCGATGATGCGCCGGGAGACCGCGGCACACGCGTTTCGCTGATCATCGCTTACAAGCCGCGCGGCGGCGCCATTGGCAAGATCATGTCGAAACTGTTCATGGATGACCCGAGAACGCATGCCCGCCATGATCTGAAGCGGTTCAAGATGCTGATGGAAACAGGCGAAATCGCCACCTCTGCCAACCGCCCCCAAAATACCCGCGCCGCGCAAAAGCAGGAGAATTGAAATGAGAGCACTTACCTGGCACGGCAAGCACGATGTTCGCGTCGAAACCGTCGATGATCCTGAAATCGTCAATGACCGCGATGCCATCATCAAGGTGACTTCGACCGCGATCTGCGGGTCCGACCTGCACCTTTATGATGGTGTCATTCCGGCGGTGCAGTCCGGCGACATCCTTGGCCATGAATTCATGGGCGAGGTCGTGGAAACCGGCTCTGCCAGCACCTTGACCAAGGGGCAGCGGGTGGTGGTGCCGTTCACGATCGCCTGCGGCGGCTGCTTCCATTGCGAAATTCAGCAATACAGCTGCTGTGAAAACAGCAATCCGGCTGAAAAACAGGACATGTCAGCCGCCTTGTATGGTCACCCGATGGCGGGACTGTTCGGATATTCGCACCTGACCGGCGGCTATTCGGGCGGACAGGCGGAATATGTGCGCGTGCCGTTTTCCGACGTCGGACCGATTGTCGTTCCCGACTCGCTGACCGATGACCAAGTGCTGTTCCTGTCCGACATCCTGCCGACCGGGTGGATGGGCGCGCAAAATGCCGAGATCCAGCCCGATGATACCGTTGCCGTATGGGGCTGCGGCCCGGTCGGGCTGTTCGCCATCCAGTCCGCCATTGCGATGGGCGCGGCGCGGGTCATCGCCATCGACCATTATCCGCACCGGCTTGCATTGGCGCGCGGATTGGGTGCGCATACGGTGAATTTCCGCGAAAGCAATCTGCAGGAAGCGTTGATGGAAATGTCGGGCGGGATTGGCCTGGATGCCGTCATCGACGCGGTCGGCATGGAGGCGCATGGATTTGCCATCGACAACATGCTGGACGTCGCCAAGCAGACGGTCGGCATTGGCGCCGATCGTGCCCATGCCTTGCGACAGGCGATCCTGGCGGTGCGGCCGGGCGGACGCGTGTCGGTGCCGGGTGTCTATGGTGGCATGGTCGACAAATTTCCATTAGGCGCGCTGATGGAAAAAGGGCTGCAATTGCGCACGGGGCAAACCCATGTGCAACGTTACACGCATGATTTGCTGAAAAAGATCGAGAATGGCGAGATTGATACAACCTTTCTCATCAGCCATCGCCTGCCGCTGGAGGACGCGGCCGAGGGATACAAGAACTTCAGCAGCAAACAGAACGAATGGACCAAGGTTATTCTGAAGCCCGGCATGGAAAGAACCGCTGCATGAGCCGGACCATCGAAAAGTTGAGCGGCCTTGTTGTGGTGACCGGCGGGTCCAGCGGCATCGGGCTGGAACTGGCTAAGCGGGCCGCGCGCGATGGCTGCGATCTGCTGCTCGTCGCGCGCAATCCCATGCCTGAGGCCGTAGCCGAAGTAACCGCCGCCGGTGCCGCGTCGGTGGAAACGGTCGAAGGTGATCTCGCCACGCGCGACGGCATTGTCGCCTTGCTGCAAGCAGTGGGGGACCGGCCGGTTGCAGCGCTGTTCGCAAACGCGGGCGCTGGGGAAGGAGGGCTGTTCCTCGATCAGCAATGGCACCAGATTGCCCAGACCTTGCACACCAACATCACAGGCACGGTCGCGCTCGTCTACAACATCGGCCGCAAGATGCAGGAACGCGGTGCCGGGCGTATTCTGGTGACCGGATCGATTGCCGGACACATTCCCGGTCCGTTCAACCTCGTTTACAATTCGACCAAGGCCTTCATTGATGATTTCTGCATCGGGCTTGCCAATGAGGTCAAGGATAGCGGCGTCACCGTTACCTGCCTCCTGCCCGGCGCAACCGGCACGGCGTTTTTCGAGCGCGCCGAAATGGAGGATACCAAGCTCGCCAAGGCACCCAAGGCCGATCCGGCCAAAGTTGCGCAGGATGGTTACAACGCCATGCTGAAAGGCGAATCCCACGTCGTCAGCGGGTTCATGAACAAGGTTCAGGACACTTTCGCCGGCTTGCTGCCCGATGACCTGCTGGCGCAGATGCATCGCAAGCTGGCACGGCCGGACGGGTCCTGATGCGCCAATGAGCAAGGTGCGCCCGTTCAGCGCGACGGATTCCGTAAAGGCATTGCTGCGGCGACAGGTGCGCATGGTGTTCAACGACACCGCGCGCGGCGAAGCGCCGATCGGCCATAGCGAGGATGCGCTTACGCCGCGCGGCTCGATCGTGCGCACGGTGCATGCCGATGTCGTGTCGATGATGGTCGGCGGCATGGCGGCGCTGCTGCTGCAGATGCTGCACCCTGCCGCGCTGCGCGGGGTGCTTGACCATTCCAATTTCCGGCAGGACATGCTGGGCCGTCTGCGCCGCACTGCGCGGTTCATCGCGATCACCACTTATGCCGGAAAGGTAGATGCCGAAGCCGCGATCGGCCGCGTGCGATCGATCCACGAGCGGGTCGAAGGCGTCTTGCCCGACGGCACGACATATCGCGCGTCCGACCCGCATTTGCTGGCGTGGGTGCACGTCGCGGAGTCGCTGTGTTTCCTTGATGCCTATATCCGCTATGTCGATCCGGCGATGAACGCAGCCGACCAGGACTTGTATTTTGCCGAGGCGGCATATGTCGCGCGCGCATTGGGCGCCGATCCGGTGCCGGTGACGCGGGCAGAAGCAGAAGACCTGCTGCGCGACTACCGGCCCGAACTGATGGTCATTGCGGAAACCCGAGAAGTGGCCGATCTGGTACTGAAACCGTCGGGCCGCAACCCGGCAGTGGCAGCATCGCATCTGATGCTGGGCAATGCAGCGCTTGACCTATTGCCGCGCTGGGCCGGCCGCATGCTGGACCGGCGCCCGCCACCGATGTCCGCGCTGCCCAACCGCCTGGCGACCCGCGCGCTGGGCGCGACACTGCGGTGGAGTTTCCGGGGATGGGGGCAACGGATGCTTGGCATCAGGGCGCCATGGGCTATCGACGGCATGTGAACACGACTGTCATCATCGGCACCGATCCGGCAGGAGCGCCGGTCCCACTGGACATTGAGGAATTGCTGGCCACCCGATTGTTGGTGCAGGGCAATTCCGGTTCGGGAAAATCGCACTTGTTGCGCCGGCTGCTCGAACAGAGTGCAGGGGTCGTGCAGCAGATCGTCATCGACCCGGAAGGCGATTTCGTGACGCTTGCGGACCCGCATGGCCACGTCGTGATCGACGCCGGGCTTTATGCAGAGGCCGAGATCGCCAGCCTTGCTGGTCGCGTTCGCAGGCACCGCGCATCAGTCGTGCTGGCGCTGGATGAGCTGGAAGTGGAAGCGCAGATGCGCTGCGCGGCCGGTTTTCTCAACGCGTTGTTCGATGCTCCACGCGAAGACTGGTACCCGGCCCTGGTGGTCGTCGATGAGGCGCAGATGTTTGCGCCGTCGCAAGGCGGCGACGTCAGCGACGATGCGCGACGCCAATCGCTGACAGCGATGACAAACCTGATGTGCAGAGGGCGAAAGCGCGGGTTGGCAGGGGTGATCGCAACGCAGCGTTTGGCCAAGCTGGCCAAGAACGTCGCGGCAGAAGCTTCCAATTTCCTGATGGGGCGCACCTTTCTTGACATTGACATGACGCGCGCCGCGGATCTTCTGGGCATGGAACGGCGGCAGGCGGAACGGATCCGCGACCTTGAACGCGGACGCTTTCTCGGGCTTGGCCCGGCGATTTCCCGCAGACCGGTCGATGTGCGGATTGGCAGCGTCGCCACCGGCACCCGCGGCGCAGCGCCTGGCCTCCTACCCCTGCCGCAAGCAGATGCACAGGAAATGGAGCTGCTGCTGCGCCACCCCCACTCGAACGAGTCCCAATCGGACGAGCCTCAATCGGACGAGGATGGCAGCACCATGGCGCAGGCAGCTTTGCACGACGCCTCCAGCGCGTCAGAGGCAGCGCGCATCGATGCGAACACCGTCCTGCAACAGCTTGTGGCACAGCAGGAGCGGACCGACGGCGGCGATCCGCCCGACGTCTGCGCAGCAGGCGAAAGTTCCGACGGCAAGGGATCGACGCACCGCGACGTGATTGTCGCTAAAGTGCTGGCGCAGATGGCAGCAGCAGACGATGCAGCCTTCCAATCGGCTGCTACCCTGTTCCAGGATTTCACGTTGCGCTGCCGCGCGCGCAATGCACCGCTGCATGGTATGGACATGCGCATGTTCAACCGCCGGTTCGCAATGGCACTTGCCGATTTCGACCAACACGACCCGCAGTTCGCACAGGTGGTCGAGCTCAGCAGCGATGTGCCGGAAGAAATGCTTGCTCCATTCCTCGCCATCGCGGCAGCAGCGCAGCTCGGCCAGCCCTGCCCCGACGACAAGGCACTGGCGCGGATCTACGGCACCAATTCGCCTGGACGCATCCGCCGTCTGCTCGAAAATTTTGAACGCATGGAGTTGCTTGTGATCCGCACTGATTTTGCCGGCAGGCGCACCATTGCGGTGCCCGCGCTCGGCACTGCAACTCTCCCGCAATAGGGCGGTCCGCTCAGCGAGGATCAGGACGAACGAATGTAGTCGCGCATTGCCCTGGCTTCTCCTTCGATCGCATCGATCTTGTATTTGACCAGGTCGCCGATCGACACGAAGTGGACGATGCGGCCGGCTTCCACGACTGGCAAATGTCTCACCCGGCGGTGCGTCATCAGCGCAAGCGCTTCGTTCACGGTGCTTGCCGGCGGGATCGTTATGGCCGGGCTTGTCATGGCATCGGCAACGGTGATGTCGAGAGTATCATTGCCATTTCGCTTCAGGCACCGGATCACGTCACGCTCGGAAAACAGGCCGAGCACCGCACCCTTGCTGTCCAGCACCGGCATGGCGCCGATCCGCTTGTCTGCCAGCAGCGCCACAGCTTCCCTCACCGGGAGGTCCGAAGTACAGCTGATGACGGGGAAGTCACGACCGGCAATGATGTTCTGAATAGTCATTGGCAATCCTTTGCTAAGGTGCGTGTCGGGATGCTTGTTGTCATCCTGCCATTAAATGCTCAACCTTGCCAGCGGCTCGAAACAGGCCCATCTTGTCACCATGACGAGCCGCTCCCCTCTCGACGATCCGGACAATTCATCCTTTGCATGGTCAAGGTTCAAGCGGCTCATGTGGTTCATGGCGGTGTTCACCATTGTCATGATCGTGCTGTCGCTGGGTGTGCTTTACTGGCGCAACGGGCCGATCTCGATCCATTTCTACATCGCGACGGCTTTGGGCGTCGGCTTTGCAATGCTGCTGATGTCGGCACTCATGGGGCTGGTGTTCATGTCGAGTGGCACCGGACACGACGAGTCCATCGACGATCGTCTTGGCGATAACACCAAGGACGTGTGGTAACAGACAAGTCGTTGCGCAGGCATGCCGTCGTGCCAGTCAGCCAACCTGATCCGCACCAATAACTCCTGGTGACGGCGGCCGGGCAAAGGATCGGCTTGCCAGAGCGGTTCGGGCATGCTTTGCCTGCCTGCTTTCTCATTCCTCTGCAGGAAGGTTCTGCTCATGAAAACGCGCGCTGCCGTTGCTTTTGAAGCAAGAAAACCGCTGGAGGTGGTCGAGCTTGATCTCGCCGGCCCCAAGGCAGGAGAAGTGCTGGTCGAGATCATGGCGACCGGCATCTGCCACACCGACGCATACACATTGGATGGCTTCGACAGCGAAGGCATCTTCCCCGCTGTGCTTGGCCATGAAGGTGCAGGGATCGTGCGGGAAATCGGCGCAGGCGTGACTTACGTGCAGCCCGGCGACCATGTCATTCCCCTCTACACGCCCGAGTGTCGCCAGTGCAGGATGTGCCTGTCGGGAAAAACAAACCTTTGCAGCGCAATCCGCGATACGCAGGGGCGCGGGGTCATGCCAGACGGAACAAGCCGCTTTTCCTACAAGGGGCAGACGGTCTTTCATTACATGGGCTGCTCCACCTTTTCCAATTTTACCGTGCTGCCGGAAATTGCGGTGGCGAAAATCCGCACCGACGCCCCGTTCCAGACAAGCTGCTACATCGGCTGCGGGGTCACGACAGGCGTGGGTGCTGTGGTGAACACTGCCAAGGTAAGACCAGGCGACAACATCGTGGTGTTCGGGTTGGGGGGAATCGGCCTCAACGTCATTCAGGGCGCCAGAATGGCCGGCGCAGGGCGGATCGTCGGCGTCGATATCAACGACGACAAGGAGGAGTGGGGCCGCAGATTCGGCATGACTGATTTTGTAAATCCCAAGAAGCTTGGCGACGCAGAACTGGTTGAAACCCTCGTCGCCATGCTGGATGGCGGAGCGGATTATTCGTTCGATTGCACCGGCAACACCGATGTGATGCGCCAGGCGCTGGAATGCTGCCACAAGGGGTGGGGCACCTCGATCATCATTGGCGTTGCCGAGGCAGGCAAGGAAATATCAACCCGGCCGTTTCAACTTGTTACCGGGCGCAACTGGCGCGGCTCTGCCTTTGGCGGCGCAAAGGGCCGCACTGATGTTCCCAGGATCGTCGACTGGTACATGGAAGGCAAGATCGCCATCGATCCGATGATCACCCATGTGCTTAGCCTTGATGAAATCAACCAGGGTTTTGATCTGATGCACGAGGGAAAGAGCATTCGCAGCGTGGTTGTTTACTGAACCGTTCAACGCGATCGGCAGAACCGCAGATGTAAAGGGCTGTCGCTGCGCGGCGCGTCGGGGTCGGGATGTATGTGGCAATACAATCTTTCCCAATGTGCCATCGGGTGCCGGCCCGGTTCCCGCGCAGTGCGTTGCCGACAAGTCCTGAGGCTTGCCGGTGACGCTGTTGCCCGCGCTCATTCCTGTGGCGGGTAGCTCGCCAGAAAGCCTGCGTCCGCCAGCAGGGCCTGTCCGTTGATGCCGCCCGACCTTCGGCTGGCAAGAAACAGGGCAACCTCGGCGATATGTTGCGGCAGGAGCGTGCCTGCGTAGTCCGGAACAGCGAGCGTGTCGGCATCTTGCAGCGTTGGCATCTCGGTCACGCCCAAGATCGCGGTCCCCACAGGACCGGGGCACACGGCATTTACCCGCAACCCGCGTGCAGCAAAAGCCTGCGAAGCCGAGCGCACCAGACCCACGACGCCATGCTTTGCTGCACTGTACGCTGCTGCATCCGCAAGGCCGGTCATACCGGAACTCGATCCGGTTACCACCGCCGATCCGCCATGGCGCAGCACGGGCAGAACCGCCTGCAAACCCAGGAACACGCCTTTGAGATTGATCGCGATCATCCTGTCGAACATCTCGGCATCATGATCGCCAAATTGCTTTGTTGCATAGGATCCGGCATTTAGAAACGCGGCGTCCAGTCCGCCGAAGGCATCCACCGCCGCATCGACCATCGCCTGATTGTCGCTGGCGCTCGAGATATCGGCGGTAAAC
The DNA here is from genome assembly GCF_031846435.1 of Croceicoccus esteveae. Taxonomy (NCBI): domain Bacteria; kingdom Pseudomonadati; phylum Pseudomonadota; class Alphaproteobacteria; order Sphingomonadales; family Erythrobacteraceae; genus Croceicoccus; species Croceicoccus esteveae. The sequence continues at coordinate 189,416 of NZ_JAVRHS010000005.1, forward strand.
GCCTTGGCCCTTCCGCCATTTTTCTGGATTACCTGCGCAACATCCTGGGCGCTTTGGGCGTTCAGATCGACCGCGAGCACCGCTGCACCTTCCTGTGCGAACCGCTGTGCTGCAGCAGCGCCAATGCCGGAACCGCTGCCAGTGATCAGTACGACCTTGTCCTTGTACATTCCCATGATGATTGTTCTTCCCTGCATTGTTGACACCGGTTGGCCTGAACAGCCAAGGTCATGCTGCCGCAGGATTGCGACCGTTGCAAAGGAGATATTCAAAATGCCGCTCAATCCTGCTTTCGAACCGATCCTGGAGGCCTTTGCCGGCATGGAGGCTGCCGATTGGTCCGCAATGGACGTCGGCTTCATGCGCCAGACCGGCGACGCACCGATCGAAGTGGGCGAGCAGGTGCAGGTGGCATCGGTGCGCGATCTCCAGATCCCGCTGGACGGGCGCACCTTGGCAGCGCGGCTGTACCTGCCGCTTGGCACGTCGGGAACACCGCCGCTGACGCTGTATCTGCATGGCGGAGGCTGGGTCATGGGAACGCTCGATACGCACGACCGCAGCTGCCGCGAACTTGCCAATGCCAGTAGCAGCGCCATCTTGTCTCTTGCCTATCGTCTTGCGCCCGAGGCGCCGTATCCAGCTGCTGTCCACGACAGTTTCGATGCCTTGTGCTGGGCAGAACAACATGCCTCCCGGTTTGGAGTGGACGTGTCGCGGCTTGCCGTTGCCGGTGACAGCGCGGGCGGCAATCTGGCCATGGCCGCAGCCTTGCTCGCGCGCGACCGCGGGCCAACGCTGCGCCATCAACTGCTGCTGTATCCTGTTGTTCAGGACGATTTTGGTACTGGCTCCTATGGCCGCTGCGGTAATGGACGCTATTTCCTGTCGACAGAGATGATGCAGTGGTTCTGGAAGCAATATCTTGGCGATACGCAGGCTGATGCGGCACCGCTTGCGGCATTGTTGCAAAACGACGATCTGAGCAGGCTCCCCACAACGACTATCATGGTTGGCGAATACGACCCTCTGCACGATGAAGGTGTGGAGCTTGCCCGGCGATTGTCAGCCGCAGGAGTAGCAACTGAACTGATTGACGCATCAGGCATGATCCACGGCTTTTTCGCCATGTCGCCGCTGGTTCCTGATGTCGGACCGTACATCTTGCAGGCCGGCGCAGCACTACGCAAGGCACTTGAGGCCTAACGGCCTGCCTGCAAGGGCCCATATGGACAGGAAATATGGCGCAGCACTGCTATGCGAGCCCATCTTTTGCCCAGCCGGCTTGCCGCCAGCGCCGCGCTCGCCTATCTTCAAGCCATGCCAAGTGATCCCATACATCTAAGCCCGTCTGCCGCTCAGCGTGTCGGTGCGATTGCGCAGCGGCAGGGCAAACCGGCCCGGTTGCGTCTTTCGGTGGAAGGCGGTGGATGTTCGGGGTTTCAGTATCGGTTCGGACTGGCCGATGATCTTGCAGACGACGATGTCGTTGTAAAAGAAGATGGTGTTGAGTTGGTGGTCGACGCCATGAGCCTTGATCTGGTCCGCGGCTGTACGGTCGATTATGTTGAATCGCTGGGCGGTTCGGCGTTCCGGGTTGATAATCCGATGGCCGCTGCCGGTTGCGGCTGCGGGTCCAGTTTTGCCGTCTGACCACTATCGGTGAAAATTGCCAGCTTCAACATCAATGGCGTAAAGGCACGCCTGCCCCGGCTGCTGGAATGGCTGGAAGAGACGCAGCCCGATATCGCCTGTCTTCAGGAAATCAAGTCATCGGATGGTACCTTTCCCGCCGATGCCTTTGCTCCGTTGGGCTATGAGGCAATCTGGCACGGTCAGAAGGGTTTCAACGGGGTTGCCGTATTAAGCCGGCAAGGATCGCCGGCGGTTCTGGTCAAGACCGGACTTGACGGTGATGAGGACGATACTCAGGCCCGTTACCTCGAGTGCCGGTCCCAGGATGTGCATATCGCCTGCATCTACCTTCCAAACGGCAATCCGCAGCCCGGCCCCAAATTTCTCTACAAGCTGCGCTGGTTCGAACGCCTACGGGCGCGCATGGCGCATCTGCGTGATCTGGAAGTGCCTGCTGTCGTGATCGGCGATTTCAATGTGATCCCCACCGATGCTGACATCTGGTCGCCGGCTGCGATGGGTGACGATGCACTCACCCAGGCAGAAACGCGTGACGCCTGGTTCAGGCTGGTCTACGACGGTTGGACAGATGCAATCCGCCACTTCTACCCGCAAGGCGGCCTCTGGACGTTCTGGGACTATCAGGCAGGCGCATGGCAACGCGATCATGGCTTTCGGATCGACCATGCACTGCTATCGCCCAAGGCGTCGGACCGCCTTGTTGCCGCAGGAGTGGACCGCTCGCACCGCGGACGGGAAAGGGCCAGCGATCACGCGCCGATCTGGGTCAATCTGCGCGACGCATGAAAACCGCCCAAGAAGGAGCGGTTCTCATGCGTCGCTGCTATGATCAGCGGTAAAAGATGTGGTTGTCGATCTGCGCGAGCCGCGCCATGCGGTTGCGCCAACCCGGGGCGGCGTATTTTGCATGGAAGAACAGCGCGCCTTCCGCTTCGCTCTGCCAACTACCGGCGTTGGCGATCATCGCGAGCTTCTTGGCCCGGCTCCACGCTTTGCTGGACTGGTTGATCGACGGGATCCTCCCGCCGCGGACAAAGCTGAACTGCGATCTCTGCAACACGACGCCGCAATAGCTTTCCGGAAAACGTCCCGATTGCGCACGAGCGATGATAACGCGGCCTACTGCAAGCTGGCCTGCAAGCGATTCGCCCTTCGATTCAAAATAGATAGCTCCAGCCAGGCAATGCAGCTCTTCGCCGAGGCTGGAAGGTTCCGGCATAGCCGTAACGAGATCACCCAAGGAGGTCGCTTCGACCATGTCGAAGTCGGGTTTGCGGTTAATGGGTTCAACAGGGGCAGGAATCGCCTGTACGACAGGCGCCGATACGAACACTGTCGTACGTTCCAGCGCCGCATCGGCAGGAACTGAATTGGCAACCAAAGCTGTTTCAGCCTGAGTTGTCACGAATTGGGGTAGATAATCAAGAACTTCTGCGTTGGCGCGGGAACCTTCCACGCTGAACAGCATTATACTCAGTGTTGCCAACATCGACAGCACACTGGCGCGCTTGCATCTGAGACTCATCCATCTGCGATCATGAGCGGTGAGCGTTCCTGCACAGTGCTTGCGACACTTCAGCCAGTTGGCCGAAACGTCGACATTTGTTTCACTGCCGGTCGTTCCCCGTCTGCGTGCCTTTGAGCCATGCGGTAATGCATGGCACACTGCCTACGCCTTCGTTCGCGCTTTCTTTGGGAATGTGGCGCAAATGTGTCAAGTTTGGGCTGGTAAAATGCCGATGAACCGTTCTGCACATGCGATATCCAGTTCGACGATCCAGCAGTCCGCATCTTGGCTGCCGCGCCGCGCCAGATAGTCAAGGAAATCTTGCTTGTTTTCAATGTCTTGTTGCTTGGCCAATGTCCATCGGCGCGTGCCATCCACCGTTGGCAAACGCTCGTAAAGACATGATATGTCGTTACTTTGCCGCGCAACTGTCAGGATCGTACCGCAATCGCGTTCACCGCTTTTCAGCACAGTTGCAAATCCACCTGCTGCATTGACTGCGCGAATAAGGCCGCTCACTTCAACATGCGCTGGCAGCCGATCGTTCATGACGATCTGCTCTCTGGCAGTGAGGCGTGATCATCATCCTCGCCAAACTGCACCCTGTAACCCGGCAGCCCCGATAGCGAGATTTGCGAGCGCATGAAGCTGCCACTTCCGCGGCCCACCTCCTCCCCATCAAGGTCAAGCAGACGCGATTCGGCAACAAGCACTCGTCTGCGCCCACTGATCCAGCGCCCTTCAGCGATGATCCGCCCGCCGCGCAAAGGACGGGAAAAATGGAGGTTGAAGTTGGTGGTAAGCAAGAACCGATCCGAAACCATCGTGTTGGCTGCGTAGAAGGCCGCATCGTCCAGCATCTTGAAATAGACAGTGCCATGTGCCGCGCCAGCGGCATGGAACATGCCTTCATCAACGTCGAAATCTATGCGCGCGTGACCCTCGCCGATGATAGCGAGGCTGGAGGCAAACATCGCATTGATCGGGGCAGAAGCATACAGCGCCTCAAGCGCACGCCAATGCACGCTTGCGCCTGCACGGTCGGTTTTCACGACAGGAGGGAGTGGATCAGGCGGCATCGCGATCGTTCCCGCCGATTAGCAAGGCGTAAACCGCCTGATTGTCCGGTGCGCTGAGCAGACGTTCACGCATGGCATCATCGCGCAACAGCCGTGAGATTGCTGCCAAGGCATGAAGATGGTCGGCTCCGGAATGGCAAGGCGACAGCAGCCCCACAACAAGCTCCACCGGAAGCTGGTCAGCAGCATCGAACGGAACCGGCGTTTTCAGGCGCAGAATCGCGCCTATGGCCCGATCCGTCCCGGCAAGCCGGGCATGCGGAATGGCGATCCCTCGACCAAACCCGGTACTGCCCAGCTCCTCACGTTCTACCAGCCCGGCAAGAACCTGCGCCGCGTCCACGTGGTAAGCCGAGGCAAAACAATTCGCCAGATCTGACAGGATCTGCGCCTTTGTCGTGGCTGAACATGCTGCAACGGCAGCAGGATCAATCTGGAAGGGCGGTGTCATACAAGTGGTGCCTTGTGCCGGTAGCAAAGGTAAGCCGGCAAGCCGAAACGTCGCAGGCCCGAAAAGATTGAAATATTCGCCAATCCCGGCTTTGCAACGACTATCGGCAGCGCAAGCTTCGGTTCAGCCCGTTACAAGCCGACCGAGTGTGGTCATGCCGGTTCGACCCACCCTATCGCGCCGTCCTCGCGCCGATACACCATATTGTGGCGCCCGGTAGCAGAGTTTTTGAAAAACAATGCAGTGGTGTTGCGCAGGTCCAACATCATCACTGCATCTGACACGCTTGCTTCGGGAATATCGACCCGGGTTTCAGCAATCACCGGCTGAGCGTCGGCGACAATTTCCTCATCGCTTTCGGCAGAGCCACCGGCGAACACGGTATAGGCAGCATCCTCCATCTTCTGGGCAAAATCGGCCTGTTCATGCCTGCCCTTCAGCCTGCGCTTGTAACGGCGCAGTTGCTTTTCGATCTTATCGGCCGCTTCATCGACAGCCCGGTGGGCATCATGCGCCCGTCCATGCGCCTTGAGGATCAATCCTTGTGTCACATGCGTGATGATATCAGCAGTGAAGCTGTTCTGCGGCCCTTTGCCAACTGTCACCTGAGACGAAATGGCCTGGCGAAAATATTTGTCGACGACATCGCTCAAACGCTGCGCTGCATGGTCCTGCAACGCGGCACCTGTTTCAACCTGATGACCTGAAACGCGGATATCCATCAACCACTCCTTTTACTTTTCTGCGCTGCCATCATTGTGGCAGACTGCTCCGCTTGCGACCATCGACAATCGAACTGTCTCTGGTCCAGATCGGATCAATCATGTTAGCTACAAACCTTGCGTGGCGAACAAGTTCCTCTTCACTTGCGCAGTGAGGCCGTGCTGTGCGCATGATGCGCTTGATGCCATTCGCCGGCAACAGGGACCCAGTTGCCGATGGCGGACCGTTGGGTGATCCTTCAAGGGCAGCAAGCTCAAGTCCGATCTGCCGCCCGCCGTTCAGCTCGACGTAAAGCTGCGCCAGCAATTCTGCATCAAGCAGCGCCCCGTGCCTGGTGCGGTGACTGCGATCGATGCCATATCGCGTGCACAATGCATCGAGCGAAAGCTTCGCGCCGGGATGCTTCTTCTTGGCAATCTCGACTGTATCGATCATCCTGCTGAGGCACACCGGCTCACGCTGGCAAGAAATCAGTTCTGCATTAAGGAACTTGAAGTCAAAGCGTGCATTGTGCGCGATCAGCTTGGCATCACCCAGAAAATCGAGCAATTCTTCTGCATGTTCGTGGAAACGCCGCTTGTCGGACAGGAAAGTCGCTGAAAGACCATGCACTGCCTCTGCTTCGGCCGGCATGGCGCGATCAGGGTTGAAATAGGTGTGAAAGACCCGGCCGGTCGCAACCTGATGCAGCAATTCGATGCAGCCGATTTCCACCATCCGGTCGCCAGTGTCAGGATCAAGACCGGTGGTTTCGGTATCAAAGACAATTTCGCGCATATGTGCTGATCATGCGCGCTGCCCCGGTGCAAGGCAAGTGGGGATCCGGCCGATTTGGATCATCTTTTCGGCTATTCAGCTACGCCCGGCTTACGTTGCACGAAGCCATGGTCGAATTGGTCAGCATTGCCTGCAACCATCATTCACGAGGCACAGCAGCTACGTCGGCGGCCGCAGCTTCGGCCGCCTGCCATTCCACGAGGCTGATCTTGCCGTCCCCATCTGCATCGCGGCGTTCGAAATTGCTGTTGGACGATGCGACATATTCGGCAAGTGTGAGCCGGCTGTTGTTGTCCTGATCGGCGCCGGCAATGAGCCGTTCCGATGAAAGCGCGCTCAACCGGCCGATCGCGGAACGGGCAGCGTCCATTTCTGCCACGAGCAGGGTGCCGTCTCCGTCTGCATCCATGGCCTTGAACGTCTTGGCCCAGCCGGTTGCGTGCTCTGCTGCCGAAACAAAGCCATCGTCATCAAGATCGAGCCCGTCAAAACTGAACAAGGCGCGGGCAACCCCAGGCTGCGTCGTTGCCTTGGGCACAGGACTGGCGACTGCCGGCGCTGCGGTGTGCTTGTCGTCCGTGTCCGCCCCGATCTGACTGTCGCCGCAGGCAGAAAGCGCGATCAATGCCGCCACGACCACAAGATGGGAAGATCTGCACATCAAAACCCTGCCGCGCTGCGAGCAGGCCCGCTCCTGTAGGTCAGCAGCTTGCTTGTGCATGGCGTTCCTCGTTCGTTATGCCTTGTTCATCAGGCCTTGCTTGTCAGACGTTCCGCCGCTGCACCTGATCAGAAATGCCGCAGGAGAACGGCATGATACGCAATTTACTCCCCCACGCAATCCGCGGCACAGGCGGAACATCCAACATCAATTACCGTTTTCATCCACCATGGGGTCGCAACCACTGCCTTTCGACTGGATCCGCCCGGAGCCATGGGGGATACACATTCCGCCATGCGGTGTCTGGATAGACCCCGCTCGCCCGGTCGATATCGCCCTGGTTACGCATGGCCATGCCGATCATGCCCGCGGCGGTCACGAGCGCGTCTTTGCAACCTCCGAAACGCTGGCCATCATGGGGCTGCGCTATGGGGTGGGAAACGAAGGGGTTGCGGTTGGCTTGCGGGAGCCAGTGGAGCTGGGTGGCGGAGTTACGGCGACATTCTTTCCGGCTGGCCATGTGCTGGGTTCCGCACAGATATTGCTGGAGCATCGCGGCGAGCGGGTCGTGATTACCGGCGATTACAAGCGGCGTGCCGATCCCACCTGCGCTGCCTTTGAGGTCGTGCCATGTGATATCTTCATTACCGAGGCAACCTTTGGCCTGCCTGTATTCATCCATCCGCCGATCGCGTGCGAGATCGACAAATTGTTGTCTGCCCTGCACGGCAATCCGCAGCGCTGCGTCGCGGTTGGCGCCTATGCGCTCGGCAAGGCGCAGCGCGTGATAGCGGAGCTGCGCGCCGCCGGTCATGACGCTCCGATCTACCTTCATGGCGCCATGGAAAAGACGTGCGCGCTTTATGAGGAGCATGGCATTGCGCTGGGCGATCTGCGCCCTGCCACCGTAGCGGCCAGGGACGAGATGCGCGGGCATATCATCGTCTGCCCGCCCGCTGCGCTCAATGACAGGTGGAGCCGCCGCCTGCCCGATCCGATCACGGCCATGGCTTCTGGCTGGATGCAGGTGCGCGGCCGTGCCCGCCAGCGCAATGTGGAACTGCCGCTGATCATTTCGGACCACGCCGACTGGCACGAGCTCACCACCACGATTGCCGAGGTCAACCCGCAGGAAAGCTGGATCACGCATGGCCGGGAAGCGGCGCTGCTGCGCTGGTGTCAATTGAACCAGCGGCGCGCCCGCGCGCTGGCGATGCTCGGCTATGAGGATGAGGACGATTGATGCAGGCGTTCGCGGCCCTTGTCGATCAGCTTACCTATACTCGCAGCCGCAATGGCAAGCTTGCGCTGATTGCGCGTTATCTGCAGGATACACCCGACCCTGACCGGGGATGGGCGCTTGCTGCCTTGACTGATGCGCTGGATTTTCCGGCGGTGAAAAGCGCCACGATCCGCCGGCTGATGACGGAGCGGGTTGATCCTGTGCTATACACGCTGAGCCGCGAGTTTGTTGGCGACACGGCCGAAACCGCAAGCCTGCTATGGCCCGACCCCCCGGTGGTGCAGGCAACAGGCTCGGAGCCTGACCTGCCGCAGGCAGTGGCGGCTTTGCATGCGATGACCCGCGCCAATGTCATGACGCAACTGCCGCAGCTGCTTGACGTGCTGGATGCGAACGGACGCTACGCCTTGTTGAAATTGGCAACCGGCGCAATGCGCGTGGGCGTATCTGCGCGGCTGGCAAAGCTTGCCTTTGCGCAGGCTTTCGAAGTGTCAGTCGATGCGGTGGAGGAATTCTGGCACGGGCAGAAGCCGCCCTATGGACCGCTGTTCGCCTGGGCTGAAGGAGGGGAACCGCCGCGCACTGACCTGCTGCCGCTGTTCCGCCCGTTCATGCTGGCGCATCCGCTCGACGATCTGCAAGTCGATCTGAAGGATTTTGCCGCGGAATGGAAATGGGACGGCATTCGCGTCCAGGTCGTTCATGTGGCGGGCGAGACGCGGGTCTATTCACGTTCTGGCGACGATATTTCCGCAAGCTTTCCGGAAATTGCCGCAACGCTCGATTTTCCTGCCGTGCTGGATGGCGAGCTGCTGGTGCGTGGCAACGATCAGGGCGGCGCTGATGGCGGTGCGGCAAGCTTCAATGCCCTGCAGCAGCGGCTCGGGCGCAAAACGGTGTCGAAGAAAATGCTGGCCGAAGCACCGGCCTTTGTCCGGCTATACGATGTCCTGCTGCTCGATGGTGCGGATCTGCGGGAACTGCCTTGGACCAGACGACGCGCACAGCTGGAAGCGTTGCTGCCAAGGCTTGACCCCGATCGGTTCGATCTGTCGCAGCTGATTGTGGCCAATGATTTCGCGGCATTGACTGCGGTCAGGGAAAAGGCGCGCGATGATGCAATCGAGGGGGTCATGCTAAAGCGTCGCGATTCGCCATACGTCACCGGGCGGCGCAGCGGCTTGTGGTACAAGTGGAAACGCGACCCGTTGCTGATCGATTGCGTGCTGATGTACGCGCAGCGCGGGTCAGGCAAACGCTCCAGCTTCTATTCGGATTACACCTTCGGTTGCTGGAACGGCGATCCTGATGACGGGGCAGAGATACTGCCGGTCGGCAAGGCATATTCCGGCTTCACGGACGAGGAGCTGAAGATGCTGGACCGTCACATCCGCACGCATACGATCAAGCGGTTCGGGCCTATCCGTGAAACCGACAAAAGCCTCGTCCTCGAAATTGCGTTCGATTCGGTTCACGACAGCAAGCGGCACAAGTCCGGGCTGGCAATGCGTTTCCCGCGCGTGCACCGCATCCGCACCGACAAGCCCGCACACGAGGCTGACCGGATCGAGACGCTGCGGGCGATGGTCCGGTGATCGCCGGATCGGACGCCGTTCGGGCAAGTCCTTGCAGACCCGGACGATCAGACTGAAGCGTTGAGGATGCGAGCGATGCGTTGTGCGGCCTTGCCATCGCCGAATACGTCGGCGGGGATCGGGTCGGTGTTGTCTGCCAGATGTTGGCGCGCTGCCTGCAGCATGGCTGTCATGTCGTTGCCGACCAGCTGCGCTGCGCCTGCCGTAACGGCCTCCGCCCGCTCTGTCACCGAACGCAACACGAGGACGGGTTTGCCAAGGGCAGTGCCTTCTTCCTGGATACCGCCGCTGTCGGTCAACACCAGCCGCGCCGCGTCGAGCAGGCGGATGAAGGCAAAATAGTCGAACGGGGCGACCACATGGATCGCGGGATGATCCTTCACCACGTCGATCAGCACCCGGCTTTCCGGCCGCGGATGCGCCGGCAGCACGATGGCGATGTCCTGCGCAAGGTCGCACAAGGCCGCGCCGATGTTGCGAAGATCGTCGCTGTCCTGTTCGCGCCGGTGAATAGTGGCAAGCGCGAAGGGTGCGCCGCCGAGCGCCGCCAGCACCGTATCCGCTTCGCTGCCGAGCGCCGGTTTGCTGCGCAGCATTTCGCGCGCAAGGTGCAGCGCGTCGATGACGGTGTTGCCGGTCTGGTGGATGGCAGCAGGATCGATATTTTCCCGCCGCAGATTGTCAGCCGCGCCTGCCGTCGGCGCGAAATGCCAGCGGGCCAGCGGGGAAATGATGCGGCGGTAGCCCTCCTCCGGCCATGGCAGGGCAAGGTCGCCGCTGCGCAGACCAGCTTCGACATGGGCGATGGGAATGCTGCGGTTGAAGGCGGACAGCGCCCCGGCGGCGGCAGTCGCGGTATCGCCCTGCACGATGACCAGATCGGGATGATCAGTATTGAGCACCGCGCCTGTTTCGGCAATCAGGCGCGGAAACAGATCGGCAAGCAGTATGCCGGTTTCGCGCGACAGCATGTGATCGCACTCAATTCCGGTCGCCGCCAGCAGATCAAGGCCGAGCGCCTGATGCTGCCCGGTATGGCAGAGGCGCACCTCGACACCGGCACAATTGCGCAGCGCGAGGATGACCGGCACAAGCTTGATGATCTCGGGCCTGGTGCCCAGAATTGCCAAAATCCGCAAGATTGCCCCGCTTGCCCCTATCAGGCACCATGTTCCCTGTGCCCCGACCTATGCCGTATCTCACAGGTAAAAGTCCAGTCTGGCTGCCCCGCGGCTTTTTGCGCGTAGTGTCAGAAGGCAGAGATGCTGCATCTGACGATCGCGTCACGACAAAGGCGGCGTGCCTGCGGGTCATCCATCCCATCGGCGTAGCGTCTGTGCGATCTCCTGCTTATGTGCGCGGCCATTTTCAACATAGGCGGCAACGCCGGTCGCCATTTCGGCAAGCGCGCTGTCGGCAAGATCCCGCAGATGCCTGGCGGGCCGTCCGGTCCACAGTTCCCGCGGGCCGATGGTCTTGCCCGGAGTCAGCATAGCGCCAGCCGCCAGCATGCCTTCGCGAGCGATCACGGTTCCGCTCATCACGATCGCGCCTAGGCCGATAAAGCCACGATCCTCCACGATGCAGCCATGCACCATCGCCATATGGCCGATCAGCACGTCTTCGCCAATAATCGTGGGAAAACCATCGGGGTGGCCGGCATCCGGACTGTCGCAATGGATGGTCGAGCCATCCTGCACATTGGTGCGGGCACCGATCCGGATCGCATTGACGTCAGCGCGAAGGACGCAATTGTACCAGATGCTTGCGTCGGGTCCAATCTCGACGTCACCGATAATCCGGCAGCCGGGCGCGACGAAGGCGCTGTCGTGGATGCGCGGCCACTTGCCCGCAAAGGGGAGAAGGGTCACTCCGGGCTGCGCTGCCGTGGCGTGAGAGCGGTTGAAAGCCATGCTGGTCGTCCTTTCGGCTGCCGGATCAGCGGTGCGCGCGCAGCGGTGCGGCGCTGCCTTGCGCCCGCCATGCTTCGGCGGTGATGTCATAAATGATGATGTGCTTGGCCCACAACCCGTCCTGCGCTGCCGTGAAATCCAGATCCTGGCGCCGCTCCATACCAAGCCGGTCCATCAGCCGCCGGCTTTCTGCATTGCCTTCAACGGTCAAGGCCACGACGTGCGGCGCGGCAAAACGGGCAAAGGCCAGATCCATCGTCGCGCGGGCCGCTTCTGTTGCATAGCCTCTGCCCCAGGCATCCTCTCGCAAACGCCAGCCGATTTCCACGTCTCCCATCGGCCCCGGTTCCATATTGGCGCGCTTCAGCCCGCAAAATCCCAGGATCTCGCCTGCAAGGTGCCCGCCGTCCTCCTTGCGCTGCAGGATCCAGAAGGTGAAGCCATGTTCGCGCTGATAGAACTGCACCCGGTCCAGCATTGCCTGCGCGCCAGCCTGTTCCATCACCCCGCCCAGCCAGCGCATCACCACAGGGGTGTTGGTCGCTTCAAGAAAAGGAGCAAGATCTGCCTCCTGCCAGTCGCGCAGGATGAGGCGTTCGGTCTGTGCGTGAAATCCTGCGTGCTGCATATCATCGTGCATGAAGAAGCTCTGCCACCACGGGCGCGTGATAGGTCAGCACGCCTGTTGCGCCCGCACGCTTGAAGGCAATCATCGTTTCCATGATCATCGCGTCACGGTCGCCTGCACCGGCAGCGGCAGCGGCCTCGATCATCGCGTATTCGCCGCTGGTGTGGTAGACGAAAACCGGCACGTGCAAGGACTGCTGCAACCTGTAGACGATGTCCAGATAGGCGACCCCAGGCTTTACCATGATGCTGTCGGCACCTTCGGATACATCGGCGGCGGCTTCGCGCAATGCTTCTGCGCCATTGGCAGGATCCATCTGGTAGGTTTTCTTGTTGCCCTTCAGCAGCCCGGCCGAACCGACCGCGTCTCTGAACGGTCCGTAAAACGCGCTCGCGTATTTGGCGGAATAGGCCATGATCTGCACATTGGGGCGGTCCTGCTCCTCCAGTGCGGACCGGATCGCAGCAACTCTCCCGTCCATCATGTCGGAAGGAGCAATGATATCGGCTCCAGCCCTTGCCTGAACCAGAGCCTGGCCAACCAGCAGGTCCACGGTGGCGTCATTGACGACATAGCCGTCCCTGTCGAGCACACCATCCTGTCCATGGCTGGTGTAAGGATCGAGCGCCACGTCGGTAAGCACGCCCAGAGCGTCGCCGCATCGCTCCTTGATCCCGGCGATCGCACGACACATCAGATTGCCGGGGTTGAGCGCTTCGCTTCCTGTCTCATCGCGCAATGCGTGCGGAGTATTGGCAAACAGTGCCACGCAGGAAATGCCCAGATCAACCGCTCGCTGCGCCTGCTGCGCGATGATGTCGACAGAAGCGCGTGACACGCCCGGCAGGGAGGCAATCGGCTCCTCCACCCCATGGCCGTCGGTCACAAACAGCGGCCAGATGAGGTCAGCAGGGGAGATTGCCGTCTCCCGGTGCATGGCCCTGCTCCATGCAGAGGCGCGGGTGCGACGAAGGCGTTCCAGAGGAAATTGGCTCATGCTGCGTCTGATGCCCGATCTGCCGATGGGATGAAAGGGGGTCTGGCGCACGCGCGGACAGAAGCAAGCTGGTGGTTCAGACATGTCACACGCTTGCTTGCGCATGGGCTGCGCCGATGCCACATCATGGCGCAATGCAGGGCAATGCAATCAAGGCGGTGCTTGGTCCCACCAACACGGGCAAGACCCATCTGGCGGTGGAGCGGTTGTGCGCCCATTCCAGCGGCGCGATCGGCTTTCCGCTGCGCCTGCTTGCTCGCGAGGTGTACGAGCGTGTCGTGGCGATCAAGGGCGCGGACAAGGTCGCCCTCATCACCGGCGAGGAACGGATCGAGCCGGCAGGAGCGCGCTGGCGGTTGTGCACCGCAGAAGCGATGGACCGCGACGCCGATGTCGCGTTCATGGGGATCGACGAAGCGCAGCTTGGTGCCGATCGCGAACGTGGCCATGTTTTCACCGACCGCCTGCTCAATGTGCGCGGGCGGGAGGAGACCATGATCCTTGGCTCCTCTGCGCTTGGGCCGATGGTGCGTGCACTGGTGCCGGAAGCCGAAATCGTCACCCGGCCCCGTTTTTCGACGCTGTCGCATGCAGGCGCGATCAAGCTGTCGCGGGTGCCGCCGCGCAGCGCCATTGTCGCCTTTTCGGCAGAGCAGGTGTATGTCGTGGCAGAAATGCTGCGCCGTTTCCGGGGCGGTGCAGCGGTGGTGATGGGGGCGCTGAGCCCGCAGACCCGCAACGCCCAGGTCGAACTCTTCCAGTCGGGCGAGGTCGATTATCTGGTGGCTACCGATGCCATCGGCATGGGGCTCAATCTGGATGTCGCGCATGTCGCATTTGCCGGACTGTCGAAGTTCGATGGCGTCCGGCGACGGCGCTTGACGATTGCGGAAATGGCGCAGATCGCCGGACGGGCGGGGCGGCATCAGCGCGATGGCACGTTCGGAACCCTGGCAGGAGAAGGCGCAGAATTCACGCCTGAGGAAATTTACGCGATCGAGGAGCACAGGTTTGCGCCCCTCGATCATCTGTTCTGGCGCGATGCCCGCCCCCGCATCGACAGCCTTCGCACTCTGATCTGCGATCTGGAAGCTGCGCCTGATCATCCGGCGCTGGCCGCTGCACCCGAGGCTGTCGATCTGCAGGTGGCAAAGATCCTTGCGGCCAATCACGAGCTCGCGAAGAACGTGCGTGGCAAAGCGCTGGTAAGCCGTTTCTGGGAGGCCTGTTCGCTTCCTGATTTCCGCTCGCTTGGTTCGGAAAACCACGCGCGCTTTGTGGCTCGCCTGTGGCAGGACCTGTCGCGCGATACCGGCCGCCTGGGGCATGATTTCGTTGCCGGCAAGATTGCCGAACTCGACAATGTGGCAGGTGATATCGACACCCTGCAAGGGCGGATTGCAGCGATCCGCAGCTGGTCCTATATTGCCCAGCGGCCGGACTGGGTGCTGCACCCCGAAACCATGGCAGGCCGCGCCCGCGATGTCGAAGCGCGGCTTTCCGACGCGTTGCACGCCCGGCTGACCGAACGGTTCGTGAACCGGCGCACCACAGTGCTGATGCGCAGAATGGGCACGGACGCAGGGCTGCTGCCGGTGCGTCAGGGGGAAAATGGCGAAGTGCTGGTCGACGGCGAGGAGATTGGCAGACTCGACGGGTTCGCCTTTCAAGTCGATCCGCAAGCACGTCTCGAAACTCGCCGCCTGTTGCTCGCCGCGGCGGACAGACATCTGCCGGCGATACTGAACAGCCGGGCAGAAGCCTTGTTGCGCGATTGTGCGGACCGAACGGGTGCTTTGGCCTGGCAGGCTGAGACGATTCTTTGGAACGGACACACGGTGGCTCGCCTGGTAGCCGGATCACGCCTGCTGAAACCGGAGCTGCGGCTTGATCCTTCGATTGCCTCGCTGGCATCAGCGCTGCGGCAGCGGCTGGAAAAAAGCCTGGCAGATTGGGTCGATGCGACCATAAAAGAGGCGTTGAAGCCGCTGTTCATCGTGGCATCCGCGGCCGCACAGGAAGAAACAGGGCCTCAGCTTCGTGCCTTGCTTGTCGCGTTGGTCGAGGCTGCAGGAGTGCTGCCGAAGGACGGGTCGGGCATCGAAATGCTGGAACCGGAGCAGCGGGCAAAATTGCGCAAGCTGGGCATCAGGATCGGCGCGCTTGACCTGTTCATTCCCGCCATGCTGAAACCCGCGCCGCTGGCGCGTTGGGCAAGCCTTGCACAATTGGCCGGCAAACGCCCTCCATTGGTTACAACCGTATTTTCGCCGACCCGTACCGCAAAGGATGGTCGCGCTACGGGCTACCGCCGGGCCGGTGAGCAGCAGGTGCGTGTCGACCTTGCCGACCGCCTGATCAGCAGCGCTCATGAACGTCGCGAACGCTGGACCAAGGCAGGCAAATCAACCCGGCGGAGCAGCAGAAGCGGAGCGCAGGCAAGCTTCACGCTTGATCCCAGCATCGCGCTGTCCATGGGACTGACAACGCGCAGCTATGCGATATTGCTACGCGACGCGGGGTTCTATGCCGGGCCTGTAGCGACGCTTGCTCCCGGCGCGTTCGGTCCGCCTTCTCCGCCACGGTTCACCTGGCGGCCGCGCCCGCGCAAGCGTACAGATCCCCTCGTCAAGGCCGCGCCGGCATCGGCTGGCAATCCTTTTGCCGGATTGGCAGACCTGTTTGCATGAACGCGCCGGCCGCACCAACGCCTGGTGACGCGGATGGCAAGATGCGCATCGACAAGGTCTTGTGGATGCTGCGACTGACCAAGACCCGAAGTGCGGCGCAAGCGCAGATCCAGCGCGGTCATGCTCGGGTGAACGGGCGGCGGGTGCTGCGTCCCGCGCAGGCAGTCGGCGTCGGCGATATCCTGGTCTGCCCGCTGGCAGGTGCAGTGCGCGTGCTGGAGATCACGCAACTGCCGGTCCGACGCGGCCCGCCTGCAGAAGCGCGGCTTCACTATCGTGAGCTTGCAATCGATCCGCAACCGGCGTCCGACGCTTGACGAAGCCGGCGCGCGATCATAACCCGAAGTTTCCTTTCCCGATCAGAGGCCGGGTTGATCCCGGAGACGTGCTGAAATGACCTATGTCGTCACCGATGCCTGCATAAAGTGCAAATTCATGGATTGCGTCGAAGTCTGTCCAGTCGACTGCTTCTATGAGGGCGAGAACATGCTCGTCATCAATCCCAGCGAATGTATCGACTGCGGCGTATGCGAACCGGAGTGCCCGGCAGAAGCAATCCTGCCTGACACTGAAAACGGCCTCGAACAATGGCTGGAACTGAATACGCAATATTCTGCCGAATGGCCCAATATCACGGTGAAGCGCGAACCGCCCGCTGACGCAGATGAGCACAAGGGCGAGGAAGGCAAGTTCGCCAAGTATTTTTCGGCTGAACCCGGCGAAGGCGACTGATCCCCTCCCAAGCTGTCAAAGCTGAAGGTGTTTCGGTAATTACCCGCAGTGGCTGCGTTTTACGCTGGTCTGCTGCGACGCGACGTGTTAAAGACCGCGCCGTGTTGCGATACAGCAACGCGGTTCGTTCTTGTGAACGGGCTTGCCAGATGTTCGGCCGCTTGTCTGGTGCAGATCGGACAGGGATCCATTCGATCGCCGGTGCAGCGACATTCAGCCCTCGCACTTCGTGCAGGTGGTTTGTTGCATGCACTATTGCGGAATGGCCGCGGCCCAGAAAGGATCATGCATGACTGCCAAGGCAAACGCCTTTGATGTCGGAGATTACGTAGTCTATCCCAAACATGGAGTTGGCCGCGTTATCGAGCTGCAGAACCAGGAAATTGCCGGGATGCAGCTTGAGCTTTACGTGCTTCGGTTCGAAAAGGAGCGCATGACACTGCGCGTGCCGGTCAACAAGGTGGAATCCATCGGAATGCGTAAGTTGTCCTCGGACAAGACGCTGGGCGAAGCCATGGACGTGCTCAAGGGCAAACCCAAGGTCAAGCGCACGATGTGGTCCCGCAGGGCGCAGGAATACGAGGCTAAGATCAATTCGGGAGATCTGGTGTCCATCGCAGAAGTCACACGCGACCTGTTCAGGGCAGATGACCAACCCGAGCAGAGCTATTCCGAACGGCAAATCTTCGAAGCGGCTTCCAGCCGTCTTGCACGCGAACTTGCCGCAATGGAACAGACGGACGAGCCAGCAGCACTTGCCAAGATCCTGAGCATATTGAACGAATACGCGCCGCGTTATTACGATCAGCAGCCGGCCTGATACACGCCTGGTTCCCGGACGACCAGCGTCTGCCGGTTTCTGCAACGGGATCAGGGTTTATAATGGTTTTCCATGCTTTCCGCGTGGTCTGGGCATTGGCTTTCGGGCGGCATCGCGGCGCGGCTTAGCCGATCGTTGATGGCGATGCCAAACCCGTGTGATGGAACCATAGCGACGGCAACTGCGGGACATGGCGATGCCGCTGCAAGATGCAGGCAGGCATAAAGATTGGCCGCCGCTTCCCGCAGATCCGCAGCTGCGGACAGGTTCACGTCGCCATCGGTGGAACCAAACCCAATGAAGAATTCGTGCGAGGCTGGCTTGCGGGCGTTGAGGCGAACCGGCTTTCCTGGTGCGTAGTGGCTTGCATGCTGTCCGGGCGCCTCCACCATGTGGAAAGGTGCTTCAATCTGCGGCCCCGCCAAAGCTGTGATGTCCTCTGCCAGGACGGGGCCTGGTCGCAGCAATTGCCAGCCTGTGTCGCGCAGGATCACAATTGTCGATTCCAGGCCGTCTGCGGTGTGTCCGCCATCCACGATCATGTCGACCGTGGAACCAAGGGACGCAAGGACATGCTGGGCTGCAGTGGGACTGACAGCGCCGCTGCGGTTTGCAGAAGGTGCGGCAAGTGGAAAATCGACGCTGTCCAGCAACGCCTGCATGACCGGATGAGACGGACACCGCAGTGCCACTGTGGCAAGTCCGGCCGATACCGCTTCGGCAAGATGCGAATCCGCTTTTCTTGACAGGACCAGCGTCAGCGGGCCGGGCCAGAAACGTTCGGCAAGTGCGTCGGCCCGCATGTCAAAGTGCGCGAGGGCAGCTGCCGCCGTTCTGTTTGCGACATGGACGATCAGAGGATTGGTCGACGGTCTGCCCTTGGCGGCGAAAATCCGTGCAACTGCAGCAGGATCATCTGCCCTTGCGCAAAGTCCGTAAACGGTTTCTGTCGGCATTGCGACAATACCACCGGCGCGAAGCACTTCTGCTGCCTGTAACAGCCCATCAGCATCCGCAAACGCAATTGGCGGCCTCACCTTGTGTGCTTTTCCGTCATCGATCATCACCCTATGACCCTAAACGGCTGATGCCGGGTAATACAGACGAAAAGAGCAGGCGATGAACGAGGCAAGATCAGACCCACTGCAGCGGATAGCCGATGCATTAGACCGGCTTGCTCCTGAACAGGCGACCGCGCCCGACCTGTACGCTGGTCCTGCATTTCTGTGGAAGGGAGACCAGTTCAAGGCCGTAGCCGAACTGCAGGCATTGCCGGCGCATCTCTTGCGTGGCATCGACAGGCAGCGTGACACCATGGTCGAGAATGTTGCCCGCCATGCACGCGGTGATGCCGCGCATGACATGTTGCTATGGGGCGCCCGCGGCATGGGCAAATCCGCGCTTGTCCGAACGGCCACTGCCTTGGCGGCGCAGTCGCATGACGTCGCGCTTGTGCAGCTTGCTGGCGATGCGCTCCAAACTCTTGACACCTTGCTTGAGCATCTTGGGCGTACTGAACGTCGCTTCATCCTGTTCATTGATGATCTCGGCTTCGATGCCGGCAAGGATCAGCAGATGCGGGCACTAAGATCGCTGCTTGACGGCGGGATCGCGGCTCGTCCGGACAATGTGCGGCTCGCCGTGACCACCAATCGGCGCGCGATCGTTAACCGCGTCAGTGCTGATCAGAATGATCCAATCAACGCTGCTGACATGGTGAGTGATGCTCTGGCGCTTGCTGACCGGTTTGGATTGTCACTCGGCTTTCACAATTGCGATCAGGCCACCTATCTTGCCATTGTTGCGGCTTACGCCAGCCATTATGACTTGCTCTGGAGTCAAGCGGACGCGCTTGAATGGGCGCAGCGGCGTGGTGCGCGGTCAGGCAGAGTGGCGCGTCATTTCATTACTGAAATTGCGGGCCGCGCCGGGATACGCCTCAATTAAAGCGGCATCCCTGCTCACCACCGTTCAGCGTGAGAGCTCAGGACCAGTGCTTACCCGCCAGATGATTCCGGCAGTGTCGTCGCTGACCAGCAAGGCGCCGTTCTTGTCCCAGGCCAGCCATGTCGGCCGCCCCCGCGCCTTGTCCCGATCTTTTGTCAGAAAGCCGCCGAGGACCGTCACTGGCGTTTCCCCGACCGGATTTCCTCTCTCGTCAAAAGGCACAAAGACGACATCATAACCTGACGGTGGTTTGCGATTCCATGAGCCATGTCGCGCAATAAAAGCTCCACGGGAAAACTGCGGACCTAGATTACCACCCTCAGCAAACAACAGGCCCAGCGGCGCCGTGTGCGCGCCAAGCGCATATTCTGGTCGCCGGGTGTATTCCGTCAGGAACTGCGGCATCGGTGCTTCTACGCGCTCGTCGACATATTCCTTCCAATACACCCAGGGCCACCCATATTGCGCGCCAATGGGCACATTGGTGAGGTAGTCGAGCGGCACGTCGGGACCCAGCATGTCGCGCTCGTTGACGCTGGTCCACAGTTCCCCGCTGCTCGGCTCCAGCGCAAGACCATTGGGATTGCGCAGACCGCCTGCAAACTGCCGGCTTGCTCCTGTCACAAAATTGTATTCATGGATGGCCGCTCTACCGCTTTCCTCCGCCATACCGTTCTCACCAATGTTGCTGGCAGAGCCGACCGTGATGAAAAGACGCTTCTCATCCTTGCTCAGCAAGATGTTCCGCGCCCAGTGATTGCCCGCTCCCGGCAGGTCCAGCAGCTTGTGAGGCGACCCAGATATCTGCAGATCGCCCATGGTGTAGGGAAAGGACAGAACCGCATCGGTATTCGCCACCAGAAGCCGCTCATCCCGCATTGCCATGCCAAACGGCGACTTCAAACCATCCAGCAGGACAGTTGACAGTTCCGCTACCCCATCTCCATCGGCATCGCGCAATAACCGGATGCGGTCGGCAGAAGGGGTCCCGGCCCCCACCCGATCCATGATCCAGCCGCGGATCCAACCGAATATCCCATCATCATCATTATCGGCAGGGCCGCTCGTTTCAGCGACAAGCACATCACCATTGGCGAGCGTCAGCATCGTGCGTGGATGGGCCAGACCTGTCGCAAAGCGGTTCACGCGCAATGGGCCAGTCGCAACCGGCGCTTCGCTGTCGTTCCAGCCAATCGGTTCGGCAAGATTGACAGTGGGGATAATACTGGTTTTTATCTCGGCAATGACCGGGTCGGGGCCGGTCAGCTGCGCATCGCTGTATTGCGCTAACATCGGGCGCAGCAGCAACGCCGCTATCAGCACGATGACTGCTATGACGACGACGATGATAATCATCGTCTTTCTGGTTGGTCGGTTCATGCCGGCAAAATAGGCCAGTGGCCTTTCAAGGGCAATGGCCAGCCGATCAGGGATTTGTTAGAGGATGCAGATGTTCGAAATGAGACCGACTGACCGCAGCGACAAGGCGTTGCTTTACCGTGAATTGTATGAAGCGGTTGACGCCATCACCGATGGCGAAACTGATCAGATCGCCAACATGGCCAATACGGCCGCATTGATCTGGGGGTTCGTTCCTGATCTCAACTGGGCTGGCTTTTACCGCCTTGCAGGTGAGGAGTTGGTGCTGGGCCCGTTTCAAGGATCGGCCGCATGCATTCGCATCCCCATGGGAAGAGGCGTATGTGGCATGGCTGCATTGCAGCAGCGCTCTGTGCTCGTGCCAGACGTGCACGCGTTTGAAGGGCATATTGCATGTGATGCAAACAGCCGATCAGAACTCGTGGTGCCGATCGTAAGCAACCGCGACACCGTCGCTGTTCTTGATTGTGACAGCCCGCTGCTCGGTCGCTTCGACAAGGATGATCAAGCAGGATTGGAGCGCATCGCGTCATTGCTTGCCGCGCGGTTGGCCCGATGATGGGAGTCGCAAGCCAATAGCGTGGGTGGACACGGAGTGCTGGAACTGGGGAAACATGAGAATCATGTGGAATACATCGGATACCATGTCAGTCAGCATACCTCCTTGGTGATTTAAGCTCCGGAGCCGCAAGAGCCATCAGGTGACGGAGGCTGCGATGACGATGGTTGCCATGAAGGTCTTGATGTTGCAATCGAAGCGGTCGGCGACCCGGCGCCAGTTCTTGAAGCGGCAGAACATGCGCTCGGCGACGTTGCGCTGGCGGTAGATCTGTCGGTCCTGCCCGGTTCGGATTGTGCGGGTTGGACGTTGAGGGATGACAGGTGCAGTCCCTCGCTTGGTGAGCCAGCTTCGCAAGGCGTTGCTGTCACAACCCTTGTCAGCGGTCAGAAACTTCGACGGCGGCGCGGCATCGATCGCCAGCATGGTGACCCGGCATCATGCGTTTTGCCGGGTGTCAGGAGCAGGACGTGGGGCGGCCTCCTTTCGTCGCAGATTGCATGAAGACTGATGTTCCTCCCGCCTTTGGTGATGCTGATGGCATGAGGCAAAGCTTATCCTTTTACGCCTCCGGCAGTGCGGTGGACCTTGATGCAGGAGCTGTTGATGAACAGCCTGGCCGATGAATAGCTTGGCGGGCAAACCCTCGGCCCCGCGCCGGAAGCGGTCCCAGAGCGTCTCATTCAGCCCATGAATGTGTTCCGGACAGCTTCAGCGACCCCCACTGTTCAGCCCTTGGACGAC